>JAQYSN010000212.1 GCA_028725265.1 Spirochaetales bacterium | reverse complement strand
AGATTTGCCTGTCGCAACAAAAAAGAAGAATCTTACAATAGGCAACAAACAGACACTCTGTTTAAAAAACGAAAAATGTCTGCTTTACGCTTTGCAGAATCTATAATGCGTTTGCCCTGGACCTATTATATGCAGTACTTGAAATTTTGGACATATCTGTATTATTGTAAAATACAATGCTTTACAGATATTCAACAGATGAGAATGGACGAGTCGTAAAATCAGCGATTATTTATACTAAAAACGAACATTCTATCACAAATAAAAATATAGACGTAGACGCTCTCAGAATCATCTATCAACTCAATGATTACGGATATCAGGCATATCTTGTCGGAGGAGCAGTACGAGACCTCCTTTTGGGTAAAAAACCAAAGGATTTTGACATCGTAACCGAAGCGACTCCTCCACAAATAAAAAAAATCTTCCGAAACTCAAGAATCATAGGAAAAAGATTCCGATTAGTCCACGTATTTTTCGGACCGAAATTTTTTGAAGTAAGCACATTCCGTTCAAATGAAAATGGTTCGGTAGGAAATCTTTTCGGAACGATAGAACAGGACGTAAAACGGCGTGATTTTTCTATAAATGCACTTTACTATGACATTTCAAAAGAACAGATAATCGACTACTGCGGTGGTGTCATTGATATCAAAAAAAACATTTTGAAGCCTTTGATTGCACTAGATAGAATTTTTACGGAAGATCCTGTAAGAATCATCAGGGCAATAAAGTATTCTTCTGTAAATAACTTCAAGATGAGCCAAAAACTCCGCAAGCAGATCAAAAAAAATGCACATTTATTGAATACAGTTTCTCCGTCAAGACTAACGGAAGAACTTCTTAAAATAATCAATTCCGGAAATGCAAACCTTATTTTTAGCAAGGCTCTAAAACTTAAGGTCTTTGAGCACCTGCAACCTAATGCCTACCAGCTGATGCTGAAAAACAAGGCTTACGAAAAGACATTTCTTGAAAGCATGAAAAAAATGGATGCTTTGGTAAGCTCTAAACCTGATTGCGATTTGGGCGATAAACTTTATTATCTGATAAAAGATTATACAGATTGTCTTACCGACTGGAAAACAGAACTTGAAATAAACAAGAATACCTCTGAAATTTACAAGCAGACATGGAAAGAGTGTAGAAACTTCGTTCTTCCGATGAATCCCCAGCGAACTGAGCTCGAAAAGGCGATTAAAAAAGTCTTGAAAGACAACGGAATTAACGTCCGAAACAAAAAGAGTAAATAGTCTAATTCTGTTCCTGACCATCAGAAGTCGAATCATTCTTATGATTTTTCTTCTTTCTTTCTTTTTTGAAAGAATCAGATAGAGACACTTCCTTTATTTTTTTTATAATCTGATCTGCAGAAAGAACCTTAGGTTTTTCGTAGTTTTCTTCATCATCTCTTTTTTCAACCGAAGAAATCTTATCGATTATGATGCTGACTTCCTCAATGAGTATTCCAGTGTATCGTTCAATATTTTCAATGATGTACTTTTGCATGTTAAAAATAGTTGCAGAAAGCTGAGTTCCGAAAGGCACATCAATAGTAATTACGAGACGATAACCGCGATCATCTGTCTTTATTACGAGTTTTTTGACCCTTATTTCTTTGTCGAATTCGTTTACGCAGTGCATGACCATTTGTGTCAAGGCTGCTTCCGAAATTTCCACACGACCTTTTTTTGAAAATTCAGGGCGAACTACGGATTTCTCGTATACTCTGGTATTGTTACCTGAAATTTTATGCGGTTTTTCCTTCTTTCCGAAAAAAACGCGAATTGCCTTATGGAATATCTGTGGATACGATTTTTTCACTTCGATTGCCGGAACCGGGATTACATGCTTGCCTTCGATACGACGGCTTCGGATTGCCTGTTCAATTTCTTCCTGGCTTGCGATTTCTTCAATGTGGATAAATTTTACAGGAGGAGGCAACTGAAGTCTTAAGGTGATTTTGTTCGCCATCTTTTCTGATGTGCCCAAAACAAGAATTCTTTTGAAATTCATCTTATGAAGGACTTTCGCCACTTCATCGCGGTGAGCCTTATCGTCGAAAAGTGCCACTCGGACGGCACCCAAAAAGTTTGATTCACGTTTTGCTGAACGACCTGCAAGAATCTTATCATCTTGAATCAAAAGTCCGTCATCGATAATTGCCTGAAGATTATATTTTTGGGCAACAAGTTTGGCACGAAAACTTTTTCCAGTGCCACTTTCACCAACGAGAGCATAGACCTGTATACCTTTAAAAAAATTTGAAACCTTCGACAGAAAACTCATGACAAAATATTATAATCCTCAACATTGTAATTTATCAAGAAATTTTTCATTGCATTTTTGAATTCGTTTCCTACCGGACAATAAATCGAAGCAGGAATTGAAAACTCATTATCTCCGATTACAAGCTTAATGCAGTGAAGAAAAAACTTGTCGGATTTTCCTTTTGAATAGGCAGAATCTGCAAACAGTGGATAACCGTGAGCGCTACTTTGAAGCCTTATCTGATGATGACGACCAGTTTCTATTTGAAACTCAACCAGTGTTACATCCTTATTTCCAACTTTTCCATAAGAAAGAGGATAGGCATAAGTTATCGCTATTTTAGATTCATCATCATCCTTGCTTGTTATCTTACCGGTATAAAAGCCATCATCATTTTTAGAAAAATCATTTCCTATTTTATCGACCCACTTTTGTTTTTCAACAAGTTTTCCTTCGCAAATTGCAATGTATATCTTCTTGAACTTATGGTCTAGCATTGAGTTCTGAAACCATCTTGCACACTTTAGGCTTTGTGAAAAACAGATTATACCGCTCGTGCCTTTATCAAGCCGGTGCATTGGTCCTGGATGGAACGAAAGTGAGTTTCCTTCGAAAAATCGCTTTCTGTAATCGTTTTCAACAATTTGATCAAGTGATATTTCGTTTTTAGATGCTTTCTGTACAAGCATTCCACATGGTTTATTTAGAACTAGAATATGTTCATTTCTAAAAAGAGTTGCTTTTTCAAGATTAAAATCATTCTCACGAAAATCTTTTTTAGCTGTAAGCGATGAGGAAAACCTTTCGAAAAGATGCTTTTCAATCGAAATTATGTCGCCATTTGAAACCCGTACTGAATTTGTGCATTTTTTCCCATTCAGACGGATGAAACCGCTCCTTAAGTTTGCGCACACAACTGAAATGTTCATCTGAGGAACCATTTTTAAAATGATTCTATCGATTCTTCTGTCATCATCATTTTCTCGGGCTGTAAAATTTACATAATCCATACAGTTTGATTATATCAAAAAAAAACAATAAAAAACATAGTTGACAAACTGTCATATAAAATTTAAAACTTATTTGATATGGATACACAACAGACTATAAATGCCTATCAGCGTTTAGAAAATTTAATAAAAAGCCCAGTTTTCATCTCTATTATTTTTGCATGGCTTTCGGCTCAGTTTATAAAAACAATTATTCGTCTCTGTCAAAAGAAAATTCATTCTGTCAGTGAATTTTTTGAGTCTCTTTTTTGGAGTACAGGGGGAATGCCATCTAGTCACACAGCTGTTGTAGTCGCCGTATGTACGACAATCGGATTTAAAGACGGATTTGATACTGATATTTTCATGCTTGCTTGTTGTCTTACTTTGATAACAATCCGAGATGCACTAGGTGTAAGAAGGGCAACTGGTATTCAGGCAATGAAAATCAACGAAATAGGCAGATATCTTTCAGGAAAAGACGATATAGACATCGCATCCGTTAAGGAAATTCAAGGGCATAAACCTATGGAAGTTTTAGGTGGTGCTATACTGGGACTTGCAATCGGGATTGTCTTTTCACTCTTTATTCGGATTTGATTGAGCGATGAACTCAAAAAAAATTATAGTCATTTCATCGGTTTTTCTTGTTCTTAGTCTTTTCATTCTCTTATTCTTTCATGCAGGCACTAAATCATCTCCATGGAAAAAGTGGCATGTCATCGCTGTTGAAAAAACTATCAGTGAAAATGAAGTACTGAATTATCTTTCGAAAATCAAAATTGAAAAAATCGTAAGCATTTCATCCCCAAGATCAAATTTTGCACCTGAAATGACGCCAGTTCTACCATCATCACTTTTCGGAACTTACGTCAAAAATCAAGATAAATATTTTTATGATAAAAGCGGCAATTATCGCCTTTACTATATTCCAAAACGTATTCCTTCTTCAAAATTGAAGGATGCTCCTTTCAAAATCATCCAAGACCTGAATGCGACAACCTATATTTTTCTTTTTTCTTTTATTCTGTTTTTTTATATTTTCTGCACGTTTTTCTACAAAAATTCCAGATTAAAATTCTGTCTTTCAAGTTTTCCTTTTTTAATTTACTTTTTTTTCAATTCCTCTTTGCAAAGCTTGTTCGCATCAGTATTTTTCCTTACGGCTTTTCTCTTATGGAACAAAACCGAAAACAGAAGATATCGATTTGAAGTCACCATAAAAAATCCATATATCCTTACGATGATATCTTCCTCATTGATCTGTGCAGCCTTGGGTCTTTGGAAAAGTTTCGTTCTTTATCTAGACACGCTCGTTCTTTGCGCATCAATTTACGTTCTGTTCGAACAACTACAGTCCGTTTTTTCTAAAAAAAGCGAACATTTTAATTACGGAAGAATTGTGGGTTCCTATTGGATTCCAAAGGTCAATTCAAAAACCATTTATGTTTTTTACACGCTTTGTGCATTGATAATAGTTTCGGGAATATTAACTTTTACGATTCCGCTAGCCAAAAACAAGAAAAGCTTTTCCTATGAAATTCCTTGTCCTTCAAGAACCGTAAAAAAAGGATTTTCGTATGCAGCCTACCGAAAAGCAGAAAATAATGGAACCTATGAAAACCAACTTCCGAATTTAAGTAATTATGTAGATCAAGTTTGGAATGGCCTTAGCATTTCGTATGGTTCACTCAATAAAAAAACATATATTTCTCCTGTGAAAAAGAAAGCAACGATTTATAATCTTGAATATTACGAAGCTGACGGCAAGATTGAATCACAAATCGTGCCGATAGAAAAGTTTTCAAGTTCGTTCATAAAAAAAACGATTTCGAATATTAAAAAGCAAGATTATGCAACCTTAGAAACAATCCTCGTAAATCAAGGTGGAATTTACAAAGTACATTATTCAGGTGTCAAAAATGACTTTTTAATAAAACTCATTGTAATGCTGATGGGTTTATTTTTTTCTTGCTCTGATATATTATTATTCTTCGTAAAGAAAAAAAAGAATAGGAATAATTGATGGTTTCGATACGGGATTTTTCCAAATTTGGAAAACAGCAATATCAAACATATAAAATAGCATATCTTCCCTCGATGGCAGTTCTTTCGATGTGCCAGGATGGTTTTTCGTCAATGAGAACACTTGTAAAAAAGGGAGAGCAAATAGAGGAAGGACAGATAGTTGCCTCAGAATGCGACAATTCTGACAATAAATATCCAGCCTGCATTCATTCACCGATTCCTGGAGTAATAAAAGATATTCAGGAAATATCAATGCCTAACGGGAAAAACTCACTTTCTCTTTTAATCGAAATGTCTGGAAATTTTACCTTTAGCGGACGAAAAAAAGACTATTACGATTGGAAAAACGCCGTTTCTGTTTCAAGAAAAATAAAACAAATTTCTGAAATGGGTATCATCAATACTTTTGAAAAAAATGAATCCTTGGCAAATCAGCTCTATAAAATTGTTACTGAATCAAAATCTCAGTCAGCGAAACCTCTTGTTATACGCCTATTTGACAAGGAAAGCGACACAAGCATAGAAAGTTTCATTGCTAATCAATTCAAAAGCCAAGTTTTGGAAGGAGCTGCAATTATTGCAGAAATCATAAATGCACCTTTCGTTCTGTTTTTTAGCCAAAAAGGGGAGTTTTCAATTCCTGATGAATCGGAATACAACGATTTATTCATAAAGACAAAACCTGAATTCATCGAAAAAAAGATCAAGAATTATCCATGCGGAAACTACAAACAGATTTTGAAAATGACAAATCAATTTCTAAAAACTAAGCATTCAATCGAGTATGAATCCGTACTTGGCGTAAGCGCTGAAACCTGCCTTGACGTATACAACGGAATCGTCCACTCATATCCAGCAATCGACAGATTCATTCAGGTTCAAGGAGATGCCGTTACTCAAAATCAAATTCTAAAAGTTAGGCTAGGAATGACTCTCCGAAATATTCTCAATGAGTGCGGAGGATTTCAAGAGCAGCCTTCACAGATTATAATCAATTCCCTTGTAAATGGAACTGCGATTTCCGACATAGACACTCCGATTACAAGATATGTACACACTATTTTTGTCACAACATCCAGATATTTTCCACGACAAATCCAAACAAAATGTATTAGATGTGGAAAATGCAATTCAATTTGTGAAGAAAAATTAAGACCAGACAAAATTTATGAAAGGTACAGCGCAGGTGATCCCCTTGG
>JAQYSN010000211.1 GCA_028725265.1 Spirochaetales bacterium | reverse complement strand
CTTGAATTTGCAAAATGCGAAATATACAAGCAAGAAATCTGTCTTTTAAACGTAAGACCTGCAAACGACTCTTATATCGTAGAATGCATCAAAATTGAAAACATGAAAGAAAAGGACCGAATCAGCGAAACGATTGTTCCTGGAGTCGTTGATATTTACAAGACACGATTGATTCCATTCCTTCAGGGACAGCAAATTTTTGTCTGGGATATGGATCTTCAAAAACGAATGTTGAATGAAATTTTTGGCAAGGGAATAGACTTTAACATGATGGACTTACGACCAGAAATATCGAAAGTAATTCCGGCCGTTTCAACGCTCTCACTTCTTAGACTGAAAGATTTATCTAAGATTGCACGATATGACAAAAATGCAAATACGGAACTCGACAGTTTTTTCAACATCTTCGTCACGTACATACAAAAAACAGTTTGGAACGATAATTCAGATAGGAACACCTACAACCTTCAGTTAGTAGCTCTAGCAGCTATTGCCGATATAATGCCGCTGATAAATGAAAATCGAATTTTTATCAAGCAAGGACTTGCAAGTTTAAACTCCGGAAAAATCAGACCAGGACTCCAGGAGCTGATGGCTCATTTAGGACTGATTGGGAAACATCTTTCAAGTCTCGATTTGGGATGGAAAATAGTTCCAGCCCTAAATTCCACAGGAAGGCTCGGTGAACCGGAAACGGCATTAATGCTTTTCACAAGTGAAGACAACAGGGAACGGGATAAAATTGCACAAAGAATCCTGGAACTAAACCAAAAGCGAAAGACTCTTAGCGAAGAAGCCTGGGATGTGGTTAAGACAAATGCCTTGCAATGCACATCTGATTACAACAATAATCTGTGCGTCATCTATGATACTCGCGTAAACAGAGGTGTTACGGGTCCCGTTGCAAGTAAACTTATGTCCTTTACAAAGGTTCCTTCAATCGTGATTACAGAAATCGATGACTGCGCCATCGGTTCTGCCCGTTCGAACAGAGGATACAACATATCTAATCTGCTGAACATGTGCGAATCAATTCTTCTTAGACACGGCGGTCATAATTTTGCTGCAGGATTCAGTCTTGAAAAGAACCGGGTATCGGAATTTTTGAACAGACTTAAAATGCTTTCAAATGGGATTGAGTTTACGGAAGAGGATTCTAGTGACATAATTGAAATTGCTGCAGAGCTTCCAGAAAAATACATCAACGAGAAGATTCTTGACATCATCGCAAAAATGGAACCTTACGGCAACGGAAATAATGAACTAAACTTTCTTGCCAAAAATATTCTGGTCAAAAATGCAGAGCTCGTAGGAAAAGGAAGTCCATCGCACCTAAAGCTTTCGCTCTCAATTGGAGGCTCAATTTGGCCGGCCCTTTTCTGGGGTGCAGGAGAAAGGTTAAACAGAGATTTTAACATCGGTGACAGAATCGATGTTATTTTTCAGATGGGAAAAAATGTCTTTAACGGAAGCGAAACTTTACAGTTGACCCTTAAAGATTTATCCAGAAGCGGAGAACATGAAATTGTACAAGAAAGCTAGATTTATTTTTATATTAATCACTTTTAGCTCTTTACGGTTTTTATCACTGCCTGTTTTTGCAATAACAGCTATTTGCCAGGCAAAAGGCTATGAAATTTCTCTTGTCTACAACAAGGAGCTTCAAAGTGGCGATCCTATTTTTATTTTGGCGCAATATAATTTTTCTAGCAATTTTCTTTCAAATACAAATATTCCTTCAATTCCAAAGTGTATTGAAGGAAAAGGCGAACTAATTGACAAGGAGAGTCAAAAGCAAATCAGAATGGGAAATCTATTTGCAGTGAAAACTCCGAATTCAAAAATCTGTACAGTTGCATGCATGATTCCGACATCGGCATACCTTGAGCCTAAAGACTATGATTTGAAAGTCACGTACACAATCAATGGCAAAAAAGAGAGCTCATTTATTCTTCCAATTACATGCAATTACAAAGATTTTATTCAAGAGGACATTCCCCTCGATGCAAAAAACACAGGAATAAAGCAAGATTCATCGAGTACACGAATGGCTCAAATCAAAAAACTGAATACAGTTTTGGGAACGGCCGATTTCGATTCATACAAAAAATCTACCTTTTCAAGTTTTTCGGAACCGCTTGTGTGCAACAGACGGACAAGTTTTTTTGGAGACAGAAGAAAGTTCATATACACTGATGGTAAAAGTTCTACAGGCTTACACTACGGAATTGACTACGGCGTAAAAACAGGAACAGACGTACACGCCTGCTCAAAAGGAAAAGTCGTGCTTGCTGAAAACAGGATCTCTACCGGATATTCAATCTGCATCGAACATATGCCAGGTCTCTATAGTTTATACTATCACTTAGATTCGATGGCTGTAAAAACAGGCGAAAAAGTCAAGGAAGGCCAGTTTATCGGGAAATCTGGTTGTACAGGCCTTGCAACAGGCCCTCATCTTCACTGGGAAATCAGACTAAACATGGAAGCTGTAAACCCAGACTGGTTCGTTCAGTATTTTACAAAGACTTTCCTGCAAGAGACAGAAACTTTTCTTCATCAATAATCGGGATGCCAAGTTCCTGAGCCTTTTTATTTTTACTCGAACCTGAAGCTGTATCATTCGTGACAAGATACGTAAGATCTTTTACTACAGAAGATTTTGCGCTTCCCCCAAGGCTTTTTACAAGGTTTTCAGCATCCTGCCTTTTCATCGTGCGAAGTTCACCTGTAAAGCAAAAACTCATTCCTGAAAAAATGCCGCGTGCCTTGGACTTGATTTTTATGGTACCGCTTTCAATTAGCGATTTGATTTCTTCAAGGTTCTCTTTGATTCCTTCGCAAAAAGCATGTGCACTTATTTGAGCAAAGCTATTAACTTTTGCAATTTCTTCCTCTTTTGCATTGATTATCTTTTCCAAACTGTCAAAACCTGCTTCTACGAGTTTTTCAATCTGAACTTCTCCCATTCCTTCGATATCAAATCCAGCAAGATAGGTTGAAAGAGATACTTCCGTATGGTTTTTTATTGAAGAAAGAACTTTTTTTGCTCCGAGAGATTCCTTTTCTTTTGCAAGACTCTCTTCATTGAGGAAAACCTGTGTCAAATCATCTTCTGTCAAAGTGTAAATGTCAGAAATCGACTTTAATCGGCCCTTTTCAAAAAGAGTTTTTAGAAGAGTTACCCCAAAGTCACGGATATCTATCACCTTGATCCATTTTTCAAGCTGATGATGAATTCGTTTCGAACAGTTTTTATTCGGACAGAAAAGCCGAGTACCTTCGTCTTTCAAAGCTGCTCCACAGACTGAGCATATCGTAGGAAAAACAATAGAAGACGTTTCAGACAAATCATTTTCGTGTGGAACGACACGTTCGATTTTTGGAATTATTTCGCCACGTTTTACGACAACAACGTGAGATCCGATTTTTATATTCAAAGAGCGAATCGTATTTGGATTCACAAGACTTGCCCTCTTTACAGTTGTTCCAGCAAGTTCCACAGGATTAAAAATCGCAATCGGAGTGTATGTCGCACCGCTTTCACTCCACTCAACTTCTTTTACGACAGAAACAGCTTCTTCAAGACTAAACTTAAATGCAATCTGTTTTTCAGGACGATTTCGTCTGGCATCTTCAAGGTCAATTTTCTTCTGCTTTATAACAAGACCGTCAATATCATAGGGAATATTTTTTCGGATTTCCATGACTTCGGAACGGTAATCTATAACCTCCTCGGCAGATTTACAGATTACAAGAGGTGATGTTTCAAAGCCCATTTTCTTGAGCCATTCCATTTTTTCGATTTCACTATCAAATGGATACGGTAAGTTGCCTGTATCATTAAAAAGTGCGTCATAGCAGATAATCTGAAGATTTTCGCTTCCATCTCCGTCTTTTCGCTTCATCAGCCCGTTTGCAGCATTTCTGCAGTTCGCCTTATCGGAAAAAAGCCTATCGTGGACTTCATGGCTCATTATTACTTCGCCCCGAATTCCACCAGTAAACGGCAATAAATCAGGCCCAAAAAGAGATGGCTCCTCATCCTTGTTTCTAAGTTCCTTTACAAGACCTTTCATTTTTAGGACATTAGCCGTAATGTCATCACCGAT
>JAQYSN010000210.1 GCA_028725265.1 Spirochaetales bacterium | reverse complement strand
CCCTGTTTATCTACCCTAGCTTACTAGACAAATACTGATTTTTGTTCAATAATTAACGAATGAGCAAAATTGGCAAGGCTATCTACGAAATTGAAAATTTAAGCGACACGGCTCAAAAGGATATATGGCTTAACAACCTGAATCCGACGGTGAAACTTTTCGTCACGCTTTTGTACATCAGTCTTACGGTTTCGTTCCCGAAATACGACATTTTGGGCGTTCTTTCGATGGCGCTCTACCCGCTTGTCATCTTCACTTTGGGTGACATTTCCTTCAGGATAGCCCTGCATCGTCTCCGTTTCGTCCTTCCGATAGTTGCCGTAATGGGCATTTTCAACCCGATTTTCGACCGCGAAACAGTGGCGACAATTCATGGAGTTTCGATAAGTTCCGGTTGGTTCTCGTTTTTGACACTGATGATAAAAGGCATTCTTACCGTTTTTGCAACATATTTTCTGATAGCAACGACCACCATCGAAAAAATCTGCTATTCACTGAAAAAACTCCACTTGCCGCAGATTATCGTGACACAAATTCTTTTGATGTACCGCTACATTTTTGTACTACTCGCGGAAGTGAAAAAAATCACTCTGGCATACGAACTTCGCGCCCCAGGACAGAAAGGCGTTCATTTTAAGGCATGGGGAAGCCTGGTCGGAAACCTTTTGATTCACACTTTTGAAAGGGCTCAAAACCTATACGATAGCATGTGCCTTAGGGGCTACACGAGTGAATTTCGCATTCAAGGAAACGTTAAAATCAGGGCGGCCGACATCATATTTCTTTTGGGCACGAGCGCTTTGTTCGTGGTTTTCAGGATTTTTTCGGTTTTCGAACTTGCAGGAAGTTTGATAGAAAAAATATTAAAAATTTAACAAAGATGCAAAGGATGCAAAAGATACCAAAGTTGTTTATCTTTAAAATCTTTTTCATCTTTGTGATTTGTATCAAATGGAGTAAAAAAAATGAGCCACATACATATCGATAAAGATGCAAAGGATGCAAAAGATATCAATGTTGTTTATCTTTAAAATCTTTTTCATCTTTGTGATTTGTATCAATTGGAGTAAAAAAATGAGCCACATACATATCGATGTTGAAAATTTGAGTTTCGCATACAAAAAAGGAAATCCGATTTTGAACGACATTTCCTTTCATGCAGGAGAAAATGAAGCCATCGGCATAATCGGTGCAAACGGCGTTGGAAAATCGACCCTGCTGAAATTACTCGTGGGTCTGGATTTGAACTTTTCCGGCTCAATCCGCGTGGAGGAAATTCCAGTCGAGAAGAAAATGCTGTCCCGAGTGCGTGAAAAAATCGGTTATGTATTCCAGGACAGCGACAATCAGCTTTTTATGACAACCATTGAACAGGACGTAGCTTTTGCGCCCCGAAATTACGGACTTAGCGAAGATGAAGTTGAAAAACGTGTGGCAGAGGCGCTCGAAAAGGTGGGGATTGCACACCTTCGCAAAAAAAATATTTACGAGCTTAGTGGCGGCGAGAAAAAACTTGCCTCGATTGCAACGATTCTTTCGATGATGCCCGACATCATTTTGATGGACGAACCTAGCGTAGCCTTGGATCCGAAAAACAGACGAAACCTCATCAACCTTCTCAACGGCTTTGAGCACCTTAAAATCATCACGAGCCACGACCTGGATTTTGTGTGGGACACCTGCAACCGAGTAATTCTGATGCACGACGGCAAAATTATCGCCGACGGCAGCCCCGACGAAATTCTACGCAACCGCGAGTTACTCGAAGAAAACGGACTGGAATTGCCGCTGAGTTTGAATAAGCGCTAACTGCAAAAAAAAGGCATCGGCCAAAAACCGATGCCTGCATACAGCAATAAATCAGTATATTTATTAAACCTTGAACAGATCTATCTGATTTCCAATCTCACGAATTGATTCTTCCATGTACTTTGCAATTGTTCTTAAGGTTTCTCCGGTCTCATTGATTTTCTTTGCACCGATTGTCATTTCAGACATACTATCCTGTATGACATTTGTTGCATCCTGCAAATTCTGAACTTCAGCAAGAATTGATTTGTTACCTTCTGCCATTTCCAGACCTGCAGTCTTTACTTCAAGAGTACTGACATTCATTATATGCAAAGCCTCGCTGATTTGCCTTGAATCTTCATTCTGTTCCTGCATTGCAGCTTCAATCTGATGAACAACCTGATCCGTTTCCTTGATTTTTTCTGATACTGAGTTGAACGTTTCTGTTGATTTTTCCGAAGCAACTACAACGTCGTTGATTGCATCCTTGATGTTTGTAAGCTGATCACCGATAGTCTTAGACTGCTCAGTTGAAGTTTCACTCAACTTACGAATTTCATCAGCAACGACACTGAATCCTTTTCCGGCATCTCCAGCGTGCGCAGCTTCGATTGCTGCGTTCATAGCCAACAAATTAGTTTGCTCTGCAATTGCGGCGATTGCGACGTTTGCCTCTTGCAACGTATCGCTCAAAACCTTAATCTGCGTAATCTTTTCGTTTACTCCCATCTGTACCTGAATACCAGTCTTTGCATTTTCCGTAAGGGAATCAAAAGATTCAGACATCTTAGCCATAGATGCATTTACAGACTGAATATTTCCAATCATCTCTTCTACTGCCGCAGAAGCATCCGAAACTCCAGAACTCTGTTTTTCAATCATTTTTTCAAGAGAATCGATATTCGAAGCAATTTCGTTTACGGCTCCAGCTGTCTCGTGAACACTTGCAGACTGGGTATCAATCTGTGCATGAACAGATTCGATATTTGCAAGAATTTCCGTGATTGACGAGGCCGTATTTTCTGTACTTGCCTGCAAATCTACACCTGTCGTTCCAAGATGAACCTTCGCTTCCTTAACTTCCTTTATGATGGACTGGAATTTTTCAAGAACGTTGTTAAAACTCTGAACGACTTCTGCAACTTCATCATTTCCTTTGCTAGGGATTTGTTTTGTAAGGTCAGCATCTCCAGCAGCAACTTCTTCAACAGCAGTTTTTACATGCTTCAAAGGTTTCAATGAAATTGACATTGCAACTCTTACCAAGACAAAAGCTATAATCATGACGAGTCCACCGAGAATACTCATGATACTTGTCATCTTGATAATTCCTGAATAAAAATCATTAAAACCACATATTCCCATTACAGACCAATCAGTTTCAGGAACAGGACGATAAGCCGCAATCATATTAGTTTCCCATTGAGGATTATAAAAAATAGTACTGCCAACTTGCTCACTCAAAACGGCATCCAAAACAGGAGCAAATTCAGGAGAAACAGATTCCCTCATATCAGCGCCTTTTATAACATCCTCTATATCTGCAGAAGCTATGATATGTCCGGTTTTTCTGTTGATGATCTGAACAAAAGAATGTGTTGTCCCAAAAGAAATTTGATCCAATTTCTTTGAAAGGTTATCGCCCATGACGTTTGCAGTTACACATCCAATTGGTTTACCGTTCGTTCCGAAAACTGGAACTGCATAAATCTGGAACAAAACATTAGTGACAGGATTTATAGAAGGATCCATAACGGTTTTTTGACCTTTTGCCGCATTTTTTATATAAACACGATCTAGTTTAATTTTTTGCCCTGCGGATGTATAAGAATTTCCTTCCAAATCATAAAAACCGATGTTTTCATAATCTTCACTTATTTCTGCAATCCGAGTCAGCTGCTGACATTTTGAAAGGTGTGAAACAGACGGATCTTTCAAAAAATCCAAATTAGCGACAGCTTCGAGCATTCTAAACTGCTTTTCAGATTCTCCTTTTATTTTTCCTGCTGCCGAATCAGTGACAGAATCAACCAGTCTATCAACAGTTGCCTTAACAGCTTTCTTTGAAAGTGTCATAGAAATCGAAATAATCGATGCATTAGAAGCAATGATAATCAAAAGAACAAGTGCAATCAGACGAAATTGAAGACTCAAAAAAAATTTTCGTATATTCATACAATCTCCTATACCTGGTTATTTATTTTAACATATTTTTAATAATTTGCAATTTTTTTTCCAACAGTGAAATATCAATATTTGAGTAATTTATTATGAATTTATGCTCAAAAATTTCTTTTTCAAGGCTTTCGGTCTCGCTATAAAAGCTGATAAGGGGTGTTATTCGTATATTTTGACTTTCAAGATCTTTTACAAAATCATCGTCAGATTTTTCAGTATTCAGATATAAAATAAAATGCAATCCAGAATCTTTTTCGATAACCCGATATTCATCAGGACGAAACACCTTTGAAATCAAATCCAAAACAGTCTGTCTTTTTCGTCCGTAAAAAAGGCGCATTCGATTGATGTGTTTTTCAAAATATCCTTCACTGATAAAGCGAGCGAGCGTATACTGCTCAAAATTGCTGACAGTACATGTATAGAACGAAAGGTTTTCATAGAATTTTCTGACAAGTTCCGGTGGCAAAACCATATAACTTATTCTAATTGTATGCGCAAGAGACTTTGAAAATGTATTCATATAGATAACGCTGCCGGAATCATCCAAAGATTGAAGGCTTGGAATCGGACGGCCGTTAAGTCGGAACTCACTGTCATAGTCATCTTCGATTACGTATCGATCTTCTTTTTGATGTGCCCATCGTAAAAGCTCGTAACGGCGGTCGGCACTCATTGTTATTCCTGTTGGAAAGTGGTGAGTGGGACTTGAATGGATTATATCAGCGCCTGTTCTCGAAATTTCATCGACTTTTATTCCCTTTTCATCAAGATTACAAAAGACAAATTTTACGCCGTTACTTTCGTAAATATTTGCGATTTTCTTGTACCCAGGGTTTTCCAAACAGACAATTTTATCTCGCCCCAAAAGCTGAATCAAAAGGCCGTAAAGATATTCAGTTCCAGCTCCGACGATAATCTGTTCAGGTCTGACAAACATGCCCCGAAAAGAAGCAAGATGAGATGCAATAGCGCACCTCAATTCTTCAAGACCAGAGCAAGTTACGTTCTGCAGAGCATCATTTTTTCGCTTTGTAATTGATTCCCTCATCAAACGAGCCCAGATTGAAAACGGAAAAGTTTCTTCAGGGGAAGAATTCGAGGAAAAGTTGAAAAAATTTTGCGCATCAGGATATGAAACTTCGAAAGTTATTGCATGATTGACTGACGATGATGAACTTTTTCCATGGTCAAGCAATTGTGGAGGCAAAATTTCTGCTACATAAAAACCTTTCTTTGGCTCAGAAAATATATATCCCTCATCCAAAAGCTGATT
>JAQYSN010000209.1 GCA_028725265.1 Spirochaetales bacterium | reverse complement strand
GTCTTCATACTCCGCATAACTGATAATCACCGCCACAGGCTTATCATAACGGGTAAGTTCAACAACCTCGCCTTCTTCCGCAGTTTTAACAAGCGCCGAAAAATTATTACGCGCCTCATAAATAGAAGTTCTGCACATAATGGCCTCCTGTGTAGCGCCACTTCTCAAAGTGACCGCAATTTTCATTTTAATTGTAGCATGAAATATTATTCTAGTCAACATAAAAATTGTTAGCCAACATTAAATAAAAAATGATTTATTTGGTACATTGAAAATTTTATTTAGTGCATTAAAAACTCTTATTTGGTACATTGACAAGTATTAAGTGGTACATTAAAATTGATTTATGAAATACAGCAAAGAACTTGTAGACGCACTTAAACAACGCATACTCGTAAACGCAGATTCTCATCCGAATGATTTAGTTCAATATTCGATGGAAAATCTTTCACTTTCAAAAAATACCGTACTAAAATACATCGACGAACTTTTACAAGAACAAAAACTTATTATAACGAGTGTTGGTCGATACCCTTCATACGCTCTACTGAACGAAAACCAAGAATTTTCGTTTTCACTCAGTACAGATAAAGAATTAAAAAATCAAAGCATTTCAGAAGAAGGGATTGCATCAGAAGTTTATCCATTCATTGGAAACGTGCCATTTGAAATTTCACAAATTCTCGACTATGCGTTCATGGAAATTACAAACAACGCAATTGAACATTCTGAAGCAACAAACATCAATATCAAAATTTCAAAATCAATTACTAAACTGAAAATCTGCATTGCAGACAACGGAATCGGAATTTTCAAAAAGATAAAAAATGACTTGCATTTATTGAACGAAAAACAAGCTATCATCGAACTTTCAAAGGGAAAATTCACCTCAAATCCTGAACATCATTCTGGAGAAGGAATTTTCTTTTCATCTAAACTCTGCGATGAATTTTACATTATATCGGATGGCTTAATTTTCTCACCCCAGGAAGATATTCCTGAAAAAATACGCTTGGAAAATATAAACGAAGGTACAAAAGTAATTTTCATCATCAATTTCAACACGAAAAAAATTGCCAAAGAAATTTTTGATGAATTTGCGGGCACTGATTTTGAGAATCCCACTTTCAAAACTATCATTCAGCTTCGCTACATGCAGATGGAAGGAATGAGTCTCACTTCGCGCTCACAGGCAAGAAGGCTTTTGACTCGATTTGAAAAATTCACGACTGTAGTACTGGATTTTTCTGATGTTCCATTTATAGGTCAAGGTTTTGCAGACGAAATTTTCAGAGTATATTCAAAGAAGAATCAAGCGACAAAAATCGAATTCATCAATGCAAGCGACCAAGTCCAAGCGATGATCGCCCATGTAAAAGCAGTTGGATAAAATAGATTTCTGGACTATCTAAGCATCATCCCTTTTCCGCGTACGCATAGGCGTTGTGGTTGTGGATGCTTTCTTCGGTTTCGGCTTCGACGGTAAAGTAATCGAAATTCATTTTTTCAAGGCCAAGGTACACTTCGCGAACGACATCTTCCACAAAAAATGGATTGTCGTAGGCGTGTTCGGTAACGAATTTTTCGTCCTGACGCTTCAGAAGCGTGTAAAGCGGTGTCGAACAACTTTCTTCTATTAGATTGATGATATCTTCAATCCAGAAAAAGTCCTTATACAGAACACGAACCTTGACAGAGCCTCGCTGGTTGTGCGCGCCGTACTCACTTATGGCTTTTGAACACGGGCAGAGAGTTGCAATCGGAACTTCCACCGTGATGTAAAATTTTCGCTCGCCATCGTGAGTGCCGTCATACTCGCCACCGTTCAAAGGCTCGGCAACTTCGGCTTCGTAGGCACAGTTGTATTCCATCAAGGATGCCGCCCCAGAAATTGGAGCAGTCTTTTCTATATAATACGGAAATTTTATGGAACCGAAGGCGCGCTCGGCATTGAGTTTTTTGCGCATTTCTTCAAGCATTTCCAAAAAGTGCGCCATCGTGAGGTTTTCGTGGTACTTGTGAAACACTTCGATAAAGCGGCTCATGTGTGTGCCCTTGAAATTGTGCGGCAAATTCACAAACAAATCGACAGTAGCGGTGGTGTGCTGAACCTTGTGAAGCTTGTCCAGCACGGTAACCGGGTACTTCACGTTTTTCACGCCGACTTTCTGAAGAGGAACTTTTCGTGTATCGCTTTCGTTTTGAATGTCACGCATTTGGTGCATTATACACGATTATTCATTCTTTTTCTATCGGTACAATTCAAAGGACAATCACCTGCAAAAATCTGCCCACTTTTGCAAAAATGTGCAATTAATTAAGATAAAAACCTTGCAAAATGTGCAATTAATATATAAAATTTCCCTATAAAAGGTGCAATTAATTCATGAAACGTTTCGCAGAAGAAAAACTAAAAAACTGGCTCGACAACCCGCGCAGGAAGCCTCTTATCGTTTGGGGGGCAAGGCAAACAGGAAAATCATATCTTGTAAAAGATATTTTTGCCGAAAAATATTTTGGTGGAAATTATGTTTATATCGATTTCCGTCTTGAAAACAAGGTTCGAGATTTCTGTCTAGAAACAGTAAATCCTGCTGAAATTCTTGAATTCATTTCGCTTGAAAAAAAGAAAAAAATCCAAAAAGACACCCTTGTCATTTTTGATGAAATTCAAGAATGTCCTGCCGTCATCACCGCCCTAAAATACTTTTGTCAGAACATGCGTGAACAACCTGTAATTGCAACAGGTTCCATGGTAAGAATAAAAATAAAACGAATGGTTCACAAAAGAGGTGTCAGTGGAAATAACGAAAATCAAAGCAAAGAATTTTTGTTTCCAGTTGGCAAAATCGACCAAATAACGCTCTATCCAATGACTTTTGATGAATTCCTGTTCAATTACAATAAACCCCTTTATGACAAAATCGTTCAGTCATATGAAGAAAAAAAGCCATGCGCATATCATGAAATGGCAATGGAAACCCTTAACAAATATTTACTAATTGGCGGAATGCCCGAAGCTGTGCAAACATTCATTGAAACTCAAAGTTTATTTGAAGCCCGCTCAGTTTTGACATCCCTTTATGACAACTATCTTTCGGATATGGACTTGTACCAGGCAAGCCCCGAATCGGTCGTAAGGACTAAAAAGATTTTTTCAAATATTTATGCCGAGCTGAACAAAGAGAACAAAAATTTCAAAAGTTCGCTTATCGAAGAAAAATCAAAAAACAGGGATATGAAAACGCCGATAGATTGGCTCACGATGGCTCATATTGTCTACCAGTCATTTCAACTGAAGGAAACTGTTTCTCTTCCGTTAACAAACAACGAGGAATCAAATTTCAGGTTGTATTTATGTGATGTGGGAATGTTCGCTTATCAAACAGCAGAGAATCCTACGACATTCATATCGAAAGATGCACAAAACAGTTTGTCAGGAATTTTCTTTGAAAACTATGTGGCAACGGAAATAGTCGCAAAAGGCCTGAAACTTTTTTATTGGAAAGGAAAAAATTCCTCTGAATTAGAATTTTTTGTCGAATATCAATCGCAAGCAGTCGCAATTGATGTCAAAAAAGGAAGAAAATCCTTATCGTCACTTGAAAAATACCGCAATCTGAACAAAAAGCAACTTGCCGTAAAAATCTCTTCGAATAATTACGGCTACGATGAGACACAAAAATTACTTACGATTCCGCTTTATGAGGCATTTATGTTTTTTAACGATGTGGCAGCATATTAAATTTTTTATTGCGGAACATTCAAAAACGGCGACGGCAAGTAGGCGAATTAACAATTCGCGCAATCCTTTTCCGCAGTTTCATGTTAAAGCTACTTCACCATCAGTACATTTTACACATTTTGCAGGAGTGTTTTTATTCCATCGGTCTCTTGCGACGACCGCTTTCCATTGTTCTACAGTTCCACCAAATTCTATATTTGAAAGAGATGTACAGCCCCCAAATGCCTCTATTCCGATTTTTGTAACATTTTTTGGAATATAAACTTTTTCAAGCGAAGTACATTTTTGAAATGCAGAAAAATCTATTTCAGTAATCGTGTCAGAAAGAACAATTTCCGAAAGAGATGAGCAAAAACCAAAAGTGCAGGATTCAATTTTAGAAATTCCATCAGAAATTGCCACTAAAGCAAGTGCACTGCAACCCGAAAATGCCCTATACCCAATTTCAGTAACAGTTTTTGGAATTTTTACTGATTCAAGTGAAACACATCTATCGAATGCAGATGAATTAATTACCGTAAGCCCTTCTGGAAGTGAAACTTCTTTTATTGATTCGCACTTAGCAAATGCACTGTAATCAATTTCTGTAATACCAAAAAGCTTCAGACATTTTACATCCGAAAAATTAAGTCCAGCAGGCAAACGACCTTTGGAATACAGCCTTAATTCTCCATTATCATCATGCTTCAAGCTTACATCACTAACTAGTTTTGCAGGAATTTCACCCAACGAGAGTTTTGCTGCCAAAATTTCATCATAAATGTCTTTTACACTCTTTGCAGTATCTGATAGAATTGATGGTATTTTTTTTACTTTATCTGCCCACTTAGAAATTTCAGTTCCAAGTTTTAATACAACATTATTACAAGCTATTCCCACAAACACAACCGTTGCTGTTTTTGTTTGAGCAAGAATCTTGAATAAACAATCTTTTTTATCTGCCAAAAGTTTCGAAAAGAAATCCTCGACAGATTCCTGTTGTTTTTCCTTTTGAAGAGTATCTATCTGAACTTGAGCAGCAAGGGCTTTTATATGAACCTTCAGTTTTGCACTTCTGTTAATGGCCTTGAAAATCTTGCTCCCTTCTGTACAGATAATTTCGTAATCTTGAGAAAGCGCATCAAACAACCCGGAATCTATTTTTTCTAAATCGTCTGCAAGTACAATCTTTTTTAGAGACGGGCAATTATCAAATTGCCATTTTTTTTCTATTTCTTTTACTCCACTGCCAATCTTCAATGATTCAAGTGAAATACAATCTCCAACAATACCTGTACAAATTTTCGTAACGCTGTCTGGAATAATTAAAGAAGTAAGGGACTTACAACCAGAGAATGTATAATCATGGATTTCTGTAATTCCCTGAGGAAGTTCAACGCTTTTTAGTTTTTCACAATTAACAAAACAACATGCACCTATTTTGTTAACACTCTGAGGAATAACAATTGTCTCAAGCTTAGTACAATCATAGAACGCTGATGATTCTATTTCGGTAACACCATCAGGAATTACAACGTTCACAACATTCTTATCAATACATTTTTTTACTATACCATTTTCGATTTCTAAAACTGAATTATCCATAAATTTGCCCCTCTCCGTAGATTCAAGTGCATGCGAGTTTTTGCTTGCAAAAACTCGTCAATGTTTTAGAGTCTGCCCAGCAGATTCTAAAACATTATGCATTAACATCGTTCGTTTGCTTCGCAAACACCGCGAATTAACAATTCGCTCAGCCCTCCAGACATCTTTCTGCCGCTTCCAAAGTGTTAAACATCAACATGGTGCGTTTGTCGTTTGCTAACGCAAGCGCCAAACAACCGAGTTTTTTCACTTCGTTCTAAAACTCGCCGCTCGCTGATTGCAAAGTATTTGCAATCAGCATCGCTATAGTCATTGGACCGACACCGCCTGGAACTGGCGTGATAAATGAGGCAACATCCTGAAGATCGTCAAAGTCCGCATCTCCGATAAGACGGAAACCGCTTTTCTTGCTTGCATCCGGGATTCGGTTTACGCCGACATCGATTACGACAGCACCCTGTTTTACCATATCACCCTTAAGAGTGTGCGGATGACCAGAAGCTACAACGAGGATATCCGCCTGACGAGTAATTTCTGCCATATTTTTTGTGCCGGTATGACAAATCGTTACCGTACAGTTAGTTTCTTTTCGGGCAAGCAAAATCGAAACTGGCTTTCCGACAATGTTACTTCGGCCAATTACGACGGCATGCTTTCCGCTGGTTTCAATTCCCATCTTTTCAAGCAGGACGATGATTCCGTGCGGCGTGCAAGGCAAAAAGCCCGGGCGACCAATCATCATGTTTCCGACATTCACCGGGTGAAAACCGTCAACATCTTTTTCAGGAGCAATAGCCATAATAACTTTATCTTCATTTATATGACGTGGAAGCGGCAGCTGAACCAAAATTCCGTGAACGCTTTTATCAGCATTGAGTTCTGCAATGATTTTCAACAGTTCTTCTTCGCTCGTTGATTCTGGCAAAGTAAGCGAGCGATCTTCCATTCCGACTTCGGCAAGTGCCTTTCTTTTTCCCGTAACATAAGAAACGCTGGCAGGATTTTCTCCGATCAAAATAACTGCAAGACAAGGTGTAATTCCCTTAGATTTCAATTCCGCAACTTTTGCAGCAACTTCCCCACGAACTTCGGCAGCAATAGCCTTTCCGTCTATAATCTGTGCACTCATAATTCTTCCTTCTCAGTCTGTAACTTAGATAGTTTTATCATGTTTAAAATGATAGATTAAAACTCTCAAACTAAGTATAATGAAAAAAGATTTTTTTATCTATCGTTCCAACGTTATGGAGAAATTATGAAAAAAACTTTATTATGGTTGGCATCGCTTTTTATTCTCTGCTCGATGTCTTTTGCACAGGAAAACAAAGCTCCTGAAGTCAAAACTGATGATAATTACGTATTCCAGATGAACCAAAGTGGGGATATGTTTCTCAAACTCAATATAAATGGGTCAGTTCCAATTCTTCCAGAACAGCTCAAATTCGGAATGGACTTAGATATCGGAATTTATTACCTTTTCACAAAATGGTTCGGACTTGGAGGATCTATTTCTTTCAGCTACAACCCAACTCTAGGTCAAAAGATTTTTTATACAATCCCAGTCCTTGGATATGCCTTCTTCCAATTGGAAGTATGGCATTTTGAAATTCCGCTTTTTCTCGGAGTCGGAGGAGCTTTCGAGCATCATTCAAGTAACTTCTACTTCGGATTATACATCAAGCCTGAAATCGGATTGTACTACAGAATCAATCCGGAATGGTCTGTCGGTGCATCATGTGCCTTCTCAATCATACCTCAGTGGTACACAAATCCTGAATACAATTACACGGGCTACTTAATCAACCCTGGCATTTCTGCCCGATATCATCTGTAGTTTTTGGAGAAAGTAAAATGATGAAACGAAATTTTATAAACATATCCATAATCGGAGTATTTTTTGCAATCTGCTCTCTATTCATTTCTTGTAGCGGAGAAAAGGATGGCTACAGACCTCTTTTTTACAACATAACAAAGGAAGTTAAACTTGATGCTCCTGTCGTAACCGGGAATGTCTACTCCATCGTTGAAGCAGGAACATATCTTTTTGCCTGCAACGGCAATATCTATCAAAAAACAGCAAATGCAGAGCGCGGATGGACAAGCTCGACACTTCCACAAGGCACAAGTGGAGTCACTGGAGAAAATGCAACTGCAAATGTTGTAATCAGACTTGCAACAATCGATGGATATCTTTACGCCTTTACAAGTAACGACAAAATCTACTGTTCGCCAGTCGCAGAAGCCTTGGCCTGGACAGAAATTGCCCATAATAGAACCGATATTCTGACCGTCTTTGATAATGAAGCTCCATACGGAACAGGTGCAAGGCGAGCATTTGCAAGCACTGATACAGGAACTCTTCTTGAATTAACAGGAACGACTCTTGGAACGACGGAAGTTACCGACGTAATCAAGGCTCCAGATTTGACAAGTGCAACTACATATATTCCAGTAAAAGCTGTTTATCTTGCAGATAGTACAAAAACGATAGTCTCAAACGACATGCTTTTAACTTCAAACAGGGATGCAATCGCATATCATATGGTTGAAGATTGCATCTATTACACAACTGATGCAGGTGCGAACTGGACAGGAGTTTCCATCGATAGTACAACTCCTTATTCACTTGCCTACTATTCAGATGGCTCTAACGGATGGCTTTACGTCGGAACAAAAACTGGAATTGACGGAATTCTTCTCAACTCGAACACATATATTCCGATTGCATCTTATTCTTCAAGCCATGTCGTAGGAAACAATCTCGACTCATGTCTTGGAGATATGCAAATCATAGGAATTTATCCATATCCATTTCAGAGCGGAAACGTTTACGCTGCAGCTGTAGTCTATTACACATCAACGGCAGGCAGTAACACAAATAAACTTTGGGGTTACTATCCTACCCGTTCAAATGGCGAAAACGCAACCTGGAACTGCGAGTAATATCGTAATAAAGAGCAAGGCAAGAGCCCTAAAATGGATTTATTTGATCAGGCGTCACAAAAACACGAAGAAAGTCCTCTTGCCGCTCGCATGAGACCACGAAATCTCGATGAATACATCGGACAAGATCATATCGTAGGAAAAGGTCGTCTTTTGCGCCGTGCGATTGCGGCTGACCAGCTGACTTCGGTAATTTTTTACGGCCCGCCTGGAACAGGAAAAACGACTCTTGCTCGCGTAATTGCGAATCACACAAAATCTGACTTCATCACTCTCAATGCTGTGCTCACAGGCGTTGCTGACATCCGAAATGCAATAAAACAGGCCGAAGAAAGGCGAAAAATGTACGGAAGGCGCACGATTCTTTTCGTAGATGAAGTCCACCGTTGGAATAAAAGCCAACAAGATGCCCTGCTTCCATGGGTAGAAAACGGCACGATAATCCTAATCGGAGCGACAACCGAAAATCCATTTTTTGAAGTAAACCGCGCGCTTGTTTCACGCAGCCGAGTCTTTCAGCTAAAGGCACTGACTCAGGACGACCTAAAAAAAGCAGCCCTGAACGCTCTTGGCGACAAAGAAAGGGGCTACGGCAAATGGAAGGTCGTTTTTGAAGATGGCGCACTTGAGCACTTGATTGAAACCGCAAACGGAGACGCGCGAAGCCTTTTAAACGCACTTGAACTTGCTGTTGAAACCACACCCGAAGTCTGGAAACCTGATGCAAATCCACCAGAACCGCCACTCGGAAGCGAAATTTTTATCAGCATGGAAGCGGCCGAAGAGTCGATTCAAAAAAAAGTCGTTCTCTACGACAAGGACGGAGACTACCACTCCGACATAATCAGTGCCTTTATAAAAAGCCTGCGCGGTCGCGACCCGGACGCCGCCATGTATTGGATGGCACGAATGATTCGAGCTGGCGAAGATCCGCATTTTATCTTCAGACGGATGCTAATTTCTTCGTGTGAAGACACAGGCCTTGCCGATCCGAACGCAATCAGCGTAGTTGAAAGTTGTGCTCAAGCCTTCGACCGAGTTGGAATGCCAGAAGGCCGCTACTTTCTAGCACATGCCGCCTTGTACCTCGCGACCGCGCCTAAATCAAACTCCTCGATGGCCTTTTTCGATGCTCTTCGTTCTGTCGAAACAGAAGATGCAGAAGTACCGAATCACCTGAAAGATGCAAGCCGCGATACAGAAGGCTTTGGACATGGGGCCGGCTATCTTTATCCGCATGCATACCGCGACCATTGGGTTGCCCAGCAGTATCTTCCTGATGCCCTAATCGGCCGCGTTTTTTACACGCCAACCGACCAGGGCTACGAAGCGACAATTCGAAGCGATGTATTAAGCCGCCGAGAGCTTCAAATAGCAGCAATGCTGGAAGATGATGAAAACGATGACAACAATTGGAATCCAGATGCTGCCCAGCGAAGTGCAACTGCAAAATCGTGTGCAACTTCATCGAACGCAACGGGAGCAAACGAAATCGTCAACCCAATCGACAAGATGTGGCATGCTTCAAGAATTCATCATGGGGACATCAAAACAGGCGAAAACCTGACTTTCAGCCCCGGAGGTGAAAAACGAAACGAATGGCAGCGACGTCTTGATTCAGGTAAAGCCGAAGCTTTGCTTGAAATCCGAAACAGTGCTATTGAAATGGCCGATATAAAACGACATTTCCGCTGTCTTGTAATCGGTGCCGACGACGGCCTTTTCTTGTGGGAACTTTGGCGCAAAACACCAGAAGGTTTCGTTGCAGGGATTTGCAAGACAGAACGTGGCAAACAAGTCCTTGAACAATACGGCAAAACTCTAGATATGATAGAACGTCCACTTTTGGTAATGAAGCTCGAAGAACTTGTTGATATAGACTTTGATTTCATCTTTTTTAAGGATGCAGTCGGTGGAAAATGCGAATTTGAAAACTTTTCAAAGGTAATTGAAGAACTTAAAAACCGTTTCCCTAAGGCGACTTTCGTTTTTGCACAAAAAATCCCAGGCGAAAACCAGAGACTTTCAAGCCTTTTGCGACAAGCTCGACATGAAAACACAAATGAAACTCTCGTCCTTTTGGACGAAATTGAACAGGGTGAAAACGAATTTTTTGCTCAGCAGGAAGATTTTAATTGGACAGAAAAAGACTTTTTGGAATTGGTCCGCGGGGAACAAAAAGATAAATTTCACGCAAGTGACACACAAAAAAGTGCACCTCGCGCAACCACAAAAGTTATCAGCGAGAAAAGAAAATTTAACGATAACGATATCGATAGGTGGTTTTCGACAAATTCCCGCTACGGCGCATATCTTACAGAAAAACTGGGTTCAGAAAAAATTAACGCATTCACTACCCTCCTAAAAACTGAAAGCAAAAACCGCGAGTGGAACTGGAACAGTGTATATGCGTTTGTAAAACTGTAAAAAAAATCACAGTAGAAAGGCCATATAATACGGTATCGTTATTATGTTATTTGCGATTCCAATGTTATTTTCTGAAAGTTTATAACAAACATTTACATCATACTGAGGATTTTTCAGAACTGTTTTTGCCGATTTTGTGTTTCCAGTCGTGGCCTTTACCTCAATCAGCGAAATTTCATTATTGATTTTTGAAACGAAATCAATTTCAAGACCTGAATCTTTATGAAAATAATAGAGTTTTCTGTCCTGCTTAGAAAAACAGTCCGCTATGATATTTTCAAAAATTGCACCTTTATAAATTCCAAGTTCGCCAGAAAGAATTTTTGCAGCACAATCTCGATCAAGCATAGAAACAAACAACCCGGAATCCTGCATATAAATCTTAAAAATATTATCTATCTTATTTCCTTCAAGCGGGTCAGTAATATTATTAAGATTATGACAAAGATTGATGATTCCAAAATCGCAAAGCCATTGGATTGCTGGAAGGTAGTTTTCCGAGCGGCCTTTCTTTTCAAGGGCGGAAAAAACAAACTTCTTATTTTCTTTTGCAAGTTGAGCCGGAATTGATTCAAAAACCCTGTTTATTCTTGCAAGAAGGGCAAGGTCAATTTCCTCGTTTTCATTTTCATCAAGGTGCTTTCCAAAATCATCTCTATATTCTTCGATAATGTCGTGCTGTTCCTGCCACACAACATTCATATCATTCGTAGAAATAAAGCGGTCAACAATATATGGAAGACCGCCGACACAGATGTATTCTTTAAAATACCTGAGCATAGCCTGATGTGTTGCTTCGCTTACAGGTGTTTTTTTCTCATAACATTCACGAAGATATTGAACAACATCATCACTGATTCCTTTTGCCCACAGAAACTCTTCAAAATCCATCGGCTTCATATACACAATGCGCTCAAAACCTGTAGGAACACCTTTACCTTTCTTTTTATTGTAGCCTTTAATCCCCAAAAGAGAACCTGTAGCAATGATATCGAAGCGACCGTCCTCACAAAATGGTTTTATACTTGAACGAGCATTACTGCATTCCTGGATTTCATCAAATATGATTACAGTTTTTCCGTCAATAAAATGAGAGTCGGGAATCAGGGCTGACAAATCTATGATAATTCTGTTTACATTCAAGTCGGCATCAAAAATCTTTTTAGCGCTTTCGTTCTCTTTGAAATTTACATACACGACATTTTCATAATTCGCTTTTGCAAATTCTTTTACGCTGTAAGTTTTTCCAATCTGGCGGAGACCTTTTACAACAAGAGCTTTTTTTCTGCCGTCTGAATTTTTCCATGCATCAAATTCAGCAAGTATCTTTCGTTTAAACATATAAGTAACCTGTACTTTTTCAAGGAAGTTTTTAGCATTTAACGCACTTTTTCAAGCGAGTTTATATGTTTATGATACACTTTTTCAAGGGAGATTACAAGATTTTTCTGCACTTTTTCAAGGGAGTTTTTTTTTAGCCCCTCAGTGTCTACTTTTATTGTAGCAACACTGTAATGCAGTTTTTCAAGGGTGCATTATCAAAGTGAATTACAAAAAGTAATCAAATCTTAACATGAGGCGTAGGATAAAAGAAACAAACATCGCGGGGGTTTTAGGGGTACTCCCCTAGGAGAGGGGGTAGTGAAAAAGCAACAAAGCGGAGCGACTTGCTTTGAAGCGAGGGGCAGGTGCCCCTTTAAATGCTTTTAGAGCAGCAATCCAGAAACGAATGGGATTGGCACAGTAGATACGCATTTATCCGCAACTAGAAATTTTTATGCACCGGGATTAAACAAAAAACTTTTAAAATCCAGAAAAATATGTTAAAATACTTTTAATTGCAAAAAGTCGCAATAATACAAAATATGAGGTACAAAAATGAATTTTATTTTCTTAGGACCCCCTGGAGCCGGAAAAGGCACTTTGGCAAAAGAAGCTGCCAAATTTTACAACATCCCACACATTTCTACAGGAGATATTTTTAGAGAAAATATCAAAAATCAGACCGAATTGGGAAAAAAAGCTAAGGCCATAATCGATGCAGGAGGATTGGTCAGTGACGAAATAACTATCGACCTTGTAAAAGACAGACTTTCAAAGGATGATACTAAAAACGGCTATATTCTAGACGGATTTCCTCGAACAATTCCACAGGCAGAAGCCCTTGAAAAATTTGCAAAAATTGATGCAGCCGTAAACTTCGATATCGAAGATGAAGCTGTTGTCGACAGACTTGGAGGACGAGTTTGCTGCAAAGACTGCGGACAGATGTACCATGTAAAGACAATGCCTCCAAAAGTTGCAGGAAAATGCGACAAATGTGGCGGAGAACTTTACACACGTGATGATGATAAACCTGAATCAATTCAGAATCGACTCGTGGTTTACAGAAATTCTACAGCACCTCTCATCGATTTTTACAGAAACAAGAATCTTCTCGTCGATATCGATGCAAAACCAGCTCCTGAAAAAGTTTTGGAAATCTTCAAACAGAAATTTTCAAAATAGTTTTTTATAAAGTTATCGCAAAAAAAAGCGGGTCGCTTCGTTTCGAACGAGCACCCGCTTTTCGTTTTCTATTTTCAATTTATTTTTTCAATACCAATTCTTTCAGCATCTTTAAGTTTTCAATTTCAACTTCGAGCTGTCTGTCTGGGCATGTTTCATAAATTTTTTCGAGTGTAGCAATCTGCTTGTTTATTTCGGCAAGCGCCTGATTTCCCATGTCAAAGCCCATCAGTTTTTCAACAAAAAAGAAAATATTTGCCGAGTTTTTAATCGCTGCATTTCTTGAAATAATTTCGTTCTTGCTATTTTCGATTTCTTCAGGATTTTCTGAATATTTGACGGAAAGAGGATAGGTCTTATAAAAAATATTACCATTCAATTCATATTTTACAGAACAGTTTGCATAGCAGAATCCTTCTTCGGCAGAAAAGTTTTCAGGAGTTTTCAGCGAAATCAATGCAGGAATTGAAACCTGCTCCAAAAGAACATGGGATTCATTTACACCAAGTTTTCCAAGCCTGAAAACTTTAGGCATGTGATGAACGTCAAATGGATAGACGATTCTTACTTCAAGATTTTCCACTTGAACATGACTAACTTTTTCAAAATCCGACACGATTCGTGAAGTCAGTGCCTGGTAAGTATTTTCATAGTAGATTGAAACTTCGAGTTTTTCAGCCTTATCGCCGATTTTCTTCCAATCGGAAGGAACTCCGTATCCCAAGTATGCAAAATCGATGTTGCCATGAGTGAAAGGAAGCTGAAAAAAACAATCTTCGACGATTTCATTTTTGAACATATCTTGTTCTGAAACACAGAGAACTTTCCAAGGTAATTTTGCGTCATCAGAAGAAATTTTAGCAATCGTTTCGAGACTAGCAGCAAGATCCGTTGACTTTTCAGAAAGAGCAAGTTCGTCCAAAACTTCTTCAAGGTTTTCAACCGATGTTACGGCAGCAAGTTTTTCGGTTTCTGCAATGTAAAAATAAACAACCGATGATTCGGTTTTTGAAGAAAGAATCTCACCGACTGCCTGAGTAAAAACTGCACGGCCTTTTTCAGTGCCGATAAAACCTGGATTTGAAACAAAGATTACATAGTTAACATCGCAAGTTGGGAAAAAGTTCGAAGAATTGGCCTTGATAGCAACCTGTATGTTATTTTCATCACCATTTTGATAAACAAAGGCTTTTTCCTGTTGCACAAAAACGGAAACGGCTTCATCCTTTCGATTTTTATATGGGAAAGCAAAATCATCAAGATAACAGTCTGAGCCATTTTTAACTTCAACTGGCAAATTTCCATTTTTCAATGAATAATTAATTGCACTACGATTTGAATTTTTTATCTGAATTGCAAACGCCGAAAATGCAATTGAAAAGACCATCAGAATCGAAACAAACTTTTTCATACAACAAACCTCTAAATAAAAGAATATGTTAGGTGAATTATATTGTGATTTTACTTGTTTTAGCAAATATTTTTTTGCAAGCCCCGAAAAAATATGTTAAAATTTTAAGTATTATGAGTGATATTCTAAATGATGAAGAAAAAAAAGAATGGAAGAACTATAAAAGACATATAAACATATGGCGACTTTCCAGATTTTTGGCCCCTGTGTATCTCAAGGCAAAACTTGGATATACCTACGATGTAGCACCTAAAACTTTCAAACCGCCCTATATTGTGCTTTCAAATCATAACTCAAATTTTGATGCCGTAGGATTGGGACTCAGTTTTCCTCGACACATGTATTTTATTGCAAGTGAGCAAGTTTATCGTTCTGGATTTAAATCCAAACTTTTAAAATGGGCTTTTGAGCCGATTGCAAAAATCAAAGGCTCGACCGACTTTCTTGCCGTAGCGAAAGCTTTGCGAAAAATTCGAAAAGGTCAAAACATCTGCCTTTTCCCTGAAGCAAACCGAAGTTTTAACGGAAAAACATATCCTATTCAAGAAGCTACAGGAAAACTTGTAAAAGTATCTGGGGGGGGGCTTATTACATATCGTTTTGAAGGAGAATATCTTTCAACGCCTCGATGGGCAAAAAACGGTGTGCGAAAAGGCAAGGTTCACGGAAGAATCGTCCATTACTACACTGCAGAAGAACTTAAAGAAATGAGCGTTGCTGAAGTAACGGACATCATCAGGCAAGATCTTTACGAAGATGCCTATGCACGACAGGCTGAAAACCCAATCAAGTACAAAGGGAAAAATAGAGCCGAAGGGATGGAGTGCGCTGTCTGTGTCTGCCCAGAATGCAAAAAAATCGATGTAATAGGAACACACAAAAATACTGTTTTCTGCAAAAACTGCGGGGTATCAACAGAATACGATGAATACGGATATTTTGGCGATGATTTCAAATTCAAGACCATCACCCAGTGGGATGAATGGCAGACTGAATTTTACAAAGACTATATAGCAAACTTTTCGGATGAAACGCAACCTCTGTTTTTTGACGACAACGTGAAACTTTCTGTAATTGGCAACGACCATCTCGAAACAAAAATCGGAAGCGGCTGTTTTAAATTTTTCAAGGATAGAATTGAGTTCAATGAAACGACGATTCTGGTAAAAGATATCACAGCTGTTTCGATTTTCGGAAAATGCGTTCTCTGCTTTAGTGATGCAAAAGGTCTGCACTATGAACTTAGGCCGGAAAATTTTACCGATATCAAAAACTTTAGAAAATATACATCTGCTCTGGAAATTTTACTAGGCCTTGTAGGATAAGAAAAAAATGAAAATTGAACGCGCACAGGAATCTGACATTAAAGAAATAAATAGACTTCTTTTTCAAGTCTTAGAAGTTCATCACAAAGGCAGACCCGATTTATTCAAGGGTAATTCAAAAAAATATACTGATGAGCAGTTAAAAGCAATTATCAATGATGATAATACGCCTATTTTTGTTGCATTCGAAAATGACAGGCAAAAAATTCTCGGTTATGCATTCTGTATTTTTGAATCTCACGAAAAAAGCAACATCCTCACTCCCATAAAGACACTGTACATCGATGATTTGTGCGTGGATGAAAACGTGCGCGGGAAACACGTAGGAAAACAGCTTTACGAACACGTTCTGGATTTTGCAAAAAAGAACGGTTGCTACAACGTAACGCTCAATGTTTGGTCATGTAACACGAACGCACAAAAATTCTATGAAAAAATGGGGCTCGTTCCATATAAAACAGGAATGGAAAAAATTCTTTGATTGTTGACTGAAAATGTTATTTACCACCAACATCAGTGTTTATAGAAAGAAAACTGAAAACGTGGTAAAATATTTACATGGAAAAAAAACTTTCACAACTCATCAAGAACATTCAAATTCTTTCAATAAAAAATGCAGAGGATGACCAGACAGTTTCCTCTCTCGTATATGATTCACGCGCCGTAAAACCAGGCTCTCTTTTCTTTGCTTGGCCTGGCACTCACATTCACGGCAACACCTATATTGCAGGCGCTATCGAAAAAGGTGCCGTCGCAGTAGTCTATCAGGATGAACTTCCAAAAGAAGCCGTTGATGCCTTCGAAAAAGCCGCATCAAACGGAAAGCCAGTTGCTGCCATTCAAGTTGAATCAAGTCGCTTTGTCATGGCTCCAATTTCATCAGCATTTTACGATAATCCATCATCAAAACTTGGAATCATCGGCGTAACAGGAACTGAAGGAAAAAGTTCTACGGTTTCTTTTATCTGGCAACTTTTGCGTCTCGCCGGAAAAAAAGCAGGATTTTTCAGTACAGTCGAATATTCACTTGGAGGAGAGGCTTTGGCAAATCCGGAGCATCAGACGACTCCAGAAGCCCCTATCGTGCAGGAAAAACTATATCAGATGGTACAAAACGGATGCGAGTATGCAGTCGTAGAATCGTCAAGTCACGGACTTTCAGAAAAACTCAACAGGTTGGGAAACGTACTTTTTGATGTAGTTGCAATGATGAACGTAACACATGAGCATCTTGAATTTCACGGTACTTGGGAACAATACCGATTCGACAAGGCAAATCTTTTCAGGGCAATCGAAAAACACAATCATGTAAAGCTTATCAATGGCCAAGAAATTTCTATTCCAAGTTTTGGAATAGTAAATTTGGATGATAAAAGTGCTGACTATTTTGCAGGAGTTACTACAAAACAGGTTTTCGGTTACACTACACGCGGAAGTTCAAGTGTACTTTCGAATGTTAAGCAGATTAATATAAAGAACATTGAATCAGATATTTCGCATGTAAGTTTTGAGCTCGACACTTTGGGAAAATTCACTTCGCCAGTTGCAGGAGCGTTTAACGCCTATAACATCACGACGGCAATCCTTGCAGTAGCAGGTATTTTGGGCATCAATGCAACCGATACAAAACCTATGCTTGAAAAACTCATCGGAATAAAAGGCAGAATGACCCCGATTGACTGCGGACAACCTTTCGAGGTCATCGTGGATTACGCACACACACCTTCTAGTTTTGAAACGATTTTTCCGCCGATAAGGAACCGATGCAAGGGCAAAATGTTCTGCCTGTTCGGAAGTGGCGGCGAACGTGATACTCAAAAAAGGCCTGTTCAGGGCGCAATCGCAAGCAAATGGTGCGACGTTGTTTTCCTTGCTGACGAAGACCCTCGTGGTGAAGTACCAGAAGAACTTTTGGAAGATATCGCCGCCGGCTGCGTTGACGAAAACGGAAAAGCTCTTAGACGGGGCACTGTTGGAAATGGAGAGCTTGCAGAAAACATCGAAAATGCTCGGCTTTTCATCATTCCTGACAGAAAAAAAGCTATCCGTGAGTGCTTCAAGATGGCAAAAAAAGATGATATCATCCTGTTGCTTGGAAAGAGTCATGAAAATTCGATAATCTACAAAGATTACACGATGCCTTATGACGAAATTTCAGAAGCTAAGTCGGCTCTAAAAGAAATGGGTTTCTCGTTGTAACAATTTTTCCATTGTGATAAAATCCAAATTAGTTATTCTTGGGAGTGGAAAAATGAAAATAACAATCCTTTACGGTGGAAAATCAAGCGAGCACGAAATTTCACTTATTTCAGCATCTTATGTAGCCCGCAATATAGATACCAGTAAATATTTTATAAACCTAATCGGAATTGATAAGGACGGAAAATGGTACTGGCAAGATCAAAGTGAACTTGAAAGAATCAAAGAAGATGAAAATGCAGTTCTTGAAATCAAAAAGGATTTCCCTGTTTCAATTATCCCAGGTGGCGGAAAAAAGAACGGCTTGCAGGTAAGAAACTATTCTGGCTATGTAAATCTTTATACAGAAGTTGTTTTCCCAGTTCTTCACGGAACTAACGGCGAAGATGGTACGGTACAGGGACTTTTGGAAATGGCTGAAATTCCTTATGTCGGATGCACGACAATGGCAAGTGCTCTCACGATGGATAAAGAAAAGACAAAGCAGATTTGGGAACACTCAGGACTACCTATTGTTCCTTATATCTGTGCAAGAAAATATCAGGCTCAAAATGATGAAGGATTCAAGAAACTGATTTCCGAAATCGAAGAAAAATTCAGATATCCAGTTTTTGTAAAACCATGTTGTGCAGGAAGTTCAGTTGGTGCAACAAAAGCATCGAATGCAGCTGAATTAAAAACATCCCTTGCTGAAGCATTCAAATGGGACGATAAAATCCTTATCGAAGATTTTATCAAGGCTCGTGAGATTGAATGTAGCGTTATGGGAAATGCAATTCCTAAGGCTTTTGTTCCTGGGGAAATCGCTCCTAAACACGAATTCTACGATTACGATGCAAAATACACGGACCCTAACGGAGCAGAACTTTTGATTCCAGCTCCAGTTGATGATGCAACTCTTTCTCAGATTCAAGACCTTGCAAAGAAAGCTTATATTGCAGTTGACGCTTCAGGGTTGAGTAGAATCGACTTTTTTATCGACAAGGAAAATGGTCGAGTCATGCTGAACGAAATCAACACTATGCCTGGTTTTACCTCAATCAGTATGTTTCCAAAAATGTGCGAAAATGGTGGCTTGAAATACAAAGATTTGATTGAAGAACTGATAAATCTTGCAGTTGAGAAGCATGATCAGCACGCTCAACTTCAAACAAGCCGATAATTCAATTTTGGAGTGTAAATGTCAGAAACAGAAAATCCGTTTGCCCATAACTATTCTGAAATACCGGCCTTCGAAACGCTTGATGATATCAAGGGTAAAAAGGTTACCGTCATGGGGCTTGGCTTAAATGGCGGTGGTGAAGCCGTCGTCCGTTTTCTTTCAAAATACGGTGCGGAAATCACAATTACCGATATGAAAACAGAAGAGCAACTTGCTCCGACAATCAAATCTCTTTCAGAAGACAAAAACATAGATTTGAGCAAAATACGATTTGTTCTTGGACGACACGATATTTCTGACTTTGAAAATGCAGATGTCGTAATCAAAAACCCCGGAGTAAAGTATGCCGGAAACAAATACCTTGCAGCAGCAAAGGCAATCGAAACAGACCTTTCGATTTTCCTGCATTTTACAAAGGCGCCTATAATCGCAGTTACAGGTAGCAAGGGAAAAAGCAGCACGGTAAGTGCCATTCATTATGGACTTTCTCATTTGGGTTTTACATCATTTTTGGGTGGAAATATTACGGTAAGTCCCCTTACCTTTTTGGAACAGACAAACGAAAAAACGCCTGTTGTTCTTGAACTTTCCAGCTGGCAACTTTCAGACCTCCGCGGTCGAAAACTGCTAAAACCAAAAGTTGCACTAATCACAAAAATCGTACCCGACCATCAGAACTGGTACGGCAACATGGAAAATTATATCGCCGATAAAAAATTGATTTACGCAGATCAAGATAAAAATGACTTTTCAATTTTTACACGGGATGATGAGTGGGGCAATATTTTTGCAAGCGAAAGCAAAGGTTTCGTGCTGCGCTATTCAGAGCATATCCCAAGCCAAAACGGATGCTGGCTAACGAAGACAAATGAAGGATGGCTCCAAACACCAATTGATGCAAGACCAAAACATGTCCTCGACAAGCTCTCGATTCCGGGAAAGCACATGAGGACAAATCTTTTGAATGCGGCTCTCGTTTTAAGGCTTTTTGAACGAAATGCAAATGCCATCAAAGAAGTTCTTTCGAAATTTCCAGGTGTTCCTCACCGGCTTGAATTTTTTCACGAATGGAAAAACAAAAATGGTGTTTCTTTTAAGTTTTTCAATGACTCGGCAGCAACTGTACCGGAAGCAGCCGTTGCAGCAATGGAAGCTTTCGATATTTCACCTGTAATGATTTGCGGTGGCACAGACAAGGTGCTGGACTTTACGATTTTTGCAGAGAAAGCAAATCTTGCAAGAAGACTTTTCCTGCTTTCAGGAACTGGAACCGATAAACTTTTACCGCTACTTGACAAAAAAGAAATTGAACACGAAACTCCATGCTCAAACTTGGAGGAACTTTTTTCAAATCTAAAAGCATATCTTGAAAACTTAACTACAGATGACTGTGAAAATGATGAAAACGAAATTCCTGTAGTTTTCTCACCAGGAGCTACCTCTTTCGGAATGTTCAACAATGAGTTTGATCGCGGAAATAAATACAAAGAAGGCGTAAAATCAGTTTTCTGATTTGATTTTTGAGATCGGAATTAAACGGATGCGTTCAAAACGATACCTGTCGGCAATCCTGAAGCCCCACCAAAGGCAAAAGGATTATTTTTAGCCTGTGATAATGCGATTTCGATTTTGTTCTGATAATCCTTTATGAGAGAATTAACCTGTTCATCGCTCAAATCTGTAGGCATTTCTGGTTTCGTTTTGTTTGTCTGAAGAGAAACGAGCTGATCTATCAATGTATTCAAAATCTTTATTTTGCTTACAGAAACTCCATTATTTTCCGAACCTCGGACTGCATAACCTGAAACGTGATCAAACTGAGTATAAATAACTTCATTTGATTCAACAGGCACGTAGACCTTGTTTCCGCTTGAAACGAGACTGCTATACGAAATAGGATTCATTGAAGGTATTCCAGATGTCATTTTTTCTCTCCAACATTTTGTCTATCAATTAAAATATCGGAAAGAAAACGAAAAGCATTAGAAATATTGTTTTTTCCAGCGTTTCATACGATCATCGATGGTTTCTGGTTCTTTCTGCAAATCCGTAGCAATAGCATCAAGAAGATACGGATAAAGAACGCTTTCTTTTATCGAAGACC
>JAQYSN010000208.1 GCA_028725265.1 Spirochaetales bacterium | reverse complement strand
GCTTTTTCAGGTTGCACGAGTCTTACGAGCATCACTATACCAGACAGCGTGACGTACATCGGAAGTGATGCTTTCTCAGGTTGTACGAGTCTTACGAGCATCACGATACCAGACAGCGTGACGGAAATCGGATATGATGCTTTCTCTGGCTGCACGAGTCTTATGAGCATTACGATACCAAACAGCGTTACGAGCGTCGAGGAGAAGCTTTTTTCCGGTTGCACGAGTCTTACGAGCATCACGATACCAGACAGCGTGACGAGAATCGGGAGAGGGGCTTTTGCAGATTGCACGAGCCTTACGAACATCACGATACCAGACAGCGTGACGTACATCGGAAGTGAAGCTTTTGATGGCTGTACTAATTTGACAATTAACATTTCCAAACAATGTTATAACAAATTGGATAAAGAAAGCAAAAAGGCATTATCAGGAAAAAAATTGAACAAGTATTAGTTTTGATACAAAATTAGATATCAATATAATGGAATTTTATAGAAAAAATTGAGTTAGTGTTAAACATCAGGCTGTCGTGGTTTTTCTCGGCAGCCAGTTTTTTTTGTCCACTTTTAGTGAATTAAAAATCATCTTGACATACATATAAAACATACATATAATGTAAATATGAAACCAATGACGATGTATGTTTCGGAAACTTTGTATACAACTTATCAATCTCAGGCGCAGAAACGAGGGCGAAAAACCTCTGAGCTAATTCGAGATGCAATGGAGCTATATGCAAAAACTGAGTTCCGTTCAAAAAAAACTTTTGATTCGTTGAATTTTGACTTCGGCGTTAAATTGAAATCTGGGGCAACGGACTTTTTAAAAGATAACTGGCAAGAGGATTTTATGGATTCTCGTTTTTCGGATGGAAGACTATGATTTGTCTTGATTCCTGTTTTCTAATCGACTTGTATTGGACAGATTCGCCTCGTCATGAAGGGGCTCTTGAATATTTTGAAACGAAGATAAAACCTTCCAAAGAAAAAATTTTAGTTTTTTACAATGTGTTCAACGAATTTATTCATGTGATTACAGATTCAAAGCGATTTGAAAATGCGCTTGCGGTGAAACAGGCAATCGAAATTGTGAACAACTGGTGCGATATAGAAAACATAGTGGTTGTTTATCCGAATGATGATTCTTTTGTTCGTTCAAAACTGTGGATGAATATGTATGCTCTCGGTCGAAAACGAATTATCGATACAGAAATGGCTTCGTGCTATCTTTTGTCGGGTGGAACGCAGCTTGTAACGGCCAATCCAAATGATTTTGAGATTTTTGATTCTTTCGAGCTACTGAATTATGCAGAAAAATAGCGCCCATGTGTGATGCACCCAGACGATATGCGCACAGACGATATGTGTCCAAGCGTGATGGTTCTAGACGAGATGCATCGGCAACCGGGAATTTGTCAAAATTTAGAGCTTTTCGAGGTTGCCTTTATCTTTTGTATCTTTAACATCGTTGTTTAAAAAAATACAGCGCCCATGTGTGATGCGCCCATGTGTGATGCGCCCAGACGATATGCGCACAGACGATATGTGCCCAAGCGTGATGGTCCTAGACGAGATGCATCGGCAGCCGGGAATTTGACAAAATTTAGAGCTTTTCGAGGTTGCCTTTATCTTTTGTATCTTTAATATCGTTGTTTAAAAAAATAAAGCGCCCTTCTGGAACGAAAGACGCTTCCTTGTGAATTGCACACCCTGAAGTTTTTTCAAGGCTCCGTTCAATTTTTTTTTTAGAACTTTTTAGAACCTTTCAGCTATTTTCTCTGGCGTGAAGCCGAAGAATTCGCCTGCTTTGTTTGCAGGAGCTGAAACGCCGAATCTGTCGATTGAGATAATGTCGTTCTTGTTTGTGGCAAAAACTTCCCAGCCGCTTCTGATACCGGCTTCAATCGTCATAACTCGTTTTGCACCGCCAATGATTTTTGCCTGCAAAACGTCGTCCTGGCTTTCGAAAAGTTCACGGTCGAGAACGGAAACTACGCGGATTTTCTTTCCTTTTGCTTCTCCGAGTTTTGCGGCATCAATTGAAAGTGAAACTTCGCTTCCTGTTGCAAGAATCGTGATGTCTGGAGTTCCAGAGCAATCTTTTGCGATATACGCACCACACTTAATCGTGTTCTTCCAGTCAGAGTCGGCTTTTTCGTAAACACCGAGTCCCTGTCGTCCAAGAATGAGGCAGACTGGGTGGTCAGTCGTTTCGACTGCCATTTTCCAGGCTTCAGTCGTTTCTTCTGCATCACCTGGGCGCAAAACCTGAACGCCAGGAATCGTTCTGAGCGAGTTCAAAGTTTCGATTGGCTGGTGGGTTGGACCATCTTCTCCGACATAGATTGAGTCGTGCGTGAAAACATAGATTGAAGGAAGATTCATCATCGCGCCAAGTCGGATTGCCGATTTCATGTAGTCGGCAAAAATCATGAAGGTTGCGCAGAAAGTTCTCAAGCCTCCGTGCAAGAGCATTCCGTTGCAAGCGGCTGCCATTGCGAACTCACGGATACCGAAGTGGATGTTTCGTCCGCTGCGGTTGTCTGGTCCGTAGTAGCCTTCTGATTTAAGTTTGCAGCCATTCGAGCCTTCAAGGTCTGCAGAACCACCGACAAGCTGTGGGTAGGCTTTTGCGATTGCCTGCATTGCGTTTCCGCTTGCAACTCGTGTAGCAAGTTTGTCCGCAGTCGTGTAGGTCGGAAGTCCTTCGATTGGGGCAATTGGTTTGTCTTCCATTGCGGCATCGAATTCTTTTTTCAATTCAGGATTTTCTTTTGCCCATGCATCAAAATCTGCTTTCCAATTGTTGTAATTTGAAGTCCAGCGTGCTTTCTGGTCGGCAAAATATTTATAGGCATCCGGCGAAACATAGAAATATTCGTCTGGATTGAGTCCGAGGAATTTCTTTGCTTCTTTTACGCCTTCTTCACCGATTGGGGCTCCGTGTGCGCTAGATTTTCCTGCAACCAATGGCGCTCCGTGTCCGATTTCGGATTTGAGCATAATCAAAGTAGGCTGTTCTGTGTTTGCCTTTGCTTTTTCGGTAAGATTGAAGATGTCATCATAGTTGTACATAGAACCTTTGAGAACTTGCCATCCGTAAGATTCGAATCGTTTTCCGATATCTTCAGTGAAAGTGATATTTGTAGGACCGTCGATACTTACTTCGTTCTGGTCGTAGTAAACGATGAGTTTCCCAAGCTTAAGGTGTCCTGCCAGACTTCCCATTTCGTGAGAAATTCCTTCCATAAGACAACCTTCACCACAAATTGCGTAAGTGTAGTGGTCGATAATTTTGTGATTTGCTGTGTTGAATTTGGCTGCGAGCATTGTTTCTGCCATTGCCATACCGACAGCCATCGAAATTCCCTGTCCGAGAGGACCCGTCGAAGCGTCAACGCCTGCCGTAACACCTACTTCTGGGTGTCCAGGGCATTTTGAGCCGAGCTGGCGGAAATTCTTGATGTCCTCAAGTGAGAGGTCGTATCCGCACAGGTGGAGGAGCGAGTAAACCAACATTGACGCGTGTCCTGCCGAAAGCACAAAACGATCGCGGTTAATCCAAGTCGGATGCTCCGGATTATGATTCAGCAACTCTCCGTAAAGAGCGGCTCCAAGTTCAGCGCAGCCAAGCGGCATTCCAGGATGTCCTGACTTCGCTTTCTGAATGGCGTCCATTGACAAACTTCTGATTGACAATGCGGCGGCATCTAGTCCTTTTTTGTTCATAATATTCCTCTTGCATTTATAATTTATATTGGAACTTAGCTTTAAGCATTTGTTCCAGTAATAAAAGCCTCTATTTCTCCTAACGTCGGTTTTCTTTTCAATAATTCCTTAAAATCATTGTTTTGTAGATTTTTCGCGAGTGTCTGCAATATAGCCAGATGTTCGTTCTGGTTTTCCGTTAAGATGACAAACATAACGCTTACAGGTTTTCCGTCAAATGCGGACATTTCTATTTCATTTTCAAGATAACACAATGTTACTTGCTGATCGCTAGCTTTTTTGATTAATGGGTGAGTTGGATGTGGAATTGAAAAACCGTTTCCGATTGCTGTGCTTATCATAGTTTCACGACTACAAAGTTCAAAATACAGTTCCTGATGGTCTATGTAGGAAGGACAAGAAATTTTGTTTGAAATATCCTTGTAAACGCTCATCACATCGTTTCCACAGATATTATTTATGATTCCGCCTTTTTTTATCAATTCATAAAGATTGAATTCGATGCCCATCAGTTTTCTCCATTGCTTGAACTTAGCTTCAGATTGTAATGTCTTTCTTTCAGTTCTGTTAGAATCTGAGTGCAGTTTTCATTGAAAGAAAAATTCATACCTTCAATAGAATCTTTCATGGCACGCAAGTCATCATCTGCCAGATTTTCTTGGAAAAGAAAGATGCAAAGCAACTTGGAAAGGTGCTCAACGATATGCATAATCATAAACAAAGGTTGCTGCGATAAAGATGCCGGGTCAATCGTTGAAAGTCGGATTTCATGGACAAGGCTTATTACCTTGCTGAAAAGAAGCAATGCTTCATGTCGAATCTCTGCAATCGGGAAATCGGCAAATTTATTATAAGACTCGTGAAGTTTAGCACTTTTGTCTTTTAAATTCAACATTAGAGTTTTGTAGGCTTTCGGATCAACCGAGATGAAGTCTGGAATTATCGAATAAATGACTTTGTTGATATCATCTTCGTTGTTTGCCAATGCATCTATAAGATACTGATCTATTATGGTCTCGTTTATTTTCAAATTGATACAATTTTCAAGTCCGTATTTTTCGGTATTCGAACTGGCAGTTGAAACCATCGTGAACGGAGCATCCCAAGTTTTGATTGCGATGATATTTTTGCCTTTTTCCCAGATTCGATTTTCTATTCCGAAGTTTTGAATTTCAAGTCTTTCGGAGTTTTCAATAAGTTCTTCAACTGAGCCACTGAAAGGTGTCGATAGTTTTTTGATGTTCGGAAGCAATGCGGCAAAGAGCTGTCCATACATGTCTTCGAAAATACCGTCGTTATGGATTATTTTCAGGAGGCTTTCTTCGAAGTTCGAGTTCCAGATTTTGCGAAGTTCTTCGATTTCTGAATTCTGAAAAGGATTTTTTAAAAATTCTGAAAGGGAAGCTGTTGTTATCGTTCCTTGAAACCAGTCTTTGATAATGCAGACGATTCTATCTCCATATCGGAAGTTCGTTTGTGCATAAAAATCTGACATTTCAAGAACGCTGATGTGTGTTTTGTAGGATTCTGGGGTGAATATGTTTTCAATCGGTTCTTGAAAATTTGCCCAATCGAGTGAAAGAATTTGCGGAATCAGTTCTTCGCCGAAGAGTTTATAGTGTTCCATAATTTCGCTGTTGGGCAAATCAATCGCTCTGAAATTTATCAGTTTTTTGTTGTAATAGAATCGTAGGTCGGTAGGCATCAAGTTTGGATTTGTAAAAGGCATTGTCCTATGACCGACTATTAAATAGTTTCCATCGATTTCTTTTTTTGTAGGTTTAATCGTAAAGCATGCAAATTTCAAAAGAACCGCTTTCGAACAGTAACTTCCATCCGTGAATTTAACGAGGAATGGGAGTTTCGAAAGAAAGTCTTCGATTTCATTTTGATTTATATCAAGTTTGAGTCTTTTCAAGGATGAGAGAATGTCGTTCAATCTGAAAGTTGATTTTTGCATTTCTATATAGGAAAGCAAAATTTGTTCAAACTGTTTCTGCATGATATCTAATTTTACTATAATTTAGAGCATTGTACAATTAATAAAAGTTGATTAAATTTAGTATATGCAGATTCTTAAAATAGTGATTAATTCAATTTCAATTTTGGCTGTCGTAGTTTTATGCGCGACTATTAAGTTACGTGAAAAAAAAATTGACAGGGACTTGGGAAAATGTTCCGTCCAGTTTGTCAGAAAAACAAACAAACTGATAATTCCTGTCGTGATTTTTGCAATTGCTTTGGTTGCTGTTCAGTTTTTCCGGGATTTTCAGTTTTATATCAACATCATTTTGGATGTTGTCGCTGTTTTGGGCACTGAACTTGCCATAAGGGATTTTATTTTTCAGAAAAAGGCCGGAATCTACGAAAATGCCATGATAGCAGATGGACGCATCATAAAAAGAAACGATATAATCGCGCTTCCTACATTGGAATATGAAGAAAGCGAAGAGTATAAAAAAGAAAAGGAAAACGATGCCTATGCCTCAGATGCATATGAAACGGCGATGAGGACTTTGAAAATCGTAAGTGACAGCCACGGCGAATTTTACGTCGGTTTCGCAGATGCTCAGGAACGAGCAAAGGCTGTGGACATCCTGAAATCGTGGATTTAGATAAGAAACAAGTTTCATAATATGAAAACGCTTCCATCGGGAACCGCCCAAAAACGCAACGGCTGCCGGGTTCTGGCTCATAAATTTTCTCGACAGCGCGCGCATGGAAAAA
>JAQYSN010000207.1 GCA_028725265.1 Spirochaetales bacterium | reverse complement strand
TGATTTGTTTGACGCTGTAAGTGCAGCTTCCCTTGATATCATCATGGAAAAATGGATGCAGACTCGAAAGCTATACGAGCAAAAACCAACCAGACAGGTATATTACTTTTCAGCTGAATTTTTGATGGGACGAGCGATGAGCAACAACCTTATCAACGCTCAGATTAAAGAAGCTGTTGAAGATGTTCTAAAGGAAATTGATGTTGACTATACAAGCATCGAAGACGAAGAACCAGATGCAGGTTTGGGAAACGGCGGTCTTGGACGACTTGCGGCATGCTTCCTCGATTCACTTGCGACATTGGACTACCCAGGACATGGATACGGAATCCGATATCAGTATGGAATGTTCGAACAGCACATCGAAGACGGTTTCCAGGTTGAATACCCAGACAACTGGCTCAAACACCGAGATCCATGGGAAATCAAACGAAGTGATCTTGCCGTTCAGGTAAAATTCGGAGGAAATGTCTGCACACGAAAGAATAAAAACGGAGAAGACACTTTCTACGTAGAAAATGCAGAAATCGTAACTGCAACTCCTTATGATATGCCTATCGTAGGATACGATACTGACACAGTAAACACTTTGCGATTGTGGCAAGCAACAAGTCCGGATGGATTCGATCTTCAGCTTTTCAACGATATGCAGTATTATCGAGCAGTTGAAAAACAGAACGATGCAGAAAATATCAGTCGCGTACTCTACCCTAACGACAATGGTCCTAGCGGAAAAGCTCTCCGACTAAAGCAGCAGTATTTCTTCTGTTCAGCAAGTTTGCAGGATTTGGTAAATCAGTATACAAGCCAATTCGGCGAAGATTTCTCTCATTTTGCAGAACTTCACGCAATCCAGCTTAATGATACGCATCCTGTAGTTTCAATTCCTGAACTTATGCGAATCCTTATGGATGAACATGATATCGGCTGGGACGAAGCATGGAACATCGTAACGCATACTTTTGCTTATACTAACCACACGATTTTAGCTGAAGCTCTTGAGAAGTGGCCTATCCATATCTTCCAGGGACTTTTGCCACGAGTTTATCAGATTGTTGAAGAAATCAACCGCCGATTCGTTATCGAACTTCGAGCAAAATTTCCAACGGACTATTACAAGCAGGAGCACATGGCTATCATCCACAGTGGTGCAATCTATATGGCTTGGCTTGCAATTCACGCAGGTTTCAGCGTAAACGGTGTTGCTGCCCTCCACACAGAGCTTCTTAAAACTCAGGAACTCAAGTCTTGGGCAGAACTTTATCCGGAAAAATTCAACAACAAAACAAACGGTATCACACAGCGCCGATGGCTTTTGTGTGCAAACCCAGAACTTTCGAAATTCATCACGGATAGAATTGGACACGGATGGGAAAAAGATTTTTCAAAGATCGCAGGACTCAAAAAATTTGCTGATGATGAAAAGAGTCAGGAAGAATTCCTTGCTATCAAACAGAACGCAAAAGTTCGACTTGCAAAATATCTGAAAGAAACTCAGGATGTAGATCTTGATCCGAACTCAATCTTTGATGTTCAGGTAAAACGATTGCACGAATACAAACGACAACTTTTGAACATTCTTCATATCATGTACGAATACAACAAGATTCTTGAAGATTCAAGCTATAATCCACCGGCTCGAACCTATATTTTTGGTGCAAAAGCTGCCAGCGGATACCGACGAGCAAAAGCTATTATCAAGCTCATCAATACAGTTGCCGACAGAATCAATAATGATCGCCGCGTAAACGGAAAACTCAAGGTTGTATTTGTAGAAAACTACCGAGTTTCAGTTGCAGAAAAGATTTTCCCAGCTTCTGATATTTCAGAACAGATTTCAACAGCCGGACTTGAAGCTTCAGGAACTGGAAACATGAAGTTCATGGTAAACGGTGCTTTGACTATGGGAACAATGGACGGAGCAAACATCGAAATCGTGGAAGAAGCTGGCGAAGAAAATGCATTCATCTTCGGTCTTAGAACAAACGAAATTCAAAAGATTGATGAAGAACATAGCTACAATCCACAGAAATACCTCGACAGAAATCCGGGACTTGCAAAAGTTCTTGCCCAGTTGATTGACGGTACTTACGATCCTTCATATCAGCTTTTCAGAGAATTGCACGATTCTTTGGTTTACGGTATCGAAGGTAATCGCCCTGACATCTATTATGTTTTGGCTGATTTTGATTCTTACTGCGAAGTTCAGGATAGAGCTGCAAAAGAATTCAGCGACAGAAAGTTGTGGGCTAAAAAGGCTATCATAAACATCGCAAGTTCAGGCAAATTCTCATCAGACCGAACAATTGAAGAATATGTTCGAGATATCTGGAAACTTGAAAAACTTCGATAAAATCAATCAATAAACGATGACGGACGGTGCATTATTTTTACGATGCACCGTTTTTTATTGAAAGTAAAGAGGTGAAATTAATGAAAAAATCAAAATTGCATTTACAGATGAATCTTTCAAAATTTTCAGAAATGAAAATCAAAGAGCTTTACAAAATTCCTCAGGACCAGAAAATTGAACTTGCAATATGGGCAGGAAAAGCCTTCGACAAGGACATCAGGGAAAACGGTTTTGTCTTTACGAATATCGCAATGTACTGGAACTTTCCGACATCAGGAGAAACGCCAGAAGCCGACAATTTGGTTGAAAAAGAAGCCGTCTTCAAGTCAGTAGAAACCTCTGTAAATGAAATCACACTTCGCACCGATGCAAAAGAAGTGAAATTCGTGCTAAACGAAAAATTCACCACTGATGATGCAGCTTTTATAAAATCCGTCATTTCCAGTTATTACACAGATTATAAACTTACTAAAAATTTCAGTCAGGAAATCATTTCAAAAGATGAAAATAACTCGATTATCTTTACATATCTTATGACATCAGATTTTTTCACTGAAGGTACTGCAAAGTTCAAAGAAAGATTTGCAAAAAAAGAAAAGGAAGATGATTCAGTTTCTGCGACTTCTGATGTGAACGCCGTTGAAAAAAGCTCAACTAATGAAACAACAGAAGAAACAACAGAAGAAACAACAGAAGAAACAAAGAACGAGAAAAAGACAAAAGCGAAACAAAACAAAACCGACGGACAAAAGCCTAAAGTCGGATTTTTTACAAAATTCGGTCATTTTTGGCGTCACATTCTCGATGTCATCGTTGATTTAATTTTGATTTTGGGAATCGTACTTTTGCTAAAACCAGATCTTTTCCCTAAAAACGAAGTGATTGTCGAAATTCCAGAGATTCAGGAACAGTTTTATTTGGATGAATCAGAGGATGAAGCAATTGAACAAGCTGAAGAAGTTCCGTCTTCCGCATCAACGATGCTTTCAAATGAAGAAGCAATTCTTATACCAGAAGAACCTTCGCTAAATACAGAGAGCGTATCAAATTCATCGTCAGATGCAAACAAATCTACGTCTGTTTCGTCAAGTTCGAAAGATACAAAAGATAGCGAAAAAAACATCACGGAAGGCAAAATTTCAAAGAATGCTGCTAAAGAACTGAAAGCCGAGTATAAGCGGAAAAAAGCAGAGCTTAAAGCACAGAAAAAAATGCTTAGGAAACAAAACAGCGAGATTTTTTATCGAAATTACGGAAGATCAATTCTGTGCTTTGCAATTTTCATCATTTTGAAAATTTTGATTATCGCCTCAAGTAACAAGAGCCGAAAAGCCGTGAGCATCATGTTGCTTGCAATTTTGATAGTCTTTACAGTCTGTGCCTTTATTCCAAATACAAGCCCGAACGCAGCCGAATACGCAAAGCTGATTCCTTTCGGAATTTATCTTATAATTCTTTCACTGATTCTGCTTTGCCTGCAATTTTCGATGGGATTCGAAGCTAGGGCTGTCGGACGAAAAATATTCTGGTTCATTCTGATTGTTGCTGTCGGCTATATTTGGATACATGCATCGCTTCCAGAATTTTCTGACAAAATGAAGCTTGCAGGCGAACAAATAGGAGAAGCTTTCTCCATGCTGAATGTACCTGTAAAATGGTGGTAAGTAGCATTTTCTGCAAATCATAGCGCACCAACGCCATCGCGCCCATCACCCCAAACAAAAAAAATCCCTGGATAGTCATTGCGACCGCTCAGGGATTTCGTATTTTAAAGGCTGAAATGCAATTAAAACAAAAGCACGCCTTAAGCCAAGTTCTCACTAAATTAAGCACGCGCCCGAAATAATCTTATTTTCAGCACATCAATATACTGAAAGGATTTTTTCCAATTTTTCCTTTCCGATAATTCTGAGGAAGCTACCCAATCTAGGCCCCTGATCTTTAGCAATCAAAGCCTGATACATTGCGGTAAACAAAGTTTTGGCATCAAGTCCCATGTCCGTTGCAATGTCGTAAAGGGCTTGCTGACATTCCTTATCGACCTGGAAAGAGTCAAGTCTTGGAAGGACTTCGTCGTGCACACGTTTCATTGCAGTACAAAGTTCGTCGCTCAAGTCTGCCTTTGAACCGTCGTTTCTGAGAGAAAAACAGAAATCTGGAGCACATTCAGGAGCTGAATTCTGAATCCAGAACCAAGCACAAGCAGCACGTCGTCTAAGTCTTTCTTCCTGCTCAGGTTTTACATCACCCAAACTCTTGATTACTGCATCAACGTCTCCAGAATAAATCTGAAGGAGTGTTGCCAAAAGTCGGATTGTAATCTGATATGGCATAACTTCAGGAATTTTGCCATCAATCTGGCTAAGCATATAGATTCGTTTTTCCTTGTTGAATTGCTCATCATTCTTAGCCTTATCAACACCGAAAACGATTCTTTCCATCTTGTCATAGTCTTCGTAAATCTTAACGACATCCATATCAAAACTGATATCAAATTCCGTATTTGGTCTTGTTCCTGCAAAAAGGAATCGTAATACTTCTGCCTGATAAACATCGAGAGCATCAGGAAGTGCAATTACTTTTCCCTTGGAAGAAGACATTTTTCCTGAAACACCCTTGAGGTTAACGAAATCATATCGCATCGTAACAGGAGCATCCCAGTCATAGATTCTCTTTGAAACGAGTTTTGCTGTATCATAACTTCCACCCGGACTTATGTGATCTTTTCCACCTGGTTCGAAAACAACCTTTTCTTCGTTCCATCTCATCGGCCAGTCAACTCGCCAACCAAGTTTTGCGCCTTTGAAAGTTCTGATATCAGCAGTTTCGGTGTGTCCACATTCGCACTTGTATGTGATTCCGTATTCTCCATCGTAACCAGTGATTTCAGTCGTATCTTTCGAGCATTTTCCACAGAAAATTGCTACAGGCCAATAAACGTCCTCTTTTTTCATTTTGTGAGCATCGTCACGATATTCGTTAAGACATTCTTTGATTAAATCTCTGTTCTGAAGGGCCTTTTTCATTCCTTCTGCATAGCGATTTGCACGATATCGGCTTGCCTGATACAAAAATTCTGGATAGATTCCAACTCGTGGAAGCTGCTGTTCGATATCAACTTCATGGTGTCGAGCATAGTTTTCATTTCGACCTGTAGTATCCGGCACCTCTGTAATTGGGAAACGGAGATATTTTTTAAGAATTTCAGGATCAGGCATATTTGCCGGAACTTTTCGGAAAACATCGTAGTCATCCCATGAATAAATAAAACGGACATTCTTGCCTCGATCGCGCAATGCACGAACAACAAGATCAACAGTAATGATTTCGCGGAAATTACCAAGGTGAACCGTACCAGATGGTGTAATTCCACTGGCACAAGTATATGAAGGTAAGTCACCTTTTTCTCTGATGATTTTATCGGCCATCTGATCTGCCCAGTGGCACAAAAGCGGGTCGCGCTCCTGAGAGTGCTGATTTTCATTGTTACTCATAGTTCTAGTATACCGAAAACTGCACCCTTGTTCAATTGAGAAGTATTTTAGTTAAGTCAGAAGTTCTGCCTGCCCAAATTGTCGTAAAAAATCCTGCATATTATCAACACCAAGTTCATTATAAGCATCAGAAAGCTTTCTTTTTACAGAACTTTTACTCATATAATATTCATTCGCTAAATCTGTATAAGACTTTCCGCTATGAACGTCTTGTAACAACTTTATCTGTTCTTCTGTTAAATTGAATTTTTGTAAGTTAAGTTGTGTTTTTATGGCATCAGAATTTCGTCTAGCATATTCTGTAAAAAAAATCCTGGAAAAAATCAGAAAGAAAATGATGTAACCGAAAAAAGCGATAAAAGATGAAATATAAATCGACTTATCAAAGCGAAGTTGTGAAAAAAGAGCAAGAATCGTAGGAACAAAAAAAAGCAAAAAATCCAATAACTTATATTTTGTAAAATTGCCTGCTTTATATGCAAAGCCCATTGCAATTGTCATAAGAATAAAGCCTGTTGTATTTCCCCCATCAATAATGTACAAAAGAGACCATACAGAAAGATTTCCCATATATATGTGGAAAAACAGAGGTTTTATAATAAGAATTATACAACAAATTATCGAGAAAATTGACAGGGCTATTTCAACTTCAGTTTTCATAATTGCAAATTGTTTTAATTCCGTATGTGGTAAAAGCAAGAATAGAACAAGCAATCCAATTGAAAGCACAAGGCAGAGAATAGCTATTATTCGCCAGAATTTTTGTGGATTATTTGTCGCAAACTCTGAAATCTTACAATTAAGTTTTATTTTTTCTTCCATATTCAGAAATGATACGACTAAATTTTTCAATTTTCAACAAATTTTTTAGATGACACCGCGGGTTCAAATGCTGATACCGCGGTTATTTTTTTGCGAACCGCGGTTATTTTTAAAATTTCATATTGTTTACTAGAAAAATATTTACTAGACTTAATAAGGTCTTGCAAGAAAAAAAAGTAAAATATCAATTGGAGTTAATAAAGATGAAAAAAGTTAGAAATACTGTTATCGCAGTGGGAATTGTATCTATCGCAATATTAACAGGATGTCAAAATATTATTGAGCATACAACGCAAGAAACTGAATTGACCGAAAACGATTTTTCAACTGTAACTGGAAAAATCGCTTTTATACAAACGACCGAAATGAAAAAAGCATTGTCAGCTATCGAAAACTATATAGATATCCCCAAAGAAACTATGCGTTCAGGTGAAAAAACTATTGAAGATATTGCTTCCTATCTGCCTGATGATTTGTCAACACTAAAACGAAAAAAAGACTTGAAATCTCGAAACTCAATAGAAAATGATGAAATAACACTAGATGAAGAATTACAGACAATTATAAATGATTACAAAGTAAATATAGCAAGTATTATTCCAGATCCGACTCCTGCGAGTAATCTTGAATATGTGAATATTGAAGACGGACTTTTATACATGGAAGACGACAGAGCGATTTCGCTAGAAAGTCCTCAAGGAATGATGACGATAGAAGTTCTTAATAGGATTTCGCAAGGCGAAGATATCGATGATATAATTTCAAGTATTGAAAATGACCTTTCTCTTTTGGATTCTAAAGAACCAGCAAGCAGAGGGCTTTACAAATTAAATACTCCATTGTGGAAAGACGGTATTGTATATTATCGTTTTGGAAAAGAAGATGACCATAAGAAAAACATCAAGCAGCATGAAATGAGTGCGCATCATAAAGAAAAAATTCTTTGGTGTATGAATGAATGGAGCAGCAAAACAGATGGTGCAGTTCAATTTGTTGAAATGAAAGAAACAGGATGGAATAAATTCCTTGTAGCAATGGCTATGAAATATGTTGTAAGTTTTTATGATTACGATTTTGAACAAAAAGGAAATGGAATAACATTAGGAAATTCTCAAGTTGGAGAAAACAATTCTTCGAATTATAGTTATGCTCTTCAAATATTAAGAGGCTTAGAAGATGAAAAATTTCCAGGCACTGAAATCTGTCTTGGTGAAAATAGGTTACAAGGAACTATGCTTCATGAACTAGGACATGTAATTGGTCTTGAACATGAACAATGCAGATCTGATCGAGATATGTATGTAATAACAGACGAAGAAGGTATAAACTATAATAAAATACCAGATGAAATTTTTAAATTGCAATGGTTAACAAAAAGAGTAAAAGTTATGTGGTGGTATCAAAATATTTATTATTTGGGATATTCGCCTGTTGCTAATGCGTGGAAAACCACTAATTTCGATTTCTATTCAATTATGTTGTATGAAGGAACTTTAGTAAATACGAATTATTATTTTGTTCATAAATATCCATATCCAAGTGTACAGTTGAATTATGAGCTATCGACAAAAGACATAGAAACAGTAAAGAGGATGTATAGATGAAAAAAGCGAAGTATTTTCTGATTTTAGTTACTGCTTCCGCAATTATTGGCATGTTTTCAGGTTGTGTCGATGATAATGGGATTGTCGAAACTTTTGAATGGTGGCAATGGGGCAGAATATCGAACCAGCGTTTTATAAAAGTAGTAAATGATACAAGTTCTGCCATAACTGTGTATTTTCAGGAATTAGCTGCTTATAAAGAAAATGATTCTGATTCGGAACTTTTATTGAATCCGGAAAAACATAAGTTTTATGTAAATGCAGGGCAGTCAATATGGATTCCGAATTACGGTCCGAAAGGATTTTGCGAACCCTATTTGCAAGCCTTTGTTATCGAAACATCTGATTATATTGCTATTGGCTGGACTAATGATTTTATCCAGAATACACAAGTCGGAAAGCAGGCTAAAGAGAAATTTACCAGCTTTGACGACTACAGTGTAGGATGGTTAAAAAATGGGATTTTTTATTCTGATCTTGTAGTAGATGACGATGGAAATCCGATACCAAATACAGTTGAATCTTTCGTGCTCACCTTCCGTGAAGGCGAAGAAAAACCTACTTGGGAAGCAAAATTAATACAATAAACATTTATCAAAGTAAAGAGGAAAAATTATGAAAAAAACATTTTATATCATTGTAGCGTTAGTATTTTTCAGTTCATCAGTTTGTTTTGCTAGCGAAAAAGCTACAAAAGATGATGTTAATGGACAGTTCATCTACAGCAACTACACTGTGCAAGATGGGAAATATGTAGGTTTGAAGCTTCTGAACGATACCTTACAAACTATTCCGGAGAACGAAAAACTTCTGAAGCAAGCGAATGTCAGTTACGGTTTTATGTGGGCGAGTCTTTCAATCATGCTTGCAGGTCTAACAGCAGGAACCGTCTATGCATGTTTGCCTGATGAAACGCCATACAGAAATTTAATGCAGGATATCAGCTGGTATACTACAGCTGGAGGATATCTTACAGCAGTACTAAGCAGTTCATTATACGGACATTACATTCATCTAGCAATCGATAATTATAATCTAAATTTGTTCAATTTTGAAAAGAATTAGCAACAGTAAAAAGGATGTATAGATGATAAAAAATAAATACTGTCATTGTTTTAGTATTGCGGCTTCTATACTTATTGTTATTTTACTTAATAGTTGTACTGACGAAGGTTTTAGTAACTGTCCACCAATACAAATTTATAACGAAATTGAATGGGGAGCAAGCAGTAAAAAATTTGCAGAAATAGAAAACAATACAGAAAATGATTTAAAAGTAATTTTTCATACATTAGGATATACTCCAAATTATGAATTATTTCAAGATCCAAAAAAGTATGAATATACAATAAAATCTGGAGAGAAAGAAGATATACAAATATATTTTCCAAAAGGTGATAGAGTTCCAATATTGATTTCTTTTGAATTTCAGGCTTTTCTTTCAGACAACAATTTACCAGATTACTCTTCTTTAGGTTGGAAAAAAATTTCAGAACCTGCAACAAAATTATCTAACGACAATGTTTATTTTACAGATTATGGCTTTGGATGGTATGAATTCGAAACTTTTTTTTCCGAACTTGTAGTTGATGAAAAAAATGACCCCATTCCGAATGCCATTTCCCACTTTGTAGTTACTTTCCGTGAAGGCGAAGAAAAACCTACTTGGGAAGTCGTTCGGCAGTAACCAAGAAAAATTTTGATTTCAGATTTTTTTGAAGTTACCTAATATCTGTTATGGACTTTTTCTGCAAAACAGAGAAGGTTCTTAACATTGATAACTTTTCCATCGTCCAAAATTGCCTTTCCGCTCATTTTTCCGAAAATCTGATGCTGGTCGCTAACAAGCACCTTAAAATCAAGATTTGCACATCGATCAAGAATCGGCAAGAAATCCATTTCGAAGCGGCCATCGCTTGAGGTAAATTTCCATGGCGACATATAGTCATCTTTTCCGTCTTTTTGTGGGATGCAAAATTCAACATCGTCAAGTTTATGTGCAACTCCATCATAGAAAATGATATTTTCCGTAGCAGCTTTTGTGTTACCAAAACCATAACCTATGTTGAAACCAAAGGAATGCCCGTCAATATCGCAGTTTCCACTACCCCACTTCCAGGTATTGTCGTAAGTCCAAACTCCTCGCCCCCAGTCCAATGTACCAAAGTCGGTTTTTGGATTAAACTCATATCGTTTGCCATCAAACTCGGCCCATCCAGAAGCACGCATACAATTGATTTTTTGATTGTAATAGAAGTGTGCCTTTTTATCCCATGGAGTTGCAATCACCATCGTATCCATGTTTGGCTGAGAAAGAAGAATATCGCAGCTAAAATCTTTTTTTTGATAAAAATTCTTAAAAGTTCCTGCTATGTGACGTTCGATTGTCTTTCCGTCAGGATTCTTTTTCAACTCAAATTTCAAATCAAGACGCTTATCTTTATAAACAACATCACCATCACTAGAAGACGGTGGCAAATTAAATTTGCCCATAGGAAAAACATTAAGAATCGTTTCCGTATGTTCCCAAGGATTTTTTCCAAGCTCAAGGAGAGAAATAGACTGGAGCCCTATATAGCCATCATCAGAAATCGTAAATGCGATAGCAAAGTCGCCATCAGGAGAACGGCTTGTAACAAGATAATAGTCCCATTCCTTAATTCGAAATTTCGGAGCCTTTATTGCAGAACGAGAATACTGCCAAACTTGACTTCTGGCCCAACCAGGTTCTGCAATATTTCCATCTTTATTCAAAAGATTTTGAGTGTTTTTAACTTCATGATTCCGCATTTTATTTCTCCTTTATTTTAATTCTTCTTTGTGCGTTTTCGATTCAGGAACAAAATCAAGATTAATATTGCAAGATAGACAGCGACAATTCCGAGTGAAATGAAAGCCATTTTCGCCGATTTTGCAGCAAGTCCTATAAAAATCAAAATCGGAGCTCCGAAAACGATACCAGTTCCACTTCCTGCAACTAGATTATTTGCAGCAGGAGTCTTAAACTCAGGGTCAATTTCTCGAACAAGCAAAATTCCAGAGCTTATCGTTCCTGTCAGCATACCAAACATCGATAGGAATCCTTCCTGAGGATAATCAGGATACAACTTTTTGCACATAAATTTCAGATAAAAGAAAGTACCGATTCCGCCCAGAACCGTTGTAATGATAAACGGAATCCAAAGGCCTTGTAAATCTTCAAAATCGATAGAAGCAATACCGCAAATAATCATTACGTCAAAACAAAGTCCTGAAATACGATTTAAAAGATAGTTGTTCTGATACTGATATTTTGTTAATCCCCTTTTTTTCAAACTTCCCATTATCTTTCGAATCAAAATTGCAAATATAGAACCAAAAATAAAATTGAAGCCCCATAAAAGAGGAGAGAGAGTCTCGTTTACACCTGGCGCAAATTTGCCAAGAAGAGCTGTAACTCCAAAAATCACACCATAGGTAATCAAATAGGTCAGAAGAACAAGGGCAAACTGAATTGAAAACTTATCTATCGATTGAGAAATTGGCATTTCACGTTCATCTTGAAAAGTTTCAATCGTTACAGAACCGCTGATTTCTTCTGGAGTCTGTCGTTTCAACTTTCCACGCTTATTTTCAATGTTCAAATAAATAACACCTACAACACAAGCAACTAAAAATCCGGTCGCAGCTATCGCAAGACCATAGGACTTTCCGCCGACGAACCCCAACTGTTCGTAGGTTGAACCGACGTTGTTTGCTTGCCCCGGTCCTTGTCCAAATCCCATTGCAAGAAGAAGACCGCTTGCCTTAAATAAATTCGGAAGAAAAGTGTAGGCAAGAATAAGGGAAATGCTCAAGCCAATAAATTCCTGAACCAAATACGTGCTTACGATTAAGGCGCCGCTGTTGATTGCCGTTCTTACTCCACCTGCCGAAGAATCATTGCGAGGAACTCTAAGAGAAAGGGCGATAAAACCAAGTGCAATTCCATGATAGGTCAGTATATCCAAAAAAGTTTCGTCGATTTTAACTCCTGGAATGTACTTTATGCCAAGAAGAATGAATCCTGCCAAAACTGAAGTTGGAAGCAACGATTTTTTTACGAAAGGAATTTTTAACCTCAGCACATTTGCAAAAATCATCATAAAAGCAATAATTCCAATCTGAATAACGGAATTCCATAGTTGAACATTTTCTGCTGAATAATTCATAAAACCTCACTTTATAAGTATAAAATCTTTCATTTGTTCCAAAATCGAAAGAGCATTAATTCCAGTCTGAAGAGTCGAACGAAGTTCACATCTTCCATCCAAAAAATCAACCGCATTCTGGACCATATTCGAAAAATATCTTGTCTTTTTTGGAAATTTTACGGTTCTCCATCGAGCAAGCGAGTAAAAACCGCTATAAAGCCTTGATTCCTTTCGGCGATAAATTCGCGCATATCCGTTTCCGATTATGATGCGGCCTTCAGTTCCGGTAACTTCGATTTCAAAAGCAAAAAAACGGCTTCTTCCCGAAATCGAAACTGTAACATCAGAGCATGATTCACTTTCAAAATGAACCGAAAGATTTCGTACCGCATCATCTTTATCTTTATAGATATTTATCAATTTAGGATTTTTCAGGATGCTACGCTGATCAGGAGAAAGTTTTTCCAAAAGGTAAAGAACAATATCAACAAGGTGCGTTCCGTCATGAATCAGACTGTAATAACCAGTGTTTTCATCCTCTTTTCGATACACACGCAACCCAGAATAAAGCCTTGCATTTACGTTCTGAATATCACCGATTTTATCCATCCAAAGGCGTGCGATTTTATAGTCTTCCGCGAAACGCCTTTCATGATTTACAAGAATCGGAACACCGTTTTTTTCAGAAGCCAGACGAATTTTTTCAGCCTCATCCATATTAAGTGCAACAGGTTTTTCGAGAATCACAAGACGAGGCTTTTCAGAAATTGCACGTAAAGCACATTCTAAATGAGACTCCTCGTTTACAGCAATTACAACGATATCAAATTGTCCAGAAGGAAGGGTTTTCCCATAAGCAAAAAAATCATCAATTGAAGAAAAAGATGATGCTTTTGAAAACTTAGCCTGCCATCTGTTGAGATTTTCAAGATTCGTATCGCAGGCAGCAACTAAATTAATCTGAGAATTTTCGTAAAGTGCAAAACTGTGGCTTGCAGGTTTTTCACGTTTTTTATCAAACCCTAGAGAAAAACCGATTCGGCCTGTTCCAATAATTGCCGCATTGTACTTTTTCATGCTTTTATTATATACGAAAATTTTCATTTATTGTAATCTTTTTACTATATGATAATGGATTTTTCAAATATTGCATGTTTTGGAATAGCAGGTAACTTTACAGGCCACCTAGAACAAGCAGGAGAAGCAAAAGATTTTGTAAACGTAAAAACATCCGAAGAAAAAGCACCTAAAGCTATTTTCCCGACATTTATCCCAGGTAACGAGAATAATTTCTGCCCTGATTTTCTACACACGTTTCCCTTTTCAAGCGACAGGATTGAACTTACAAAAGAAATTCAACGGTCAAAATTGGAACAGAATTTTCAGATTGAACCTGAATGTGCCATAATTTTTGATGCCAAATGGCAGAACGATAAAGTCATTTCTCTCAAACCCCTTTGTTTTGGCGCTTCGAATGACTGCTCAATCAGGCGTGAAGGTGCAAAAAAAATCAGCATGAAAAAAAACTGGGGATGCAATTCCAAAGGATTTTCTGACAACACAATCGAACTTTCTGATTTCACTCAAAACTCCATAATACACGATTACAGAATCGCAAGTTTTTTGATACGTGACGGTGTCTTTTCTTACGGTGAAGACAGCGCAATCCGAGCCTATTCCTACATTTACGAAAAACTCGTCTCATGGATAATTGATAAACTGAACAATCAAAAGGATGAAGGACCGGCCGAAAATATCCATGAATATCTTTTAGAAGCAGGAAAACCGAACAAACTTTTTATTTCAATTGGTGCTACAAGATATACGGAATTCGGTAAGACAAATTTTTTGAAAAGCGGGGACACATCCGTCGTTGTTCTCTATCCTGAATCAAATTACACAAATAATGATATCAGGCAGATGGTCGAAAATGCTGATTTTTCAAAAAAGGATATTTCTTTTCTCGTCCAAAAAATTATATAACCGAATGATTTTTATCAAAATTTATGATAAAATCTATGGCACTATCACAAGATGATAAATGCTAGCGATTAAAATTACTTCATAAAGTTTTTTGAGGTAAAAACTATGGCTGATTACTTAGTTCGTTTTTCTTCCGTGAAAAACGAACAACAGAGTTTCCGATTCTTGCAGAACCGAAAACTCTCTTACTATTCTAAAAAATCATTCGTACCGAGCCTCCATGCTCGGAGGAGTTTATAATGGCTGATTACAAAATTTACCCTGATGCACCGGAAGGTACAGTTTACTCGACTTCCCTGTCGAGTAAACACATGAGTTTCCGCTACGCTGAAACTCAACATGTTTTTTCTCAAAACAACACGGCATCCATGCCGGTCGCAGCTACGGCGTACCTTCCGTTCAATTTCTATAAAATGGAGTTTTAATTTATGGCTGATTATAAAATTTACCCTGATGCACCGGAAGGTACGCCTAAAGCAAATTTTGCACATCTGCATGTTCACTCAGATTATTCTCTTCTGGATTCCTGCGCAACCGTCGATAAACTCGTAGAAAAAGCCAAATCACTAAATATGAGCGCCCTAGCCCTCACTGACCACGGAAACATGTTCGGAGCTCTTTACTTCGAACATCTTTGCCACGAAAACGGAATCAATCCTATCGTCGGCGAAGAGTTTTATGTTGCTTATGGCAGCCACCTTGAAAAAAACAGCGTACCATACTCCCACAAAGGTGAAGATGGTGATCATCAAGCCCGCTACTTCCACTTGATTTTACTTTGTGAAAATGAAACCGGTTACAAAAACATGAGCTGGCTTTCCTCAATTGCCTTCACCGAAGGAATGTGGTATAAACCACGAATTGATTTTGAACTTTTGGAAAAATACCACGAAGGACTCATCTGTTGTTCAGCATGTATCGCAGGAGAAATCCCACAACTTTTGCTTGCCGGACGTGATGATGAAGCTCGCGAAGTTGCACTGAAATATAAAAACCTTTTCGGTTCCGACCACTATTATATCGAAATTCAGGATCACGGAATCCAAGAACAAAAAGATCTTAATCCAAAACTCGTGGCTCTTGCCAGAGAACTCGATATCCCACTTGTTGCCACAAACGATATCCACTATATTGAGCGTGAAGATTCAAAGGCACAGGACGCACTCCGCTGCATCGGTTTCAAGGATCTGCTTCACGAACCGCACTCTAAAATGGGCGGTGACATGGATTTGGACAACTGGTATTTCAAGACAGAACAGGAAATGCGAGACCTTTTTCCAGAATGGCAGGATGCATGTGACAACACAATGAAAATTGCAAACATGTGCGACCTTCATATAAAGCAGTATACAACACCAGAACTCAAATCTTGTCTTCCACGATTCGAATTGCCTAAAGACTTCCAGACACACGGTGATGACTACCAAAGCGATCAGAACGATTACCTCAAATACATCGTAGAAGAAGGATTAAAAAAACGCTATCCAGAAATTACTCCTGAAATCAGGCAGAGAGCAGACTACGAGATGAACACAATTTTCACGATGGGATTTTCAGGATACTTTCTTATCGTATGGGAATTTATCAACTGGTCAAAATCCACTTGGGACAATGTAAACAACAAACCTAAACCCTACTACCCGATTGGACCAGGGCGAGGTTCTGGTGCAGGTTCCCTTGTAGCCTACGCAATGACGATTACCGACATCGATCCATTCCGATTCGGTCTTTTCTTCGAACGATTTTTGAATCCAGAGCGAGTTTCAATGCCCGACTTTGATATAGACATGGACTACGACTTTCGTCAGGATATCATCCAGCACACCAGAGACCTTTATGGGGATGATTGTGTAGGCCACATCGTAACATTCGGTACGCTCAAGCCGAAAAACTGTATCGCCGATGTCGGACGAGTTTTAGGAATTCCGCTTTCAGAAGTAACAGCTCTAAAGAAGTGCATCCCAGAAAATCCAAAATTCAAGTTGAAAGATGCCTTCAGTCCACCTACCGAAAAATTTCCAGATGGAGGACAACTCATCCCTTACAAAGATGACCCGAGGTATACAGAGCTTTTCGAACTTGCATTCAAACTCGAAGGGTGTAAAAGAAATACAGGTTTGCACGCATCCGGTATGGTTATCGGACTTACGCCACTGCCTGATTGGGCACCTGTTTTCAAAGATCCGAAAACAGGAGAAGTCGGAGTTCAGTACACGATGGATATCATCGAGCCATGCGGTCTTGTAAAATTCGACTACTTGGGATTGAAAACTCTTTCTCTCATCCGATACGCAGAAGATATCATCAATAGGCATAAAAAACCTGGCACACCAGATCTTGTCACGGCAAACGTCAGTGAAACAGACAAACTAACATTCGATCTATTTAAAAGGGGTGATTCAGCAGCCGTATTCCAGTTTGAAAGTCCAGGTATGTCAAAAATTCTCAAACAATTTCAGCCTGAAAAACTTGAAGACCTTGTTGCCTTGAATGCCCTTTACCGACCAGGTCCAATGGATTGTATTCCGCAATACATCGAAGGAAAATGGAAGCCTGAGACAATCCACTACCCGGATCCTAGTCTTGAAGACACCCTCAAAGAAACTTACGGTGTAATGGTCTATCAGGAACAGATTATGAAAGTCGCCCAGATTATTGCAGGATTTTCCCTCGGTGGTGCAGATATGCTTAGACGTGCCATGGGAAAGAAAAAACCTGAAGTTTTGATGGGAAAGAAAAAGGACTTTGTTGAAGGTGCCTTAAAAATCGGGCACACGAAAGAGCATGCCGAAGAAATCTTTGAAATCATGGTTCCTTTTGCAGGCTACGGATTTAACAAATCGCACGCTGCAGCATATTCAGTACTTGCGTACAGAACAGGTTATCTCAAGGCACACTATCCGGCTGAATTCATGGCAGCCAACCTCACGAACGAGCGAAACAGTGCCGACAAACTGCCTGAATACCTCGGCGTATGCAAAAACATGGGAATAAAAATCCTTCCTCCTGATGTGAACAAGTCGGATAAATTTTTCGATGCATATGATGGAAAAATAGTCTATGGACTTGCAGGAATCAAAGGACTCGGAGAAGGAGTTGCCGAAGCCATCATCAAAGAACGAAATGAAAACGGACCATATAAAGACTTTCTCGATTTTCTTGAAAGGCTTTCAGAAAGTGGCATTAACAAAAAGGCTCTTGAAGTTTTGATAAAAACAGGTGGCTTTGACCAAATTGAAAACAACAGAAACCGGCTTATGGTAAACATGGAAAAAGCCGTAAACTACGTCAACAGCAAAAAAGAAGCTTCAAAATACGGACAAATCAGTCTTTTTGAATCCAACGATATTCAGGAATTTGATGAATTCAAATATGAAGAAGTCGAAGATTGGCCTATTCTAGAAAGGCTTCAGATTGAAAAGGAACTGACAGGATTCTATCTTTCCGGACATCCGCTTGATGCCTATGAAAAAGTTCTGAAGCGTTGCACGACTATGTCATCGGCAAAATTAACACAGTCCATGGCAAACACAGAATACATTGCCGCTGGAATGATAAAAGACATCAGAGCTTTTGCTACAAAAAAAGGCCAAGGCCCGATGATGGCAAATGTCACAGTAACGGACTATGAAGGCGATCTCAAGATGACATTCTTCCCAAAAATTTGGGAACAGGCATCATCCCAGATTCAGACGGATAAGGTTATGGCTTTTTCGGGAAAAGTTGACTACAACGAAAACTATGGCTATTCATTTCAAGTCAACGAAATTTTGGACATCAATTCACTAAAAGAACGTGCGATACAAAGCATCCATATCAAGCTAAATGAACAGCTTGCAAACAGCGAAAAGATGAATAAATTAGTCGACACATTAGTTGCCAATCCGGGAAATTGTTCAGTATATTTACATGTAGCAAGTGACAACAAAAATTTTATCATCAAAAGCAGTGGTTCCATAAAGGTAACACCAGCAGACGCTTTTATCAGTGACTTGCAGAATGACCCGATGGTCGAAGAAGTCTGGAAAGACTAAAGTAAATTAAGGAAATTTTATGAATCTCATCGCTGCCATTTTTCAATCATTCGGAACCGTAATTTCGGTTTACTCAACGTTATGCCTGATACGTATTTTTTTAACGTGGATTCCACAATTGAATTTTAGCAAGGTCGGACAGGTTTTCGGAATGATTTGTGATCCATACCTAAATCTCTTTTCGAAAATCCGATTTTTAAGAATCGGAATGTTGGATTTTTCCCCGATTCTGGCATTTGCCATTCTTCAAGCTCTTTCAACAGTATTTTTCAAGATAGCACAGTCTGGAAAAATTTCTCTTTCCTTCGTACTTTCAATGCTTACGGTTCTTCTCTGGAATATGTTTTCATCAATTCTGATATTCATTTTTATCTTTCTTGTCATCAGATTGATAGTATTGCTTTCAAAAAAGGGTGCAAGTCAGTTCTGGTATCAAGTTGATACATTTTCTTTCAAGATAACTTACCCATTCGCAAAAATCTTCAGTAAAAACCGTGGTCTTACCGTAACTGTTGCAACAATACTTGCTCTTTTTGAAACAGCACTGCTATACACAGCTGGAAAATTTGCCATCTACTATCTTTTAAAACTGATTAGTCTGATTCCATTCTAAAAGAGTAATTCAGATGAAGCTGAAAGAACTTGAAAATCCTATCGAAACTCTTCCTGGAGTAGGTCCAAGCACGGCCTCGAATTTCGCAAAACTCAACATCTTCAAGATTTCAGACCTTCTTTCGTGTTATCCAAAGAACTACGAAGACAGAACAAAAAAACTTCCCCTAAAGGAATTCTCAAGTGGCCAGAAAATCCATTCTATCGTTCAAGTAATCTCACATGAATGGTTCGGATACGGAAGGATGCGCACACTTAAAATCATCGTTACTGATGGCGAAAGTCAGGCAAGTCTGGTTTGCTTTAACAGGCCATTTATGGAAAAGACACTACCCGTCGATTCAATAGTCGCTGTAACTGCAAAATATAGTTTTCAATACGGACAAATACAAAGTTCCAGTTTCGATGCCGAAAGAATTGCCTATGGAGGAACTTTGCAGGACTTTCAGAAGATGGCCGACCCCACCGCAAAAGTTCTTCCGATTTACCCTTTAACCAGTGGTCTGACACAAAATCAGTTCAGAAAAGCCGTTTCCCAAGCTCTAAAAATGTATGCTAAAGGAATTGATGATGAACTTCCACAAGATACCCTTCAAAATCAAAACCTGATGCATAAAAAAGATGCGATATTCACGATTCATCAGGGCCAAAACCTTTTACAGATAGAAGATGCCAGACGAACGATAAAATTTGAAGAACTTTACTTCTTTCAGGAACAAATCATAAAGCAATCCAGAGAGCGAAACAACGTCGCCATAAAACCAAAAAATGAACTAATAGACCTTTCGCCGCGGCAAAAAAAGCTTCTATCAACACTTCCGTTCGAACTCACTCCTGATCAGAAGGCTATCATAAATACTATTAACGAAGAAATTGAGCTTTCCGAAAAAAATGCCGCAATTCATGACTCCATAGCCTTCGAAACATTGCAGTCCCAAGCAATATTGCACGGTTCGAGAGTAGCTACCGATACAACTGTCAACAAAGATGCGAGGTCAAGTGCACCTGGCAGCGTCGCGAGTACGACGTCTACCAATTTTACACTTGCACGCCTCGTTCAGGGAGACGTAGGTTCGGGTAAAACACTTGTGGCTTTTTTTGCCGCGCTACGAATCATCGACTGGGGAGGACAAGTCGTTTTGCTAGCACCGACAGAGCTTCTGGCCCGACAACATGCCGAGAATGCAAGCAAAATCCTTTCCAACTGCAACGTCAACGTTAGCTTTTTGACCGGAAATCTTAACACAAAAGGAAGAAACAACCTTCTTGCATCAATCAAAAATGGTAACACACAGCTCATAATCGGAACGCACGCTGTTTTTTCAAGAAACGTCCAATACGAAAACTTACAACTTGCAATAATCGATGAACAGCATCGTTTTGGAGTCGTCCAGCGCAACCTCATCAAGGAAAAATGCACGATTCCAAATATCCTCATGATGAGTGCAACTCCAAGTCCGCAGACGCTCGCACAGGTCGTTTTTTCAAACCTAGACGTTTCAACCATAAAATCGATGCCAAAAGGAAGACTTCCGATACAAACTCATCTTACAAAGCCGGGTAATGAAAGCATCGTCTACGAAACGGTCCGAAAAGAGTTGAATCAAGGCCATCAAGCATATTTTGTATATCCAATGATTGAAAACGAAGAAGAAGAACCTGCTCAAGACCTTTTTGCTTCCAAGAAAATCAAGAATGCCACCGAAATGTTCGAATTTCTTTCAAAGGATGTTTACCCACAGTTTAAATGCGCCCTCATCCATTCAAAAATCGATGAAAATGAACAGAATCAAATTCTTGATGACTTCAGGATGAATAAAATTCAGATAATCGTTGCAACAACTGTAGTTGAAGTCGGAGTAGATGTTCCAAACGCAACTTGTATGGTAATTGAACAAGCCGAAAGATTTGGTCTTGCCGCATTGCACCAACTACGAGGCCGAGTTGGAAGAAGCAATCTTCAGTCACACTGCTTTTTGATTTATGGAAACAATCTTACGAAAATCGGAAAAGAACGGCTCAAAGCCATGTATGAAACTACAGACGGTTTTAAAATTGCAGAACTCGATTTAAAACTAAGAGGCCCCGGCGAAGTAAGCGGAATTCAGCAATCCGGCTATCTTTCACTAGGGCTCTCAGATCCTTTGTATGACAAAGAACTTTTAGAATTGGCCCGAAGCGAAGTGCTTGCACACTAAGATTCAGGCAACCATCATTTTATGCATCTTATGTTATGCATCTTATGCGACAAATCCTTCAAGACTTGCAAGAACTTTCTGGTTCTGAAGTCTCGATAAAGCCTTTTTTTCAATCTGTCGGACTCGCTCTTTCGTAAGGTTAAAAATATCACCGACTTCTTTAAGAGAAAGAGATTTTCGACCGTCCAAACCGAATCGATATCTAAGGATTTCAGCCTCACGATAATTCAACGTAGAAAGAGCATCGTTGATTTTATCGTGCATATCATTTTTCTCTGTAAACTCAACAGGGCTTTCGTAAAGTTCATCCTGGATAAAATCTGCCATTGTATTCGAATCATCTGCATCGGCTTTTACGGCAGAATCAAGAGAAAGCATTTCGCGGCTAATCAAAATCATCTCGCGAACGTGGCTCGCATCCATTCCAAGGATATCAGCAACTCGATTAAGTTCTTCTTCTTCTGAAAAATCTCCTTTGAGATTCTTTCTTGTTTTTTCAATCTGAACGACTTCGTTCACACGATTAAGCGGCAATCGGATTGCACGACCTTTTTCGTAAATAGCCTTGAGGATGCTCTGTCTAATCCACCAAACTGCATACGAAATAAAGTGATAACCTTTTGTAGCATCAAACTTTTCGATTGCGGTAAGAAGGCCAACATTTCCTTCGCTAATCAAATCCATCAGTTCAAGACCTCTTCCTTGATACTGCTTTGCAATATTAACGACAAACCTCAAGTTTGCATTTACAATCTTATTTTTTGCAGCCTTATCGCCGTTTTTTGCAGCCAAAGCCAACTGGTACTCATCTTCTCGGGAAAGCAATGGAATTCTATTGATATCTTTTAGATACAAAGTCGTACTTGAATCTTTTTCATTCTCGAAATAACCCTTAACTGATTTAGCCATTTTTTCACCTCAAAAATTTGATTTTTTTAAGATTTATATTTATCTTAATCTTAATAAGTTAAATTCATCTTACTTTACACATTTTATATTGCATTTTTCGTGCCAACTTTTAAATAGAAGAAATATTTTTTATTTTGTTGTATTACAAAGATTTACACTAGTTCAAGAATTCAGTTTTAGTTCGCTTTCAATAACATGTATCCTTTTGACACAGTTGATATAAGAGTCATCCATGATGTGTCATTTTGACACAAAACTGTTATTTTTTCGGTAACCCTGTTGCCGATTTGAGGCATTTTTTTTATATTTAGTATAGAGATTTTATTTGGAGGCAAAAAAATGAAAGTTACACCATTACAGGATAGAGTATTGGTAAAGACAGAAAAAACTGAAAACAAAACTGCCAGCGGAATTATAATTCCTGATACAGCTCAAGAAAAAACTCAGATTGCTACGGTTATTGCAATCGGTGACGATAAAGAAAAAATCGGATGCATTAAAGTCGGCATGAAAATCATGTATGACAAATATGCAGGAACAACAGTAAAGATTGATGGCGAAGAGCACCTTATTCTTAAGGCTGCTGATATAATTGCAGTAATCGAATAATTTTTGTTCTGTCTGAATGCCGGCGTAGAATTGAAATAATCAATCCTGCTGCCGGATTTTTTTTTGCATAAGACTTGCATCCGAATGTGTCGGATTCAATTTTAAGGCATAATCAAGATAGGAACGTGCATCTTTAACATCATCGTTTCTGAGACTTATCATTGCAAGCCTATAATACAAATCTGCTTTTGTCGTAACATTCAAACTTCGGTTGATTACAAGACTGTAAAAATTCATTGCTTCCTGATAACGACCTTCTGACTCGGCAAAAGAGCCCAAATTGATGTAAACATCATCATTTACGATAGCACCAGTTTTAAGACACTGCTCAAGAAGCATTTTCGCAGATTCATCAAGTTTATCGTGGTGTTTGAGGGCTGCAAACATACGGCATTCATCGTAAGATAAATCCTGAATATGGGCTATACAGTCGTCATCACCAAACTCATTTATCAAGCGTTTTGAAAGCAGCATCCGCGCCTCATCGTATTTATCCTGCTGCATAAAAAATTCAATTGCAAAATCTAAAATCCGATTGTCGCCAGACTGCTCATTTGCAAAGTACTTTTCCAAAAGTCCCCACACATCAACAATCATTTGATTTTTTGAAAGATTATATTCAGACGCCCACTTGAGTTTCAAAAGTTCAATTTGGACTTCAGGATTTAGAGTTCGCTCATAGCTTTTTTCCATTCGATGAATAGCATCACTGATTTGGATTTTTTCTCGAGAGTCTTTTTTAATCATGTCCTGAGAACGAAGTCCTCGTTTTCGAAGCTCACGGGAAAGCGAAGATTCATTTTCAACAAGCGAATCGCTTATGGCAAACTTACAGTAAAGCGAAAGTGATGGAAAATAATCAGGAAAAGTGTTAACGGCCTTTTTTGTATATTTCAAGGCATCTTCATAGTCGCCGGATTCCAAGTATGAAAGTGAATAGTTCATCAAAAGATTCGGATCCGTAAGTTCATCGAGTTCAAAAGCCCTATCCCACATTGAACGGGCAAGAGAAACCTCGTTCATTCTGAGGTATGAATCACCACTTATCACGTAAGATTTAGCCTTAAGAGCTGGATTTTTTTCGCCTATAACATTGGCATCATTTATAGCTTGAAGATAATTGCCACTATCATAACTTATCAAAGTCCAAAACTCAGCGGATCTATCGTTCGGAAGTTTTATCGGATGATAAGAGAAAGCATCCTGCAAATTTCCAGAAACGCATTCGTAAATAGCAGCATTTTGCAAAAACTTCACCTGATTGGAAACCTTATACGCCGAAAGATATTCATTCTGCAAATCAGCTTTTATGTAGGCAACCTTTCTTGTATTCTCATCCGCTTCAGGAGATAGTTCATCGGCAAATTTTATGAGACTCGCCTGTGCATAAAGACCACTGTAATCAGTATTTTTAAGATTTTCTGCAAACTTATTTGCTGTGTCCGTTTTTCCAAGTTTGAGCAATGTCCAAACATAAACGGCCGTAAATTTCTCGTCATCAGGATTTTTCTTTACAAGTTTTGAAAGATATCGTCGGGCATTTTCGAAATCGAACATATTGATGTAGCGCTTTACTATCCCCATCTGATGATATGGAGATACGGCCTTTCTTTCCAAGCCTTTTAACGCCATTTCAGCATGTTCATATTGCGCACGTGCGATAAGTGAATCAACAGAGTCCAAATGCTCGGTAAAATATGTTTCTTTCACAGTAACGTTGCATGAAAACATTATCAATGACGCAAAAGTTATGAAACATATTTTAAGGATTTTTTTCAAAATCATCCGGCCTTTCTTATGCTATCCAAGACAGCATTAATGAATTTAAAAGAATCGTCAGTCCCGAATTCTTTTGAAATATCAATTGCTTCATCAATCACGATGCTTGGATGAATATCTTTCTGAAACAAAATCGGATATGCGCTAATCCTAAGAATAGCAAGATCTACTTTGTTCAGACGCGAAAAATCCCAATTTTCATTGAGATTTGATTTTATAGCACTATCAATTTCTTCAAGGTGTTCGATTGTTCCACTTACCAAAAGGCGAGCAAAAGTCAAAACATCATCATCCATTTTTGAAAGTTTTTCTTCACCAACCCACGAAAAAGAAAGCAAGTTGTCCAAATCTGTGTTACCCATTTCCCAGGAATATAATGCCTGGAAAGCGATTATTCTACCTTTTCGTCTAGCCACTTTTTCCTACCAACTCTTTAATAAAGCATCGAGTTCAGCGCCTTCTTTTACGTACTGAACTACACTCTCATCATCTGCCTTAAGTTCGTTGGCAAGATCATTTCTTATCTGAAGAACAGCCTGCTGCTGTTTCTGAAGTCCGAGCATATTTTCGATGTATTTATAGACTGTTGCCGTAGTTCCTTTCTGAACAACATCGTTCAAAGTAAGAAATTTAGGATCAGAATGAGAAAGAGCAACATAGAATCTGTAGCTATCCGAAACGTCTTCAACATCTGAATAAACATTGAGTGATGATGAATCATAAAGTTTATCGAATTCTGCCTGTTCCATTCCAAGCTGGGCCATATATTCGTTCATTCTGTAAACAGGAATTACCTGAGCAATGTATTTTACATCCTGATTTCCAGCCTGCATATTAGACTGAGTGTTTTTTACCATAGAATCCTGTGTAATTTTTCCGCTCTTTACTGAAGCCAAAAGTTCATCAGCGTATTTTTTTGCGCTAGCCTCATTGCTTCCTTTCGGAACGATTACATGGAAAATTTCAACCGTTTCTGGCTGTACAAAAGTTGATCGGTTATTGTTGTAATAACTCGTGATTTCCTCGTGGGTTACAGTGCTTGCCTTCTGAATTTCAGCCTGCTTTTTTGAACCGATATATTGATTCTGGGCAATCTGTCTTTTCAGATTTTTCTTATATTCTACAAGACCAACTCCAGTCTGAGTTCTAATATACTGATCAAGAGTGATTCCTTGTGTTTTCTGCAAAATTTCTGAAAACTGCTGTTCTGTAATCGGCTGTCTAGCAAACTGTGAAAGTTGCTGTTGGAAATATTGATTTGCCTGTGTATCTGTTGCAAAAAAGTTTTCCTTTTCTGCAGCTTGTGAAAGAAGACGGTCGTTGATGAGCATCTCCAGCAATTCTTTTTTCTTTTCCAAAGATAAAGTTCCGAAAGGTTTTGCCGTTGTTTTCAAAGTTCCAAGGGTAATTGTATCAGTTCCCTTATATTTTATTATCGCAATTACCTGAAGGTCAGGATTATTCAATTGCTGCGAAAATGCCGACAGAACGACACTTGTTAGCAATAAAACAGATAAACAAATCTTTTTCATAAAACTTCCTCTAAAATCTTTATAAATCACAAAGTTTTTAACAAATAAAATCAACAGAAGTTACATTATTCAATTACGGCGCGAATTCGTCGAACACCAGCAGATGACGATTGCTCTTTCGTAATCTTGAATTTTCCGATAAGGCCTGTACGTTCAACGTGTGGACCACCACAAACTTCCTTGCTGAACCAGTCCTTTTTAGCATCTCGTCCAATCGTGTAGACTTTTACATCTTCGCCATATTTATTCGTAAACAAAGCTCGGGCACCTTCTGCTTTAGCCGCCTCAAGGCTCATAATTTCCATAGTTACTGGCAAATCTTCTTGAATCTTTTCGTTTACGATATCTTCAACCTGTTTGATTTCTTCTGGAGTCATAGGACGCTCAAAAGTAAAATCAAATCGCATTCGTTCATTGTTGATGTTAGAACCTTTCTGTGCAACCTGATTTCCAAGAACATTTACGAGAGCCTGCTGCAAAAGATGAGTTGCAGTATGATATTTCGTTGTAATTTCGCTCTGTTCAGCAAGACCGCCTTTTGCTTTTCCTGCATCGAGAGACTTCGAAGCTTCCTGATGTTTTCGTTCGGCTTCCTTAAAACCTTCAATATCAACCGTAAAACCGTTTTCGGCTCCAAGTTCCTGAGTAAGTTCCAAAGGAAATCCGTATGTTTCATACAAATTATAGGCAACCTTTCCAGAAATAATCTTTTTCGGATTTTTCATCAGATTAGGAAGAAGTTTCTGGAATTCATTTTCCCCTTTTCGTAAAGTTTCGCGGAATTTATTTTCTTCTGCCGTAAGTTCATTTTTGATTTTTGCAGAATTCTGCTCAAGTTCAGGATAAGCGTTCTTGAAATTTTCGATAACAACTTCTGAAATTTGGGCAAGGAAGTCCTTTTCGATTCCAAGTTTCATTCCATGGCGAACCGCACGTCGGATAAGTCGGCGCAAAACGTAACCGGCTCCGACATTCGAAGGTGAAATTCCTCGAACATCACCAATAATAAATACGCTTGCTCGACAGTGATCTGCGATGATTCGTACAGATTTATCTTTTTCTTCTTCGGTTTCGTATTTATAGCCAGCAAGTTCTTCAATTTTTGCAATTATAGGCTGGAAAACTTCTGTAAGGTAAACGCTTGTTTTTCCCTGAAGGATACAGTTTGTTCTTTCAAGCCCCATTCCTGTATCTACATTTTTCTTTTCCAAAGGAAGAAGTGTCTTTTCATCTATGCGATTGTACTGCATGAAAACATTGTTCCAAATTTCCATCCAGTTGCTACTGTCAGTTCCCTTGTTTGAGCCAACCGGCGGAAGACCTTCGCCCACCCAATAGAAAATTTCCGTATCAGGACCACAAGGACCTGTAGGACCTGCAGCCCACCAGTTATCACTT
>JAQYSN010000206.1 GCA_028725265.1 Spirochaetales bacterium | reverse complement strand
GTTTGGAAGGTGTGTTTTCAAATCCGTCACATAAGAAGTTTTCTGACATGAATTTTAAGACCGATTTATTCAGTTCGTTGATGGCATCAATAAAAAGATGTCCTTCATCACGTTTTCTTGCGAATCAAAAAAGCGGTACCTACATCAATTCTGAACTTACAGTTCTTGGTCCTTTGGGAAATCCTGGTATCATGCTCAAAATTTATGATACGTACATCCTTGCAAGCGGAAAAAACGTTAAGCTCAATGTAAATGCAAGTTATGAAGATGGAATTCTTTCAGTTCTAGATTCTGATGTGAATTACGGTAACCATAAACTTTCTCATCTTGGCGGGGAATTTGATTTAAATACATTCTCTGGAAATTTCAGTTCTGATTTTGCAACTAATTTTATTGCTCATAATTTTACCTCTCCGATAGAGCTTTCTGTTTCGAGTTCTAAAACTACGGATGCAAAACTTCTTTCTGTTCCTGAAAAATTGGACCTAAAGCTTTTTTTCAATTCCCTTAAGTGCGAAACTTTTTCGGTGGATCAGGTTCTGGAAGTTGATATCTCTACTGGTAATGGCCGAATTGATTTTTCTAGCGGTGAAAATGGAATCGTAAGGGGATCTTTCTTCGACAAAAAATATCTTGTTGTTGATGTTGCAGAAAATAAGCGTTGTTCTTTTAATCTTGCAGGCCAAATTAATAACGGCCTCGTAGATTTGAACCTGAATAATTTTTATCTCGACTTTGCCTATACTTCACCATTCTTTTATTTTCCATACTTTCATGGAAAAGGCGGAATTGGTCGTGGAGCTTTGAAAATTATCGGTAAAACTTCGGATTTGGATTTTTATGGAAAAATTGATGTTGATGATTTGATCTTTACGGTCCCTGATTTTCTTTATGAAGATTTGTATGTAAAACGAACTGCAATCGAAGCTGATGATAATGTTTTTGCAATCAACAGGTTTGCGGCTAAAACCAATTCTGAAGGATATATCGATGGTGATGTTTCTACGGAAATTGAAGGTGGAGGATTTGCTAACTGGAAAGTAAAATTAAAGACTCGTGGTGAGACGACGGCCAAGGCAAAATTTGCCTACAGGAATATGGCCTATCAAGGTGAAGTAAAAACGACTTTAGATATCGTAGCCATTATGAATGATAGTGTTTCGGTAAAGGGAAATATCTATGGTACCAATCTTACGGCGACCTTCTCGCTATCAAATTCTTCATCGAACCAACAAGTTTCGCAGCAGGATGAGGACGAGTCTGTGAGACGTTTCAATCTTGCTTCTTTCGTAGACCTTGATATCGTAATCGGCCCGCGCTGTTACGTACAGTTTCCGAACCGCGACAATCCTATGCTTAGGGCTCTTGTAAATCCTAATACTCCTGTAAAATTCCAACTCGACTCTAATGCGGGCTATATGTCATTGGATGCAGACCTTGTTCTTAGGGGTGGTTCTGTCATTGCATTGAGCCGAACCTTCTATCTGCGAGAAGGTCGCCTGGTCTTTTCAGGCAATACAATAGATCCTACAATAACTCTTCGTGGTGAAATGCGAGAAAGTGATTCTGACGGAAACGCCGTTAAGATTTATCTGAGCGCTTTGAACCAAAAATTGAGCAATTTTAATCCTCGTTTCACATCATCACCGGCAAAATCTGAAACTGAAATCATGGCTCTTTTGGGACAGGTTATCCAGACCGATGACGATGATTCTTCATCATTCTCTGATGCGATGATTTATTTTGTTGCAGGCGGCATCAACTATTTGAGCCAATCTTTGATTGTATCGAAAATAGAAAACTCATTGCGAGATTTCTTTAAATTTGATATATTTTCATTACATCCTACTATTTTACAGAATGCCGTGATCGTAAATTCAGATTACTCAAAAGAACAAAATGTTGGTAACTATCTTGATGGTACATCTGTTTATGTAGGTAAATACATCGGAAAGAATATGTATTTGGATGCCCTTTTGAACTTGGAGTATATGGAAGGTCTTGTAGATCCTAAGAGAAATCAGTATGGATTGAGTATTGAACCGGAATTTGGATTTGAAATAGAAAGTCCTTTTGCCTTGATACGCTGGAATGTAGCTCCAAACTTACAGTCATTGACTGAATCTTGGGTACCTGGAACGTCATTGAGTCTTTCCTGGAAGTTTAATTTCTAGAATTTTGGAGAAAAAATATGCGAAAGTTTCGTATTGTTTTGGTCTTGATGTTGCTTTTTTCTGTTATGGGGCTTGTTGCTCAGACAGAACCTAACTATTACAACAAGCCGATTTCGAATATAATTTTTGACGGGCTAAATCTAGTTAAAAAAGATGACATTCATGCAATCGTCAGTCAGTTTAAGGGAAAACGCTACTCTGATGAACTTTACAACGAACTTGTAACTAAAATTTACGCACTTGATGTTTTCGATCCAAACTTTACGGCTGAAGCTCTTCCTGGTGATGAAAACTATAACACTGTTATTCTCAAATTCACTGTAAAGGAACTTCCTGTAATTACACATATCCGTTATAAGGGAAATAAGCAGATTAAACTTGCCGATATCAAGGATGTCGTAAAGGTCAAGGAACTTGATATCTTAAATGAAAAGCGCATCCCTTCAGATGAAAGGGCTATTAGAAATCTTTATCTCGACAAAGGTTTTACAAACGTAAAGGTTTCTTCTAATATTGATATCAAGCCGAACGGGGAAGTTGAACTTACGTTTCTGATTACAGAAGGTATGGCAACTATCGTTACGGAAATCAAATTCGAAGGCGTTCACGTAATTGATCCAAAGACTCTAAAAAGCAAATTTGCTCAAAAAGAAAAATCAATATTCAATAAAGGATATTTTCAGGAATCGAGCATCGAACAGGATAGGCAGGTTATTCTTGCTTTTTATCATTCGCGTGGTTATATAGATGCTGTCGTGAGTGAGACCGTAAATAGGGAAGTCACTTTGAATGAAGAAGAGGGGCGAGAAGAAGTTGTTTTGACTTATTTTGTTACCGAGGGTGAAAGTTATACATACGGTGGAATGCAGATAAGCGGAAACTCGATTTTTACGACTAAGGAACTTAGTGATTGCATCAAACTAAATGTTGGCGATGTTTTCAATGAACTAAAGTTTCAAGAAGGATTGGGAGCTCTCTTGGATCTTTACTATGAAAACGGTTACACATTCAACACGTTTATTCCAAAAATGAATGCAGACCCTGTTAAAAAAGAGGTCAGCTATACACTCCAGATTATCGAAAAAGAACGTTCGCATATAGAAAATATCATAGTAAAGGGAAATGAAAAGACAAAGGATTACGTTATCATCCGAGAAATTCCTCTTGAAAGTGGCGATATCTTTTCAAAGAGTAAACTTGCTTCTGGTCTTAGAAACCTGAACAACCTTCAGTATTTCTCATCAGTTTATCCTCAGATTGTACCGGGTTCGGAAGAAAACCTTGTAGATTTGATTCTTACTGTTGAAGAGCAGTCGACGACTTCCCTTGAATTTGGATTGACATTCTCTGGAGTTACTGAAACTTCTGATATTCCGATTTCGCTTTTTGCAAAATGGCAGGATTCGAACCTCGGCGGTACGGGCTTGACACTTTCTTCCCAGTTGACTGTTTCAAATACGGAGCAATCAATAGCTTTGAGCTACACGAATCCTTGGTTCCTTGATAAGCCGATAACGCTTTCGCTTTCAGCAGCTTTCTATCATCGAATGCTCACGACTTTGCAGTATCTTTACTTCCCGACTGGAGTCGATGAAACTCATTACTATATGGACTATACTAACTGGACTACAAGTTTTGCAGCTTCTTTGGGAAGACGATGGTCTTATGATTTTGCAATTCTTACGACATCTGGTGGTATTTCATTCAATCTTTTGAATAACGTATATGACTCATTTAACTATACTCCAGTTGATACGACTGTTAGTGATACGAATAATGATTGGGGTTGGACGAATACAATCTGGGGTTCCGTTTCTCTTGACGGACGAAACGTTAATTATGATGCGACTAAAGGATGGTTTGTCAGTCAAAGGTTAAGCTGGACAGGTTTTATTCCTGTAATAGAAGACCAGTTTTTCTTGCGCTCTGATACAAAGGTTGAACTTTATGCACCTCTTGCGGATGTCCCGGTTGGAGATAAATGGTCTTTCAAACTTTCTCTTATGGGCTACTCCGGATTTTCTTTCCAGGTTCCTGTACCAGGATACGAAATTGGTGCTTCAAACAAGCTTTATATCGACGGTATGTTTAATGGAAGAGGATGGAGTGCTGATTCTTCAACAAAAGGCCTTACAATGTGGTCGAATATTGTAGAATTGAGATGGCCATTCCTTCCTGGAATTGCTGCCTTTGATATTTTCTTTGATGCTGTCGTTCTTGGTGATTCCGATTCTCCTTTTGTATTGGATGCATCTCTTTCAAATTGGAAGTTTAGTTTTGGTTTCGGTCCTCGAATCTGTATGCCGCAGTTTCCACTTCGATTCTTGTTTACGTTCCCGTTCCATTTTGACGATACAGGAGCTTTTGCTTGGCGAACGGAAGATAATGCAGGATTTACATTCGTACTTTCATTCAATATTGTAAATAAATAATTGAAAAGAGGTTTTTATGAGTTTTAATAAAAAATTTGCGTTGGTTTTAATTTGTGCACTTTTGCCACTTTGTTCAGTTTTGTCACAGACCATAACAAAATTTGCTGTAGTAGATACATCTCGAGTTTTTTCTACCTATTACCGCGATTCTAGTGCTGTCAGAAATTATGAAGCCAAGAAAGCTGAGTTCCAGAAGATAGTTACTACCAAAACAGAAGAACTCCAGACTTTGAATCAGAAAATGATTGACGCTAAAGAAGCTGGTGATAACATTAATGCTGCAAAATTTGAAGCTGAAATCATCAAAAAAGCTGATTATCTTACGGAATATACAAACACAAAAAATATCGAACTTGATTCAATCAAGAAAAAACTCGAAAAATCCGACGGTTTTTACGCAAAATTATATGATGTGCTCGGACAGATTGCCGAATCTGATGGTTACAGCATGATTCTGAGTCTTCAGCAGGCAAATACGATACTTTGGTATAGTCCATCGGTAGACATAACGGATAAAGTCATCAAAAGAATCGCTTCGTATTAAGTTAACTGATTTTTATGGCTGAACTAACTCCTGTAATGGCTCAGTATGTGAGCATAAAGAAAGAGCATCCAAACGAAATTTTGTTTTTCAGACTCGGTGACTTTTATGAAATGTTTTATGAAGAAGCGCAGGAAGTTTCTCGTCTTTTAAATTTAACACTGACGCATAGAACTGACACACCAATGTGTGGAATTCCTTATCATGCAAGCAAGATTTATATTGCGAGGCTTTTGCGTTTAGGAAAAAAAATTGCGATTTGTGAGCAGGTTGGTGATCCTAAGGCAAAAGGTCTTACGGAACGAAAAGTCGTTGAAATTATAACACCTGGAAGCGTAACTGAAGAAGAGTATCTTGAAAATGGCGTGAGCAATTTTTTGTCTTCGATTTGTTTTGTCGGCGATAAAAAGGATAGGGTCGTTTCATATTCTTACATCGATATTTCGACAGGGGAGTTTTATGCAACTCATTGGCCTATTTCTTCCTTTAAGGAAAACCTTCTTTCTGAAATTGCTCGTTCGAATCCAAGGGAGATAGTTGCTTCTCAAAGTGTTTCTGAATATCCAGAATTTGAGCAGATTATCGGTCTGAATTCTAATCTTTCTCTTTCAGTGTATCCTGACTGGCATTTTTCTATGGAGCTTAGTGCCAAAAACATTTTGAATCAATTCGGAACCGTTACTTTGCGTTCTTTTTCTATTACCGAAAATTCTCCTGAGATAGCTTCAAGCGGATTTCTCCTTGAATATATTTCTAAAAATGCAGGAATAAAAGATTCTAGGGTAATTCAGCATATAACGAATCTGCATGTATACTCCGATTCTCAGTTTTTGAGCATTGATGATTCTTCGAGACGGAATCTTGAAATCACATCGAACTTACATGACGGCTCAACAAATTTTACGCTTTTTGAAACGGTTGCTTATACATGTACCCCGATGGGCCGAAGACTTTTGGCGAACTATTTTATGTATCCGCTTACGGATATTAACCAGATAAAAAAACGGCAGTCTGATGTAAGTTTTTTTGCCAAAAATTCGCTTGGTCTTCAGAAAATCAGGGAAATCCTTTCAAAAATTTATGATATTGAACGACTTTCTGGTCGTGTTTCGCTTGGAAAAGCTCATCCTAAGGACGTGCAGACTTTAAAATTTAGCTTGCAAAATTCACTTGAAATTCAAAAATTGCTATCTGATTTTGAATTAGCCGCAATTGAAACGGATAAAGCCGAAAATCTGATAGATTTGATTGATCGAGCATTAGTTGAAAATCCTTCTGTTTTGCTTAGTGACGGCGGAATAATAAAACCTGGATATTCTCAGGAACTTGATTATTGGCGTAATGTTCACGATAATTTCAATACGATTCTTGATCAATATCTGGAAGACGAAAAGAGAAATACTGGAATTCCAAATCTGAAAATCCGTTACAATAACATTTTGGGATATTTTATCGAGGTATCAAAGGGAAAACTTTCGGATGTGCCGTCGCATTTTATTTTGCGCCGTGCATTGGTTAATGGGGATCGATATACAACGCCAAAACTCCAGGAACTTGAAAGCGAATTGATGAAGGCTTCCGAGCAAATCTTGGATATTGAAAAAAATCTGTTTATTGAGCTTCGAAATAAAATTGCACTTGAATTGAATTATCTTTTGAATTTATCGAATTTTATTTCATATATTGATGTGTGTGCTTCTTTTGCTTATGCAGCTCAGATTAATAATTGGGTATGTCCGGAAATTACGCAAGATAACAGTTTTGTGATTGAAAATGGGCGTCATCCGGTTGTTGAGATGCATATTGCGCGTTCCTCTTTTATTCCGAATGGACTGGATTTGAATTCAAAAAAATTTGCGCTAATTACAGGTCCTAATATGGCCGGAAAAAGTACCTTTTTGAGGCAGAATGCCTTGATAGCTTTCCTTGCGCAAATCGGATCCTTTGTTCCTGCAACTAAAGCCGTAATCGGCATTTCTGATAAAATTTTCTGTCGAGTTGGAGCTTCTGATAACCTTGCGCGCGGAGAATCGACCTTTCTTGTCGAAATGAGTGAAACGGCCTTGATATTGCGCTCTGCTACAGAAAAAAGTCTTGTAATCATGGATGAAGTCGGGCGAGGTACTTCTACAGAAGACGGGCTTTCCCTTGCATGGGCAATTTCTGAATATCTTTTGAACAAACTTTCTTGCAAGACATTATTTGCGACTCATTATTACCAACTTACGAATCTTGAGCATGAAAACCTTCAGATGTTGTGCATGGATGTTCTTGAACAGGACGGTAAAATCGTTTTTTTGAGAAAGGTCAAAAAAGGCAGTGCTCAGAATTCCTATGGTCTTCATGTAGCCCGTCTTGCAGGTGTTCCTTCGATTGTAGTGGATCGTGCGCAGCAAATTTTGGACAAGACTGTGAAAAACATGATATCATCTCCTTCTGATGTGATGAAAGTTGAGATTCCTTCATATAATGCACCGTCGTTGTTTTCCGAAGAAGAAATCGTCTTGGATTCGATTCTTTCAACTGATGTGAACTCAATAACGCCACTTGAAGCTCTTTCCTTGATTTCTGATTGGAAAAAACATCTTACGAGCTGAATTTTTTATGCCGATAAATAAATATGAGTACTCATGCAAAATTTGTTTGTGAAAATTGTCAGACAATAGTTGATGCCAATGCAAAATTTTGTCCTACATGCGGAAAATTTTTTGCTGCCGTAAAGTGCCCAAAATGCGGTAAAGTAGGGACTACGTATCAGTTTAAAGATGGTTGCCCTCAGTGCGGTTATTCAGAGAAAAAAGGCTCATCAGCGGATGAATCTCCAATTGGTGAAAATGAAAATATGAAAAAAATAGATAAAATTTTCAGAAAGCAGCGAAAAATAAAACGCAGAATGAGTGACGACTCCCTTCCTCTTTGGATTTACATCGTTTCATTCTGCACTTTACCGATTCTAATCGTTCTTTTTGTACTATTGTTCTAATGTTCTAAATTTTTTGCCCGATACGAGATTTGAACTCGTACATCCGTAAGGACTCTAGTACCTGAAACTAGCGTGTCTACCAATTCCACC
>JAQYSN010000205.1 GCA_028725265.1 Spirochaetales bacterium | reverse complement strand
CTCCAAAGATAGCGAATTTCGGAAGTAACGCGATTATGCCTAATGTTTTTGGTATTCACATGGGCTGGATAATAGCGCTTGTGCTTGTTGTAATAATTTTTCTAGTTCTTAAAAGGACAAAATTTGGTTACGAAATGAGCGTAATAGGGGAAAGTATCCAGACTGCGAAATATGCTGGAATCAACGTGAATCGTACGATGATTTTTGCCATCCTAATAAGCGGTGGTCTATGCGGACTTGCAGGTATGATACAGGCTAGTGCCATTGAGCATTCGCTGACGGATAATATGTCAAATGGGATGGGCTTTATGGCAGTCATTACGACGTGGTTAAGTCAACTGAATCCGATTGTTAATCTGGTCGTTTCTTTCCTTTTCAGTATGCTTCTTCAGGGTGGTAGCTTCTTGCAGACATCTATGAACATTCCTGCAAGTATGGGAAACATCATTCAAACTATCATTATCTTCTTTGTATTGGGAAGTGAATTTTTTGTTCGCTATAAACTTGTTTTTGATATTACGGGCAAAAATGGCGAAAAGATTGTTATCGTAAATCCTTTTGAAAAGGTTTCGATGGCTACAAGTAAAGTGACAAATAAAGTGATTAATAAAATTAAGGTAAAAATTGGAAAGGGAGAAGAAAAATGAGTGTAATAGCAAGTTTGGGACTCTTTCTGCAAGTTTCAGTTCAGACTGGAACACATATTTTGTTTGGAATTTTGGGTGGTATCCTTTTTGAGAAATCAGGCCAGTCGAATCTTGGAACAGAAGGTATGATGCTTTTAGGTGCTGCCTTTGGATATCTTGCAGGTAGTGCGAGTGGAAATCCTGCAGTCGCAATGCTTTGTGCAGGTCTTGCTGGAAGTGCAGGCGCATTAATCTATGCTTTCATTACGATAACGCTTCAGGGAAATCAGATTGTAACAGGTCTTGTTCTGACGACTTTCGGAACTGGAGTTGCAAGTTACATGGGAAAATTTTTGACATCAACTGCGATGCCAGACAACATCAGGCAGGCTTTTGCAGCAAAAGCAATTCCAGGCCTTTCTAAAATCCCGATTATCGGCCCGATGATTTTTCATCAAAGCATCTATGTTTATATTTCGCTTCTTTTGGCAGTGTTGCTTTATTGCTACTATAAATATACCCGCTGGGGATTGAATGTTCGTGCCGTCGGTGAAAATCCTGCTTCTGCAGATGCTAGCGGAATCAACGTAACTCTTTATAAATATGTTCACGTAATTATTGGTGGCTTTTTGTGCGGACTTGGTGGTGCATATCTTTCGCTTGTTTTTGTACCACAGTGGCAAGAAAACATCACGGCTGGTGCAGGATGGATAGCCGTTGCGTTTGTTATCTTCTGTACGTGGAATCCTCTCAAAGCCATTTTGTTTTCATGGGCTTTTGGTGCGCTTAGCGGTCTTGCAATGAAATGTCAGAGCGTAACATTTTTTGGAAAAATTATTCCAGGCCAAATTCTTGATATGGTTCCCTATGTTGCGACAATCATTGTGCTTATTTTTATGGGGCTTAGGTTTAAGCCGGAAAATCAGCCGCCAGCTTCCCTGGGAAGCGGTTATTTCCGCGAGGATAGGTAATGCGCGAATCAGGTTGTCAATTATCCTGATGTGTTATAATATTTTGATATGACGAAAGACGAAGGAAAATCATTTTTTAAGAGGTTTTTTAAGGAAACCGATACAGACCCTGAAAGTACTAAAATATTTTCTCGCGAAGAAAGAAGCACTAACAGGCGTCTTACTAAAATGATTGGTTGCGTATGTCTTTTGGGCCCGACTCTTATGCTTTTAAAGTTGATTGGGGAAAGCTTAAATGCACCAAATTCGAAAATACCGAGCGCCTTTCATAATATCGAATATGCCTCTCTTGGAATTTACAGTGTCTTTACGATTGTTCTTTATCTTATTGTTTTTTGTCTTACTTTTTTTACCAAAACGCTTTCATCAAAAGGATGGATGAAATATTTCTATATCGCTATCTTTACGATTGATATTTTTGTTCTGAGTTTTTGCAAGGGTATCGACATCAAATTAGGATATCTAGTAATTCCTTTAATTGCTTGTCTTTATTTTGATCTCCGTTTCATGTTGATAACCAATGTGATTGCCTATTTTACAATGCTCTTTTCTATAATCATTCGCTCAAAGACCGGCAACGTTCCTAATTATTTTGAAACACCAGAAGGAATACCTTATGGATTGATTTCAAACATTACGACCGTGGATCAATGGTGTCATTACAGTATTATTTGCATGACGATAGAGTTTTCTATTTTCATTATGATTCAAATGCTGCTGATAAAAAAAGCATCCAGAATTGTTGAAGCAAATTCATCGCGCGAAAAGAACATTAAGGAACTTCAGATTGGATTGATAAAAGGTATGGCGGCAATGGTTGATTTTAAGGAATCCTCGACAGGCTACCATTTACAAAGAGTTGCTTCCTACGTTCAGATTATCTGTGAAGAACTTGTGATTTGCTACGAAAAATACCGTAATTGTCTTACAGAAGAGGATATCAAATTGATTTCAGAGGCTGCTAAGCTTCATGACTTGGGAAAGATTGTTGTTCCAGATACGATTTTGACCAAAAAAACAATTTTAACGGCACAGGAATATAGCGTAATTAAACAGCATCCTCTGGCAGGTTCGCAAATAATCGAACGTTATCTTGAAAAATATTACACTGATAAAAAATTCATTTGTTATGCAAAAGAAATAGCGCGTTCACATCATGAATGGTGGAACGGAAAGGGATATCCTTATGGTCTTAAAGAAAATGATATTCCACTTTGTGCTCGCATAACAAGTGTTGCTGATGTGTTGGATAGTCTTTTGTCTGAGCGACCATATAAAAAAGCTTTCGATATAGAAAGTGCATATACAATCATAAAAAAGCAGTCCGGAAGTCAGTTTGATCCAGAAATTATTTTAATCTTAGATAATATCAAAGACAAGGTTTCTTCAATTGCAAAAGATGAACAATTTGTTATTGAGGAAATAACCGAAGTTTTGAACGATACTCAAGACATGCCGAACCTTTAAAATTCGGCATGTATCAAGAATTGGCTTTCGCCATATTTTTAGCGTTCGAGTTTTCTGTAGATTGTTTTATGAGGACGTTCACTGTCTTCACCAAGTTCTTTCTTTTTCCATTCAACATAGTCAGACCAGTTTCCTTCAAAGAACCTTACGACAGAATTATTTTCAAATGCGAGAATGTGCGTACAGATACGGTCTAGGAACCATCTGTCGTGGCTTACAACAAGAACGCATCCTGCAAAATCTTCAATTGCATCTTCGAGCGCTCGGATTGTTTCTACGTCGAGGTCATTCGTAGGTTCGTCCAACAGAAGTACGTTTGCAGCTTGTTTGAGCATCATTCCAAGGTTGAGACGATTTCGTTCTCCACCCGAAAGAACACCAACTTTTTTCTGCTGGTCAGCCCCACTGAAATTAAACCAAGAACAATAGGCACGAGAATTTACTTCTCTGATTGAGCCATTTATTGCTCGTCCTTTTTCATCCACGGCGCCTAGCTTGATAATGTCCAATCCATCGGAAAGCTGCTCCCATACGGTTTTGTTTGGATCTAGCAAAGACCTCATTTGGTCAACGTAGGTAAGCTTTACCGTTGAGCCGACTTTTAATGAGCCAGAATCTGGTTTTTCATCTCCTTGGCCACAGGCATTTGCAATAAGTTTGAACAAGGTTGTTTTACCGGCGCCGTTTGGACCAACAATTCCGATTACCGATCCTGGCTGAACGTTGAAATTCAAGTTTTCAAACAAAAGCTTATCGCCGTAAGATTTTGTAAGGTCCTGGGCTTCGATTACGACACCGCCAAGTCGAGGACCAGCCGGAATCGTAATTTTTGTATCTTTAATCTGGCCTTTTCCTGTCTGTGCGAGAAGCTGTTCATATTTTGTAATGTGTTCCTTATGTTTGGCTTGTCGGCCTTTTGCACTCATGTGAATCCATTCAAGTTCTCGTTTGAGCTCTTTCTGGCGTTCGCTTTCGTTCTTTTCTTCCTGAGCAAGTCGTCGCTGTTTTTGTTCAAGCCAGCTTGAGTAATTACCCTTGAAAGGAATTCCCTCTCCTCGGTCCAGTTCGAGAATCCAGCCTGCAACATTATCCAAAAAGTATCGGTCGTGCGTGATAGCGATGATTGTTCCGGCGTAATTTTGAAGGTGGCGTTCTAGCCAGGCAACTGTTTCTGCATCCAAGTGGTTAGTCGGTTCGTCCAAAAGAAGGATGTCCGGTTTTTGAAGTAAAAGCCGGCACAGTGCTACTCGTCTGCGTTCTCCTCCAGACAGCACATCAACTACCTGATCTGGTGGCGGGCATCGGAGGGCGTCCATTGCAAGTTCAAGGTTTGCGTCTAAGTTCCAGGCATCCAGCAAATCGAGTTTTTCCTGTATTTCAGCTTGTCGCGCACAAAGTTTATCGAAATCGGCATCAGGATCGCCAAAGGCTTCGTTCACTTTATCAAATTCAGCAAGCAAATCTGTTATATCTTTAACACCCTCTTCAACGATTTCTCGTACAGTTTTTCCTGGTTCCAAATATGGTTCCTGTTCGAGATATCCGATTTTGTATCCAGGTGCAAGGGTCGTCTCTCCGGTGTATTCTGTATCACGTCCTGCTAGTATCTTAAAAAGGCTTGATTTTCCGGCGCCGTTTGCACCGATAACACCGATTTTAGCTCCGTAATAATACGAAATGCTGATGTCCTTGAGGACTGTTTTTGTGCCGTATGAACGCGACACGCGGTCCATCGTGTAAATGATTTTTTTGTCGTCTGTTGTTGTTGCCATAAGTTAAGTATAAGGGAAACAGGTCAAATGTGCAAATGGGGGTTTAGGATTCTCTTATATCATTTATTATGTTCTGAATATGTGCTATTTGAATTTCTGAAAGTCCTTCTGTATTTAAAGCATGTTTTTCTGTTAAGCCAAGAAGATAATCAGTAGAAACATTAAAGAATTGAGAAAGTTTGATGAGCATGTCTACCGAAGGCATGATATTTTCGTTTTCCCAGTTAGAAACGCTTTGTTTTGTTACGCCCAAGATTTTTGCCATTTCAACTTGATTAAGACATTTACTCATTCTCAAATTTTTTATTTGGTCTCCAAACATAAATCCTTCTTGTCAATTGATATTTGACATTGTATAAAAAGTGCTTGACTTGTTAAAAATACAAAGTACAATAAAATTTGACTAAGAACGGAGGAAGAAGATTGTCTAAAAAAATTTCGTTTCTAATACTTTTGTTTTTTTTAGTATTTAATTCTTTTAGTTGTGTTTCTTTAGGAGTTGCATCGAAAGGCGCTTATTATTTCGAAGGAAGAAAGGTTTCTGATTTATATAAATATTTTCAATCTTCAGAAATCGAAATTTGTGAACCTGAAGAGGGCTACGATTCTACATTTTTTTGTAGCAATGAATATATAGTTTATGAATTTTCTAAAACAAACATTATTAAATATAAACAAGAACAAATGAGTAATATTGTATCGTTTTCTTTTACTGAATTTGGGGATGGTTGTAAATGTATAGGTTATAAAGATCATTATCATCATCGTTATGATGCTTTCGGCAATGATGTTATAGATCATAATAATGACAATCCTTCAATAAATAATAATATAAATTATTTTTATAAACTAGTTAATAATTCAAGATGTTATGATATTGATGAAAGAAACATAGCTTTTTCTAAAAGTAAAGTTGGCGATACATATTTACTTGCTTCAATAAAAACGAAGCAAACTGTTTTTCCAGATATAATTACTACAGGAGGGCGTTTTCGTAATTATAGAAATGCAGTTGTAAGTTCTTATAATTTGTATAGCGTTGATATTGTTGAAAAAGAGGAACGTGAAACTGAAAAACATTATTTATCTTATAAATTTGTATATGATATTTATTATAACGAAAGGAAAGAAATTATAACACAAAAAGAATTTGATAATTTATGGAATTATTACAAAGCCAATGGATATGATTTGGAACATTCAACAAAAGGTATAACAATTTGTGCACATGTAAAAGATGGAAAAATTATTAAAGTAGAAACTGAGGAAGATTTGGATGGAAACAATTAAAGAAATCAAAGATAGCGTTGTAATGTTTAGGACACATGAAGATGTAGTTAAAGCTCGAGGTTCTATAAAAGAAGCTTCTAGGAAATGGTGGGTGGCTTCAGCACAAAAAGTATTATCTGCAGATTACGCTTTTGCTATAATAGATGATATTGTCAGAGGTGTTTACAAAGTAAAAGGATATAATGATGAATCTGATGATGGTTCTTGTTATCCTGGTTTCAAAGGGATTAGAAAAGCTTTTGATTTTGAAGAAGCTCCAGCCAGTGTAAAAGAAAACTATCTCAATAAAGCTTTGCCAGTCGAATTTCAAAACTGGGGACAAAATCCTATTCGCTATAATTTTTAGAAACCCTATCTAAAATTGATCACGCCATGGATTTACAGCTGAAAGACTTTATTGTTTAGATTTTTCCCATTTGTTGTGGTATAATAAGACTAAAGAGGTTGCTTTGTATACAATCGAAGATTTTAGAAAAAACAATAAAAGTGAAAACATCATTATTTCTTTACATGGTCAACTTCGTTTGAATGAAAGAAATATTTCAGTTGATGATGTAATGAATGCTATTGATAATGGCGAAATTATTGAACAGTATCCAGACGATTTTCCGTTTCCGAGTTGTCTAATATTGGGAATTTCTGTTAAAAATGAATATATACATGTTGTTGTCAGTATGAATGAAGAAAAAATATATTTGATAACAGCGTATATTCCAACTTCTGATAAATGGGAAGCAGATTTAAAAACACGAAAGGGGGCTGAAAAATGAAATGTATACGATGTGGTCACGAAACTTATGAAAGTACAACTACAGAAGCAATAGAATTAGAAGGTGGTGTTCTTGTAATTCGAAATATCCCTTGCTATAAATGTGAAACGTGTGATGAAATTCATTTTACAGGTAATGTTGTAAAAAAGCTTGAAGAAATTATTGCTTCTGCAAAACAGCATTTGCAGGAACTTTCTGTTGTTAATTTTGCAACTGCTGCTTAAAAGTTAACCCTTTTCACACGCCGCTGTATGCGTTAAAGCCGCCGTCTATCGGAAGTACGACGCCAGTTATAAAACTTGCAGCCTTGTCATCAATCAACAGATTTACGGCTCCGAGCAATTCTTCGACTTTTCCGAAACGAGCCATCGGGGTTGCCTTGAGGATTTTTTCCGTGCGGGCGGTTGGCGTTCCATCGCTATTAAACAAAAGAGAACGGTTTTGGTCAGTTACGAAAAATCCTGGTGCAATTGCATTGACCCTGATTCCGCTCGGCGCAAAGTGAACGGCAAGTCATTCGGTAAAATTGCTGACGGCGGCTTTTGCTCCAGAATACTATGAAATGCTCACGTCTTTTAGGACTGTTTTTGTGCCGTATGAACGCGACACGCGATCCATAGACTAAATAATTTTTTTGTCGTCTGTTGTTGTAGCCATGAACTCCCCTTGAAAATTATATTTCTTTTGCCATTGCAGTTATGACAGGCCTTCCTAACAAAACTTGGCTTGCTCCGAGTGCTAGTGCAAGTTTGATATCTTTTTCGGTACGGATGCCGCCATCCACCCAAATTTCGCTACAATAATTTTTTAAGGTGTCAGCATTTTCGGCAAGAAATTCTGCGGTGCTTCCGATTCTGTTTTCAACTCTTCCACCATGATTTGAGATAAAAACGATGTCAGGTTTTACAAACTTGACAATATCGATGTCATATTTTGTAAAAACACCTTTAATTATGAAAGGTTTGTCATATTTTTTATTTATGACATCCTTAATCATGACAAGTTGTTTGTCAGATTTTCTTTCGAGTTTTACTTGATTTCTCATTGTTAAGATATTGTAGGAATCTATGTCAATTCCGATGTGACTTGCAATACCGGCAGACATTGCCCAGTTTGCGCGTTCAAGGATTTTTTCGTCTGGATATGGTTTGATAAAAACGGCAGCAGAAGGCGAGGTTGACGCAGAAGTTGTCAGGTTTTTTACAGCCTCGATTCCATATTGAAGTTTGCAGTCAGGACATCCGTCTCCTATTGAAAGTGAGATGCCCTTTGATGAGGCAAATGAAATCATATCAAAATAAAATTGCTTTTCGTTGCTATAGCCAACATTTTCGACTCCGCCTGTCATAGGCCCAAGTCGGACAGGATAGTCCTTCAGATTCGGTAAGTTAACGATGCCTGCTTTATAATCGGTAAGGTCATTTTGTGGAAAGCCTTTTTCATAGGCTAGCTGATTCCAGCCTTCGACGTTGTTTTGAAAGTTGATGTTGTTAGCAAAACCGCCCATACCCGGCAGTTCTCCGATACAGCCGTATCCGTTGCAGATAGGGCAAGCGTGACAATTCATATATAAAATTTAGCATGAAAGACTATGGATAGTCGAGTAACCATGCAAAAATTTGCAGTGAATCAAAAAAAGTGATAAGATAGAAAATATTTACAAATAAATAGGGAGTTTTTATGGATTCTGCATGGACATCAATCTGGGATTGGGGAATTACTTTTATTCAGGGATTGCAAAAAATCAGTTGTAAACCATTGGATTGGTTGGCTTTACTTTTACATTATGTTTTTAATACACCAATTTATCTTTTCATTTTGCTTTTGTATTGTTGGTGCATCAACATGCATAAGGGTATGAAAATCGGAACGACGGTCCTTCTTTCTTGTTCAATCAATGGTGCTATAAAGGGCGTTTTGAAAGCTCCTAGGCCATATCAGTATAGTTCGAGCAGTTTCGATCCAGCTACTTACAAACCAGGTGAAATGATTGATCCTGCTACTGGAAAATCTATTTACGCCGATTCACCGGTTTTCCGTGTTGAAGAAAGCGGATATTCTACTCCGTCGGGACATTCGCAGTGTGCTTCAGCCTTTTGGCCTTTGTTTGCTGCCGATATGAAATGGAAAAAAATCTGGAAAATCCTTCTTGCAGTTTTGCTTCCATGTTTGGTTGCTATTTCAAGGAACTATCTTGGTGTTCATTATCCAACTGATGTATTGATGGGTCTTGGAATTGGTTATATTTTTTCTATTGGATGCCTGCTTTTTAGTAACAAAATATCGGCACTTTTCAACAAGCTCAATAAAATCTACAGAATCTTGGTCATTGCAGTAATTACGGTGATTTTGAACTTTTTGTGCCCTGAAGATACATCGATGGCGGGTGCATTTTTCGGCTTTATAGTTGGCTATATCTTGATGGATAACGGTAAAAAATTTGATGCTTCAAAAGGCAAATGGTGGCAGAAACTTCTTAGGCTTGGTTTCGGTGCTTTTGTAATCGGAGTTATTTATCTTGGATTAAAGATGGTATTTCCTGGAAAAGAAGAACCATGGGGACAGTTGTGCCGATTCATAAGATACGGTCTTTCAGGATTTTTCATCACGTTTGTTTGCCCATGGCTTTTCAGGCTTTGTAAGCTTGGCGAACCTGAAGACGGGGAAAACAAATAAATGAAAGGCTACAATCCAGAAGAACCTATCGCGGCTATTGCTACGGCGATTGCACCGAGTGCTTTGGCAATCATTCGTGTTTCAGGAAAAGGATGCATCGAACTTTTGAGCAAGGTGTTTTCTCGTCCAAAAGCCTTGAATGAGGCCCAGGGAAACACAATAGTCTATGGCTGGATTGTAGATCCCGCAGGAAAAGTCCGTGTGGATGAGGTTTTGGTCAGTGTATTTCGCCAGCCTAAAAGTTATACTGGCGAAGAAATGGCTGAAATTAGTTGCCACGGCGGTATAAAACCTGTTACTTCCGTGTTTAGCTTGCTTTTGAAAAACGGATTCAGGCAGGCTGAACGCGGAGAATACACCTTCCGTGCTTTTGTTAACGGCAAAACCGATTTGACCAAAGCAGAGGCTGTTCGCGAAATCATCGAAAGTAAAACTGATGCTAGCCGTGGCTTGGCCCTTGGTCGTCTTGCCGGCAATCTTTCACAAGAAATCTTCAATATAAAAGAACTTATTATCTCAACAATTGGTGCCATCGAAGTTGAAATCGAATATCCAGAAGATGAGGAAAACTTTTCGGATACTTTTGATGACTCAAAACTCCGTCTTGCCCAAGAAAAACTGAAGGCTCTTTCTGAAAGCTGGAAGAGTCAAAAGCTTTATCAGGATGGAGCACGCGTCATTTTGTGCGGTAAAACCAATGCTGGAAAGTCGAGTCTTTTCAATGCACTTTTAAAAGAAGAGCGTGCAATTGTCAGCGACGTCGAGGGAACGACCCGAGACTGGATTGAAAGCTGGGTTAGTTTTGACGGTATTCCTGCACGCTTGTTTGATACGGCAGGTCTTCGTGAAACGGATGATGTCGTTGAAAAACGTGGTGTCGAAATGACGCGTGATTTGACAAAAGATGCAGATGTCATAATTTATCTTGTGGACGGAAGCAGCATTACAGATAAAAACTTTGACAATTCAGAGGATGAGTTATTCATCGAACAGGTAGAAAAAACCGTTCCTGTTGTCAAGGTTTTGAATAAAGTTGACAAAATGGAATTAAATCATGACGATAATGTCAATTATGACATATCTAAATATGACAAATTTGTCAGAATTAGTGCTAAAACAGGACAAGGCGTTTCAGCATTAATTCAAACCGTAAAGAATGTTTTGATTTCAGAAAATATGACATCAACAGAACGGGAACAGGCAGGTCTTGGAAGCGAGCGTCAAAAACTAGCCGTTGACGATGCGCTTGACTCTGTAAATCACGCGTTGGAAGTAGCGCATGGCACAAGTCTAGATTTTGGAGAAGACATTTCGCTTGATGCTGTTGTTCAGGATCTTGAAGACACGCTTTCCTTTTTGAGCGAGATTACAGGCGAGGTAACTCCTGAAGACATCCTTGGAAATATTTTTGCTAATTTCTGTGTAGGAAAGTAGAGCGCATAAAAAAAGGGGCCGTCCAATAAGTATGAGTCATTGCCGTGCTCGACACGGCAATCTCTTGTATTGCAATTAAATACACTTTTTGAACTTATTGGTCATCCCCATAGCAAGGTATAATTAATCTTGTTTTTCTGTATCTTCTTCAACTACATCAGTTTCATCAGTTTTTTCATCTGCAAATTTTTCATCTGCGAACTTTGATTTTCGTTTTGGAATCATTATCAATGACATAACGGCTGTACAGATGATTGCACTTGCGGCTGCCTCCAAAAGACCATTTGAAACTGTAACTGTGAGCAACAATTTGAAATCGATGGCTTTTGCAATCCACAAAGCCCCAAGAACGAAGATAGTGTTGAGGAAGGAACCAAGAAATCCTGTAATTGCGAAATTCACGACTTTAGGAAATTTTGGAATTTTAGAAAAACCGAGGAAAATAAATCCCGAGCAGATACCCATTAAGGCACGAGGGAGAACTGAAATCAACGGATTTACAAAGAAAGCATCAAGTCCGCCAGTAGGGGCTGTTGCTGCTACAATTAAGCTGAACACACCAAAAATGATGCCTGAAATAAGGCCAGGAAGCCAACCACAAAGCATTGCGACGAGAAAAACTGGAATTTGAATAATTGTTATAGCGGCTCCAGAGAACCATGGAATAAAACCGATGTGAGTAAGACCCATGATGATGATGAGTGCACTAAGACTTGCTGTAACGGCAATTTTGAAAGTTAAATTTTGTTTGTTTGTTTTCATTAAGTAGACCTCGATTGGCTTGATAGAGTCAAACCTAAAATCTTGACCAATCTAGCACAACTCGACAAAAAAGACTATACTGTTAATATAAAAATTTTTGGAGTGATTATGATTTTTTCACCGGTTGAAGTACAAGAGACAGTAAAGATGTTTATGAGCCAAAAGCTTGATATCCGATGCATTACGATGGGGATTTCTCTTTTGGATTGTGCCTGTGCGGATAGCAAAACGGCTTGCGATAAGATTTACGATAAAATAATGAAAAAGGCCGGCAATCTTGTTAAGGTTGGGCAGGATATCGAAAAAGAATTTGGTGTTCCAATTATCAATAAACGTATTTCTGTAACTCCGATTGCTCTTGTTGCCGGTGCTAGTGAAGCAAAAACATATGTTCCTTATATAAAAACTCTCGACAGATGTGCAAAAGAATTGGGTGTGAATTTCATAGGTGGTTTTAGTGCCCTAGTTCAAAAAGGAATTACACCTGCTGATAGGATTTTGATTGATTCAATTCCAGAAGCCCTTGCAACCACGGATTTTGTTTGTTCAAGCGTGAACGTGGGTTCTACAAAAAGCGGAATCAATATGGATGCTGTAAAATTGATGGGAGAAACTATCAGGAAAACTGCAGAAGCAACTGCAGACCGTGATAGTCTTGGTTGTTCGAAACTCGTTGTTTTCTGCAACGCTCCAGAGGATAATCCGTTTATGGCAGGTGCTTTTCATGGTCCAGGAGAAGGTGATTGTGTAATCAACGTTGGTGTTTCAGGCCCTGGCGTAATTTTGGCCGCTGCTCGTGAATATAAAGGTCAGCCAATCAACGTCCTTGCTGATGGTATCAAAAAGATGGCTTTTAAGATTACTCGTATGGGTCAGCTTGTTGGAAGCGAAGCTGCATCTAGGCTTGGTGTAGATTTTGGTATCCTCGATTTGAGTCTTGCGCCTACTCCGGCAGTTGGAGATAGCGTTGCCCGAATCCTTGAAGAATGTGGTCTTGAAGGTGCAGGATGCCCTGGAACTACGGCAGCTCTTGCTATGCTTACGGATATGGTAAAAAAAGGTGGAGTTATGGCTTCGACAAATGTCGGAGGTCTTAGCGGAGCTTTCATCCCTGTAAGTGAAGACGAAGGTATGATTAATGCCGTAAAACAGGGATCTATCTCGCTTGAAAAACTTGAAGCAATGACGACGGTTTGTTCGGTCGGATTGGATATGATTGCTGTTCCTGGTGACACTCCAGCAACAACTCTTAGCGGAATCATGGCTGATGAGTTTGCCATCGGTATGGTAAATAACAAGACGACGGCTGTACGACTTATTCCTGTAATCGGCAAAAAAGAGGGGGAATGGGCTGAATTTGGTGGATTACTCGGTGGTGCCCCAATTATGAGCGTAAATCGATTCAGTTGTGCAGATTTTATAAATCGTGGAGGAAGAATCCCAGCACCAATTCACTCCTTTAGGAACTAATGGAGTGAATTGGTGCAACGAGAAATTTTTTGTTCGATTTTTCTAAAGAAATGAACAAAAATTCTCGCAAGCTCTGAGACAAAGGTTTAGAAATTAAAACTGTGAATAGGCGATAACGAGTTTGCGTTGCAAACTCGCAAGCAATTATTCTTAGTTTTAGAAACTAAAGCTATGTATCGGTGCAAAATTAGTAAAGTGTATGGGAGCAACGCGAGCACCTATTCATTCGTTCCGTAATTAAAAAATATGATAATAAATCTGACAGATATTAGAAAATATGAAAAAGATGTCTTATTTAATGGTGTCTGCAAGGCACGTCAGGATTATTCTGTCAGGTTTTCAAAACAAAAATCGGAAAAAAATGTCAAATTAAGTCTTGCATCCGAATATAGCTTAAATCAAATTATGACAAGAATATATCCAAATATGACATTACCATTGGATATAAAACATGACAAATCTGGCTGTCCGATTTTTTCAGACAAAACTGTTTCAGAATTTAAAAATAAATATGACATCAATCCCTATTTTAGTTTGTCACATTCTGGCGACTATGCTTGTTCGGTGATTTCTGATTATCAAGTCGGAATCGACATCGAAAAAATGAAAAAACGTGATGGAGATAAAATTTCAAATTTTGCACATCGGTTTTTTGCCAGAGAAGAAACTGAGTGGATAAATTCCGATGTTGTCAGGTTTTATATGGTTTGGTGTGCAAAAGAGGCTTTTTTGAAGGCATCGGGGCTAGCAGGAAAACTTGCAATGTCAGGCTTTAGAGTGGAGATTGTCGAAGAGTCCAAAATCAATAGCGGAAAAGAAATAAATTTAAAATATGACTATCAAGCTGACGATAATCAAAGTGGTTTGTACGTAGGAAAAATCCTTTTGGATAAAGCAGATGAGGGCTATATGATGGCTGTTTGCTCTCTTCAAAATTCTAGTGATATTATAGATTGTGAAATTTTCGGATAACAGGTAGAATAATATAAATCAACTTCAGGTGGAAAAATGGCAAAGAAAAAAATTTTTATCGATGGTCGAGAAGGAACAACAGGTCTTAAAATTTTTGAACGGCTAGGAAATCGAACGGACATAGAAATTCTTTCGATTGATGAAGAAAAACGAAAAGATTCAGCAGAACGAAAGCGGCTTATCAACGAATCTGATTATACATTTCTTTGTTTGCCAGATGCCGCTGCAGTCGAGGCTGTGAGCCTTTGCGAAAATCCTGACACAGTAATCATTGATGCTTCGACGGCACACAGAACAAATCCAGACTGGGCTTATGGATTCCCAGAACTTTCGCCGGAACATAGGGAAAAAATCAGGACAAGCAAGCGAATTGCAGTTCCAGGATGCTATGCAAGTGGATTTGCTTCGATTGTCTATCCGCTTGTGAAATTTGGCTTTATCGATCCATGCTATCCTGTATGTTGCCATGCTGTAAGCGGTTACAGTGGAGCCGGGAAAAAAGGCATCGCGCAGTACGAAAATCCAGAGAGAGCAAATATTGATAAGGATGCCATAGACGAATTTAAAAGTCCGCGACTTTATGCTTTGACACAAGAGCATAAACATCTTCCTGAAATGATGAAAATCAGCGGCTTGGACTTCAAACCGGTTTTCAATCCATACGTCTGTGACTATTTTGCCGGAATGGCTGTTTCGATTCCTCTTCATACAAGATTGATGGATATGATTGGAACCGATGCATTTGCACAATTTGGTTCCGTTGATAGAACGCATACAGGCGAAGCTCTTACATTGATGTATAAAAAACACTATGAGGGAAGTCGATTCGTAAAAGTAGCAGATTTCCTTGGTGGCGATATTCTTACAGAGCCTTTTATCGCATCGAATCCAATGGCGGGAACTAACAACATGCAAATAATTGTTTACGGAAACGACGATCGCCTGACGGTTACTTCCCGATTTGATAACTTGGGAAAAGGTGCTTCGGGTGCTGCCGTCCAGTGTTTTAATATCAGTATGGGTATTGATGAAGGAATTGGGCTATAAGTGCTGTACGTAATAAAATAAATCTGATGAAAAAGGCTGCCTAGTTTTTTGAAGTGCACTTCATTTACTCGGCAGCCTTAATTTTTTGATAACTTATACTGTGGAAACTCTATTTTATTTATGGTAAGATTGAACGCAATAGGATAAAGAGGTCTGATAGTTATGGAAGAAATACTGAATTTGTTGAAAGATAATGCCCGGCTAAGCGTAAAAGAAATAGCAATAATGACAAAGAAAAGCGAAGACGAAGTTCGCTCCATTATGAAAAAACTTGAAGATGATGGAATCATCCTTAAGTATGCCGCCATCGTAAATCCAGAAAAAGACGAAGCAAATAAAGATAAGGTGCAGGCCGAAATACAGATTCAGGTTCAGCCACAGCGAGAACATGGTTTTGATGCGATTGCAGACCGAATTTATCGTTTTCCACAGGTTAAATCGCTGTATTTGATGAGCGGCGGTTACGATTTGAAAGTTGTAATTGAAGGTTCGAACTTGAAAGAAGTTGCCTTGTTTGTAAGTGAAAAACTTTCGACTTTGGAAGGTGTGCGTTCTACGAAAACGACTTTCATTTTAAAGACATATAAGGAAAACGACGTGCTTTATGTTCAGGATGAAAAGGACAGGCGAGAAGGCTTGCAAGCATAAGCTTGCGACAAGCGTAGTTCGACTGATTAATACTTGAGGCATTAATCACTCGAACACTTATATTTCGTGCGAAATAGATTCGCGACGAAATAAGAAATTTTATTTTGAATAAGGGATTTTTATTTTGAATAATAGAAAAGATAGATTTAGTTCAAAGATAATGGAAATTCAGCCTTCTGGAATCCGAAGATTTTTCGAACTCTGCATCGGTCATGACGACATCATCTCCTTGGGTGTTGGTGAACCAGACTTTGCTACTCCGTGGGTTATCCGCGAAGAGGCATTCTATCATCTTGAAAAAGGCCACACATCTTATACTTCAAATTGGGGCTTGATTGAACTTAGGGAAGAAATTTCCAAATATCTTGAAAAATACGATTTGCACTATGATGCCAAGACAGAAATTTTGCCGACTGTTGGAGCAAGCGAAGGCTTGGATTTGGTTTTGCGTACGATTTTGAATCCAGGGGACGAACTTATCATCTGTGAGCCTTGTTATGTAAGTTATGATCCTCTTGCAGATTTGTGCGGTGCTAAAATCGTTCATCTTGATACGAGCACGACGAATTTTTATCCTACGGCAGAGTCGCTTGAAAAATTGATAACTGAAAAGACAAAGGCTGTGATGTTTTGTTCTCCGAGCAATCCGACTGGGCGAATTATTCCGCCTGCAGAGCTCGAAAAGATTGCCGAGGTTGTAAAGAAACATGAAATTTGGTGTTTGAGCGACGAAATTTATTGCGAGTTGATTTACGATCAGAACAAGCATGTTTCCATCGGTAAGTTTGATGGAATGAAGGACTATACGATTATTTTTAACGGATTTTCAAAGTCCTTTGCGATGACAGGTTGGCGAATAGGATATATTGTAGCTCCAAACGAGCTTTTAAAGCAGTGCTGTAAGTTGCATGCGTATAACACGATTTGTCCGCCGATTTTTAGCCAGTATGCAGCGACCGAAGGCTTGAAAATGGCTTGGAATGAAGTTGAAAAAATGAGAATCAGCTATCAGCAACGACGAAACATAATGCAGGATGCTTTTGAAAAGATGGGACTAAAGTGCATTGAGCCTGAGGGAGCGTTCTACATGTTCGTTGATATTCGTTCGACGGGGCTTACTTCAGAAGAGTTTGCGACTGAAGCTATCCAAAAACATAGCGTTGCAGTGGTTCCGGGAACTTGTTTTGGAAAATGCGGAGAAGGCTTTGTTCGTTGTTGTTATGCGACGGATATCAAAAAAATAAATACTGCCATGGAGCGATTGTCTCAGCTAGTTGCGGAGCATAAAAAATAAATGCCGCAAAATCTTATTTCGGTAAAAAATGTTTCTTTCTCATATGAAAATGCTGAAGTCCCTGCATTGAAAGATGTAAGCCTCGATGTTTACAAAGGCGATTATATTGCGATTTTGGGAACTAATGGCAGCGGAAAATCAACTTTTTCAAAACTGATGGTGGGTTTTTTGCCACTTCAGGAAGGTTTAATTGAAGTTCAGCAGACTGGAAAACCGATAGGATTTGTTCAGCAAAATCCAAAATATCAGATTATTGCAACGATTGTAGAAAAAGATACGGCATTTGGACCACAAGTTCTACGTCTTTCGGAAGATGAAATCGAGCGTAGAACAATAGAGTCGCTCAAAACGGTCGATTTGACCGAAAAAATAAAGGCAAATACGAACAGTCTTTCGCTTGGGCAGACTCAAAAGCTGGCTTTGGCAGGAATTCTAGCTCTTGAAACTGATATTCTGATTTTGGATGAAGCGGTTTCAATGATTGATCCAGAAACTAGAAAAAGCATTCTTGATGTCGTTGATAAGTTGCATCAAGACGGCAAGACGATAATTCATATAACGCACGACATCGAAGAGGCGCGCCGGGCAAATAGAGTAGTCATTTTGGAAAAAGGAAAAAAGATATTTGACGACACGCTTGAAAGCTTCGAAAAAAATGGCGAAGAATTCGAAAGGTTGTTCGGTGTAACAAACCCAGACGTGTACCGGCGCGCCGAAAAAAGCGCGAAGAAAGCAGCTGCCTTGCTGAAAACAGATACGCACTCATGCAGCCAATCTAGTGCTGAGTCTGCTGCTGGCAACCCGGCCGGTGCTACGAATTTTTCAGAGAAAGCTAATCTTACGGATATTTCGTTGGCATTTGACGGAATTACTTATGATTATGAGGCAAAAAAAACAAACGACAAAAATAGGACATCGCAAGAGGAGAATACAGCCGCACCGGCCGTGGACAACGTGAGCCTTGCTTTCAGAAAAGGCACGATAACGGCCTTGCTTGGAAAAAGCGGCAGCGGAAAATCAACTTTGTTTGAACTGGGAGCTTCGCTTTTAGCACCTACATCAGGCAAGGTTTTTTGTAGCGGTAAAACGACGCTTGCACTTCAAGATGCGGAAAGCGCGCTTTTTAAACCGGTTGCCGCTGATGACGTGGCGTTCGGACCTGAAAATCAGGGGCTTAAGGGAAAGGAGCTTCTAAAACGAGTCAAAGATTCAATGGATATCTGCAATTTGCCATTCACGGAATTTAAGGATCGCTCGATTCTTGAGCTTTCTGGCGGTGAGAAACGAAAACTCGCTTTGGCTGGCATTATAGCAATGGATTCTGACATAATTTTTTTTGACGAACCTACGAGCAGTCTTGATCCGAAAAGTCGTGAGCAGTTTTTCAGTTTGATTCAAAAACTTGCAGACGAGCATAATAAGACTATAATTTTTTCGACACATCACAGCGAAGATGCTCTTGCAGCAGATAGAACCATTCACATCGAACGAGGAAAGATAATTTCAGATACGAATCCTTGTGAAGTACCTAATTTTCAGGGAGAAACAGAAAATCTTCGCTACAAAGAACATGCGAACCTTCTTTCTGGGCTTAGAAATACGAGTCTTGGTGAGTTTACTCCAAAAAACACACCAATTCATAAAATGAACATTCTTGCAAAAACGATTATTTTTTTGATTTTGTTCATTGGAAATACTATGTTGCCTCAGATTCCTGTATTGATTGGATTTTGTCTTGCATCAGCACTTTATGCACTCCTTGCCAAATTCAGTCCTAAAAAGCTTTTTTTTAGGATGATTAAAATTATTCCATGGATTTTATTTTTCTTTATATGGCAAGTTTTGTTGTTTCCTGTAAATGAAGGCGATACTATCTGGTGGAGCTGGAAATTTTTGAAGTTTACGGATGCAAATTTATTTTCGCTTATCAGGATGATGTTGCACTTTTTTGGTGCTATGACGACACTTTCGGTTTTTGTCTATTCAACAGAAATTACCGAAATTCTTGATGGCATGAAAAAATATTTCCACATTAATGTTGTTGTTTTTTTTATGCTGATTTTGAGATTCATTCCGCTTTTGACCGAGGAATTGAGTCACATCGTAAAGACCCAGATTATCCGTGACGGAATAAAAAGTACGAGAGGTTTTTTCAACAAGGTGAAGGCTATTTTGCCGATTATTGTGCCGCTGATGATCCAAACTATCAGAAGAAGTTCTATAATTGCCGAAGCTCTTGAAGCGCGAGGAATGAAATAAAAAAGTCTAGGATATCAGATTAATTACGATGCAATCTTGTTTCGGATTTTGCCTGCGATGATAAATCCGATGAAGACAATCAAGTTACTGATGACGATTGTGGCACCAGCCGGACTTGAAAAAGCAAAACTCATCATTATTCCTGCAAAAAAACAGACTACGCTGATTAACACGCTTGAAATCGTTACGCTTTTGAAACTTTTGAAAAATCTCATGCTGCTTAGTGCAGGGAAAATTATTAGGCTGGAAATCATCATTGCGCCCATCAATCTCATTCCGATGACGATTGTAAGGGAAGTGAAAATTGCAATCAGTGCATTGAATAGATTCGTTTTGGTTCCGCTTGTCGAAGAAAAGGTTTCATCGAAGGTAACTGCAAAAATCTGATTATAAAATACAGCGAAAAAGGCAATAACGGTTACGGATAAAATGATGCTTGTAATGACATCGGTTTTGTCGATGGAAAGAATTGAACCAAAGAGGTAGGCGTTTACGTCGGTGTTTAATCCGGATGTCATGGAACTTATCATAATACCGAGGGCGAGTGAGCTTGTTGAAATTACGGCTATTGAAGCATCGCCTTTCATTTTGGTATTTGAGCTGATTTTTAAAAGGAAAAACGAGGCAAGAATCGTAACGGGAATTGCTATTACAAGAGGGCTTGCGTTTAAAGCCAAAGCTATTGCCATTGAGCCGAATCCGACATGGCTTAATCCGTCTCCAATCATTGAGTAGCGTTTTAGGACGAGCGGTATTCCAAGAAGGGCGCTGCAAAGTGCGATGAGGCTACCTGCAATGAGGGCGCGAGTTATAAATGAATAGGAAAAAAGTTCTGAAAAAAACTGCATTTTATTGGCTCTTATGGTGATGATGATTCATGATTATGTGGCTTGCTTTGCAAGTTTCGTCACAGTCGCATTGGCAATGAGTGCTGCAAGTTTCCACGTTCTGCATCTGCTTGTAATATTCTGTTTTCATATAATCCTTGGAAGTTCCAAAGAAGAGTTGTTCTTTATTCATGTGGAGGATGAGGCTTGATTGGCTTACCGCACGATGAATGTCATGGCTGACCATGATGATTGTAAGTTTATCTACGGCATTCAAATTTCTGATGATGGTGTAAAGTTCATCTGTAACTGTTGGATCCAGACCTGTAACAGGCTCGTCCATTACTAACATATCGCTTGCGGCACATAGAGCTCGGGCTAGGAGAACTCTTTGTTGTTGTCCGCCTGAAAGCTCGCGGAATGATTTTTTGACAAAACTCTGGATACCGAGTTTTTCGATGTTGTTCATGGCTAATTCTTTATCAGCCTTTGTGTAAAACGAAAAGAACTTTTTATTGGCAAGATTTCCTGAAAGAACGACTTCGAAAACGCTTGCCGGAAAATCTTTTTGAACGGCTTTTTGCTGCGGTAGATATCCGATTCGGCAGTTTTTTGCCTTTTCGATTTTGCCGCTATAGCTTTTCTGCAGACCTAACAGCGTTTTTACTAAAGTTGATTTACCAGAGCCATTTGCTCCGACGACGCAAAGATAGTCTCCGCGGTTAAGTTGGAAATTTATGTTTGATGCAGCGATATAATTTCCATATCTACATTCGAGATTGGAGCATTTAATCAGTGTTTCTTCAGACATAATTCAATTATACATATTTTTTAAATAGTTGATAGGTGAAAAATCAAATAACTTGATAGATTTTGTTTTGGTTTTAAACACTTGCATTATTGTTGACTTCTTCTTAAATTAAGTTGATGTCGACAATGCAAAAATTGACTAAAGGTCTGGAAACAAAATATAAACTCGCTACGTTCCTGGCTATTTTTACGATAGCTTTTGAAGTAATCATGGAAGTTTTGATTCCTAAAATCATGGCAAACGTGATTGATGTCGGAATCCAAAATAAGGATGTCGACTACGTTGTGAAAGTCGGACTTTTGATGATTGCTTCTTCGATGGCATCTTTGTTTTTTGGCGTGATAGCGGCTCGATTTGCTTCTGTTGCGTCTCTAGGCTTTGGCCGAAATTTGCGACGGAATCTTTTTGCAAAGGTGCAGGATTTTTCGTTTGCAAACATCGACCATTTTTCGACGAGTTCGCTGGTTACAAGGCTTACGACAGATGTCACGAACACGCAAAACACATATCAGATGATAATTAGGATGTGCATACGAAGCCCATTCATGTTTATCAGTGCGATAGTGATGAGTTTTTTGATAAATGCACGCCTGTCTCTGATTTTTCTAGTCTTGATTCCGATTATTGCACTTCCGGCGTTTTTTATTTTGAAAGCAGCTTTTCCGCGATTCAAGGAGCTGATGAAAAAGTATGATTTGCTTAATGCATCAGTTCAGGAAAATTTGATTGGTATTCGGGCCGTAAAAGCATTCGTGCGCGAAAAGTCCGAAAACGAAAAATTTTCACACTCTGCGGATGAACTCAGGAAGGCGCAATTTAAAGCCGAACGAATTATCATCGTGGCAATGCCTTTGATGCAGCTTGTAACCTATCTTGGAATAATTGCGATGTTGTGGTTCGGCGGAAACATGATTATTGCAGGCTCCTTGCAAACGGGCGAACTTGTAAGTTTTATCACGTATCTTTTGCAGATTTTATTTTCTCTGATGATGATTGCGGCGATTTTCGTAATGATGGTAATTTCGCAGGCTTCGATTAAGAGAATCGTAGAAGTCTTGGATACGGAAATCGATTTGAAGGATGGTGCTATAAGTGAAACGGCTCGGGAAGCTCCGGAATTGGCTGATGGCAGCATCAGGTTCGAAAATGTTTGTTTTAGTTATGACAATAAATTAGAAGATTGTGTTCTTAACGACATCAATTTTGAAATTGAAAGTGGCTCTACTGTTGGAATCGTAGGCTCAACGGGAAGTGGTAAATCATCTCTTGTTCAGTTGATACCACGTCTTTATGATGCTTTTTCTGGCCATGTAATTGTGGGAGGAAATGACGTCAAACAATATGCCTTGAAAACGCTTCGCTCCCAGGTTGCGATGGTACTGCAGAACAACGTCCTTTTTTCCGGAACGATTCGCAAGAATTTGCTTTGGGGCTTGTCGGAAACTTCAGGAGAGACTACGGTTGACTCGCAAGTTGATATCGAGCAGTTTTGCCGGATTGCATGTGCTCATGATTTTATCGAGTCGTTTTCTGATGGCTACGAAACTGAACTTGGCCAAGGTGGAGTAAATCTTTCTGGCGGTCAAAAACAAAGGCTTTGTATTGCACGGGCTCTTATAAAACGACCTAAAATCCTTATTTTGGATGATAGTACCAGCGCAGTTGATACTGCCACTGATGCAAAAATTCGTGCCGGTCTGAAAACGGCGTTACCGGGTACTACAAAAATCATCATAGCACAAAGACTTTCATCAATCATGGATGCCGACAAAATTCTCGTGTTGGATCACGGAAGAATCGTGGCAGAAGGAAATCACGAAACGCTTTTGAAAACCTGTCAGATTTATCAAGAAACTTATGAAATGCAGATTCAAGACCAGGACTGCGATTTGGAGGCAAACTGATGCCGCCTAGAAAAATGAAATCTGGTCAAAAGCCAAAAAATATCGGAAAAACTATTTTGCGCTTGCTGAAATACATTGCGCAATACAAATATCTTCTTATTCTCTCCTTGTTCTGCGTGCTTTTTTCAACAGCCGCAATGGTAGCAGGAATCAGTCTTTTGCAACCGGTGTTGGATAAATTTATCACGCCGTTCATTGGACAAAAAAATCCTGATTTGAGCCGATTTATTTATCTTATCATTTTGATGATTGGAGTCTACATTGTCGGGGCACTTGCATCTTGGCTAAACAACCGCATCATGCTGCATATTTCGACAAAAACTCTTTATAAGATTCGCGTGGATCTTTTCGAAAAACTCGAAAAACTTCCGATAAAATTTTTCGATTCCAAAACTCATGGCGAACTGATGAGTCGCTTTACGAACGATACGGATACATTGCGTGAGATGATGACGCAGGTAGTTCCGCAGTTTTTCTCATCAATTTTAAATATCAGTGCAACCTTTGTTATGATGATTTTGCTAAGCTGGCAACTCACGATAATTGTTGTAATCTGCATAATTGCGATGGTCGCACTTGTTGGAATCATCGGGAAGTTTTCAAGTAAGGCTTTCCGTGAACAGCAAAAAAATCTTGGAAAGGTCAACGGGTACATCGAAGAAATGATTGAAGGGCAAAAAGTCGTAAAAGTTTTCTGCCACGAAGAGAATGCCAAGGAAGAATTTGCCCTTTTAAATGATGAGCTTTGTAAAAGCGGAACCAGGGCAAATACGCTTGCAAATATTCTCGGCCCTTTAATGAACAATATGGGTCATATTTCGGAAGCGCTCGTTGCTATCGTAGGAGTGCTTCTTGTAATCAAAGACATTATGACTATCGGACAGGTTGTAGCTTTCTCCCAATATGCCAAGAATTTTACCCAGCCGGTTACGCAACTTGCTCAACTTTTTAATGCTGTTTTGAACGCACTTGCGGGAGCTGAACGTATTTTTGATATCATCGATGAGCAGCCGGAAAGTGACCAAGGTTACGTCACTTTGGTTAATGCGAATATCTTGCCGGATGGGACGGTTACAGAAAGTTTTATGTATACAGGAGAGTGGGCTTGGAAACATCCTCATCAGGCTGATGGTAGCATAACTTACACGCCTTTAAGAGGTGAAATTGAGTTTGACAACGTTACTTTTGGATACACGGATGAAAAAACAGTTTTGCACAACATTACTTTGAATGCAAAGGCCGGCCAAAAAATTGCGCTTGTCGGTTCAACTGGTAGCGGAAAAACTACGATTACGAACTTGATTAATCGTTTTTACGATGTGCCGGACGGAAAAATCCGATACGACGGCATCAACATCAACAAAATCAAAAAGGATGATTTACGTCGCTCCCTTGCGATGGTTTTGCAAGACACGCATCTTTTTACGGGAACGATTGCAGAAAACATCAGGTTTGGAAAATCGGATGCTTCTATGAATGAAATCGAGAGAGCTGCAAAAATTGCAAATGCCGATTATTTTATCAATCTTCTGCCGGAAAAGTACGATACGCAGATTTCTGGAGATGGAGAAAATTTGAGTGCTGGACAAAGACAGCTTCTTGCTATCGCCCGAGCCGCAATCGCAAATCCGCCTGTTTTGATTTTGGACGAGGCGACTTCATCAATCGATACGAGGACAGAAAAATTGATTCAGGACGGAATGGATTCACTTATGCATGGACACACGGTATTTGTTATAGCACATAGACTTAGTACGGTTCGAAATGCAGATGTGATTCTTGTTTTGGAAAATGGTCGGATTATCGAGCAGGGAAATCACGAAGAATTGATGGCACAAAAAGGTAAATATTTTCAGCTATGCAGTCGTAATTGAGAATCTCCCTAGTCTAATTGAAAAAATTATCGTATATTATATTGTAAGAAAAAGGAGTTTATCGTGGCTGAAAACCAAAATAACGACGAGAAAGATAAGAAAGACAAAGATCCTTTTGATTTCTTCAAGCTTTCAATAGATAATCCTGATGACAAAGATAAAAAGGGACGTAATCCAAAAGGTCCTAAAAAGCGACTTCCGTTTTGGATAGTAGCGCTCATGCTTTTTATAGGAATCGTGGTGTTCAACGTTTTTTCTATGGTAAAAAACGACAGGACAATAGAATTTTCTGAATTCAAAAAATTTATTGAAGACGGAGTAATCGTTCAGGTAGTTCTTCAAGATGATTATTTTATCGGATATACGACGATAATCGATGAAAATTCAAGCTACGACGATTTGAAAGGTGTTGTAAAAAGCGAAAAAGCTGGACAGAAGACGGTTTATAAAACTGCTGCAATATGGACCAACGATTTTATTGAATTTTTGGATGAGCACAATGTAGTTTATAAAGCTCAGGCTAAGCAGAACAATTATTTTTTGAGACTTGTTTTGGAATGGGTATTGCCGTTCGCATTGATTTATCTGATGTGGTTTTTCATCATGCGGAAGGTGGGAGGCGGTGGAGCTGGATTCGGTTCTATTTTCAACGCAGGCCAGAGTAAGAATGCCGCAGTTGAAGAAGGTAAGGTTAAGACTCGCTTTTCTGATGTTGCCGGAGTTGATGAAGCTAAGGAAGAATTGGTTGAGGTCGTAGACTTTTTGAAAGAACCAAAAAAATACACGGATATCGGAGGAAAAATTCCAAAAGGTGTTTTGCTCGTAGGACCGCCGGGAACAGGTAAGACTTTGCTTGCACGAGCAGTTGCTGGTGAAGCAGGAGTTCCGTTTTTCAGAATAAGTGGTTCAGATTTTGTCGAGATGTTTGTTGGTGTAGGTGCCAGCCGAGTAAGGGATTTGTTCAAGCAGGCTCGCGAAAAGGCTCCGTGTATTGTGTTCATCGATGAAATTGATGCGCTCGGTAAAAACCGAATGAGTGGCTATGGCGGTGGAAACGATGAACGAGAACAGACGTTAAACCAGCTTTTGGTAGAAATGGATGGATTTGATAACGAAAAGGGGCTTATCATTTTGGCAGCAACAAACCGTGCCGATATTTTGGACCCTGCTCTTTTGCGACCTGGTCGATTTGACCGACATGTTCCAGTCGAAAAGCCTGATGTTAAGGGCCGAGAAGAAATTCTTAGAATCCACGCAAAGAACGTTAAACTTGATTCAGATGTTAATTTTGAGTCTATTGCACATGGTACAACAGGATTTGCTGGAGCAGATCTTGCAAACGTCGTTAACGAAGCTGCACTTTTGGCAGTTCGCAATGGTCGTAAAAAGGTAACGATGGCAGATTTCAATGATGCAATTGATAAAGTCAGCATCGGTTTGAAGAAAAAGACCCGAAAAGAAAATGAAAAGGAAATGCGACTTGTTTCTGTTCACGAAACAGGACATGCTTTGGTAGGTGCATTTACACCTAATTATCCACCTGTAAACAAGATTACGGTTGTTCCCCGAAGTCATGGTGTTGGCGGATTTACGCAGTACCGAGAACAGGAAGAAAAGAATTTTCAGACAAAGCAAGATATGCTTGATGAAATCGATACTTTGCTTGGTGGACGAGCTGCAGAACAGATTATTTTGGGCGAAATTTCAACAGGTGCTTCAAACGATATTGCACGAGCAACCGATATTCTCAAAAGTATGATTGTAGATTTCGGTATGAGCGACAAGTTCAAAAACATGACGCTTGGAAAGGGTGTTCTTGGAAGCAGGGGCGGTGAGCCTAATCTTATCCGAGAGTTTAGTGAAGAAACGCAGAAATTTATTGATGAAGAAATTGCCCGCGTAATGGATGAAAGATATCAGCATGTTCTGTCAGTTTTGGAAGGTCATAAGGATTTGCTGGAATATATCGCAAAAAGGCTTCTTGAAATCGAAACAATGGAAGGAAAGGAATTCTACGAAATTGTTGAAAATGCAAAACGATGTGAAAAATTGATGATTGAAGCTAAGGATGATCAGAACTCCGAAAAGTCGGAGGAAAAAAACGGAGAAAACAGAGATAGTGCAGAAAAGGCTAATTCTGAGGAAGCGTCTAGCGACGAAGGGAAAAAAGAGTCTTAAAGCAAATTTTTTATCAGGCTCTGTGCTGTGAGAGAAAAATCTTCGCTGCACAGAGTATTTCCGTTTGAATCGTATTCACTTGCGAGTGCGTGCGATTCGCAGGCCGCGATAGCGGCTTTTTTTATGTCATACCCTTGTGCCAGAAGCGAGACGCATAGGCCTGCAAGAACGTCTCCGCTACCTGCTTTTGCCAGGCTTTGATTTCCGTCGGCACACACAAAAAACTCACAGAATGAATTAGTTGATTCCGAATTGAAAGTTGGCACAGAAATGAGGCTGTTAGCACTTTTCATGATGATGGCTGTGCGAGGAAAAAGTTCTGCGGCTTTTAATCCGATTTGGCGACGAGTTTCGATAGATGAAAGTTCTGAAACTGAATAAGTCCCGAGTCCACAGATGGAGCAAAACGACGAAAGCTCTTTCAAATGTGGCGTGATAATGATACGTGCGTTTTCAATGGAATTGAGTTTTGTAAGCAGTTCTTTTAGCTTTGGGTAACTCATCATATCGGCATCGAGCACGCATGCAGGTCCTTTTGGATTGGCGTTTTGCTTATTGCTTGTAAACCAACTCGTGAGAAAGTTAGCGGCATTTTCGCATGCTTGTTCTGGGCCGAGGCCGCTTCCAAGCAGAATCGCAGTTGTCTTAGCAGGAATTTCCTTACTGACCATGAGGTATGGTGAAATCTTAAACTGAGCCAAATTTGAATTTTCGGATTTTATTAAGGATACAAGACCTGCACCAAAAGCGAGCGCGGCCTCGGCGGCCAAAATGGCGGCTCCTGATTTTTCGCCTGCAAAAATGCATGCGTGGCCGAATTTTCCCTTGTGGCTTGATTTTTCTTTCCTGAACGGAAGATTTGTGTCGCACTGTTCAAGTAAAAAAGTATCTGTAGAAAGGCATTTTTCAAAATCAGCGTGGCTAATTCCTAAATCGGCAATAAAAATTTTGCCACTAACGTTCTTTGCCTCATCAGAAAAAAGACTTGTTTTGAGGGAGCCCATCGTTACGGTAATGTCAGAATTGAATTTTAATCCGCTTGAAATATCGCAAGCGATTCGAATTGCATTTGGGAAAGAATTAAGTTTTTCGATGATTTTTGCTATATCGGCAGGAAGGTTACCATGAAATCCAGTTCCGAAAATGCAGTCTATGATGATGAAGCAATCAGATTCTGCTCTAAAATCCGAAAAATCATCCTGTGTCAAAAAATTAACACCGACTTTTTGCGACATCAAATATTGAGTTTTTCCTTCGTTGGTTTTTGGTTGAGCGAGAAGCAATACCTGGACTTCGTATTTTGAATGAAGTCGCCTGGCAAGGGCAAGTCCATCAGCGCCATTATTTCCGGCGCCACAGACTATCATGATTTGCAATATTTTTTGTTTGCAATCTTGTATAACGCTATCAACTACAATTTCCATGGCAGAAGCTGCGTTTTCCATCATGATATAATCAGGAAAACAATATTTCTCTTTTGCTGATTTTTCCAGTTCTGAAGGATTATTGTAGATTGATTTCATGCGTTATTTTTTGCCTTGCTTTACTTTTGCGATTATCTGGTTGGCCTTTTCTATGTTGTTTGGGAAAAGTGTATCATCAACATATTCTGAGCCGACTGTGCTTGCGACCAACAGTCGGGCACAATTAACATGGTTCCCAGAGAGGCAAAATTCTTTTTTAAGAAAATCACCAACGCCCATGTCTATAATCAGTTGATTCCTATAGAAAGGGCATTTTTCAAGTCTAGAACAAGTAGTCATAAGTGAAACCTCATATACAAAAATTTCACTTTATTAAATAGCATAAAAGATTGTACTACATACGCTCAAAATTTTCAACTTGCTCTGTAATCAACGGAATAAGCTGTTTTTTTCGGCTAACAACATCCTTCAAGAAATAGATTCCTTCTTCTTGGCGAGGGAATGTGACGAACGGCTTGAATTTTTCGTCGCATGGCATCAACAGCATACTGCTGAGTTTGGTGATGTCGGTTGCAAGAAGGGCAGAAAAGATTGCTTTTCGACTTCGGCGTTCAATTTCAAGTTCCTTGAGGAAATCATCTTTGCGCTGCATAACTTCATCCATGTTTCCAACTTCAATCTGGCTGACAGTAAATACGGATTTGGTTTCTGTATATTCTTTCATATCCTGATGGATGAGTTCGCTTACTGAGCGGCCTTCGATATGGCTTCCGGCGGTAAGGATTTCTTTACCGATTTCGTTTATTTCAAGACCGGTTATGCATGAAAGATAATCGGCTGTCTGTCGGTCTATGTCAGTCGTGGTTGCAGACTGTAAAATCAGTGTGTCAGAAAGGATGCCACACAAAAGGATGCTTGCTATGTCCTTTGGAATCGGAATTTTAGCTTCTTGATAAAGACCTGTAATCAAAGTAGAGGTTGCTCCGACTGGTTTATTGATAAACGTAATCGGATAAGTTGTGCTCAAAGTTCCAAGTCTGTGGTGATCAATGACTTCTTTGATTTTGTAGTTTTCAATTCCATCAACGGCCTGACGTATTTCGTTATGGTCAACAAGAACGAGTTCAATGTTAGGCTCGTTTGTCAAATCTGTTTCGGTGATGATTCCGGCAACTTGTTCGTTTTCATCGATTACAGGAAGACAACGGCAAGGAGAACTTTGCAAAATCGGCTTGATTTTGGAAATTGTGTCTGTAGGATGAACGGCCGGAACTTCTTTATCAGCCATCAGATAAAGAGGCGAAGAATAGGCAATCAACATGACCGTAGGAGCAGTTGCATGAGGGCTTGAAATTACTGAAACGCCATTTTTAGCAGCTTGTTCCTGGAGGTTTTTGTTCAAAAGGAACCCATTTGTGATAATCAACAGTTTTACGTTTCTTGAAACGCAGGCTTCGTAAATATCTTCGCGGTCACTTGTGATTACGATAACGTTTTCGCTGGCATGTTCTTCCAAAAGGTCCTTGAAGGTGTTCTCAGTGGACGCTCCTACGAGAACAGTCGCCTTGAAAATTTCATCGATATTTGAACCGACCAAAAGCTGAGATTTAGTCGTCTTTGTGACCAAGGCGACGCTAGTCGAAATTGAGGTCTTGCTTTCAGGATTCATGATTGTGAGGATGTTCTGAGCGAAACTGGAGTAGTGGAAAAGAGAAAGATATTTTCCGTTGTCATCAACTACTGGGATTGCTTTTCCACGTGCATCATCGAGTTTTTCCAAAGCATCCCAAACAGGCTGGGAGCCTTTGAGGGTTTCGCAATTTTGAGTCATGTAATACTGAACTCTTGGTACGAGGTCTGGAATGTATTTTGGATAAGGAACATTAAATTTCTTAAAAATAAATTCAGTTTGAGGATTAAAATGTCCTGCTCGAGCGGCTTTGAAATTGGTAAAGCCTTGAAGTTCTTTTAATTTTGCGTAAGCTGCAGCTGCAACGCCTGAGTCAGTGTCTGGATTTTTATGTCCAAAAATGTAAACTGTTTTTTCATTGTTATTCATAAAAAATATTTTACTTCAATTCTTTATGCTATGCAAATGTAAATTTTTTATAAATTTTTCGGTATCGTAAAAGAAAACAAGCTGATTTTACAATCCATTCAATCGACATGGCAATCCAAACGCCCAAAACTCCAAGATTGAATGTGAACGAAAGGATGTAACATATTCCGATTCGGATTATCCACATTGAAACTGATGAAACGAGCAGAGTGAATTTGACATCTCCCAATGCCCGAAGTGCACTTGGAAATGCAGATGATGTCGGCCAAAAAAATGTGCAGAAAAGCGCGTGGTAGCGGATGAGCTGGACGGCAAGGACTGTACTTTCTGGCGAGTATCGGAAAAGCAAAGCGATTTGTGGAGCAAAGATAAAAATCGGGATATTGATGATGGCAAAACTTGCGTAGACAAATGTCATGATTTTTCGGATGGAATTGCGGATTGATGCAGGATTTTTTTCTCCATAGGCTACTGCAACAAGACTAAGCAAGGCATTGCTTGCGGCAAAGCCTGTGACGACTCCGACTGAAGAAACTACGTTGCAGGCAGCGTTTGCGGCAATTGCGAGAGAGCCCATTTTTCCGATGAAAGTCATCACCAAAAGCTTGCCGAGCTGATAAAGGCCATTTTCAAGCGAACTAGGTAGTGCGAGGGAGCAAATTTTGCCAGCGAGTGCGAAACTTGAATTTTCAGGTGCAGTTGAATAGTTTTCTTGTTTGTTTTTATTAGTTGTGTGATTCATAAAAACGGCTATTATTACGATGCCTACGAATCCGGCACAAAATCTAGAAATAAATGTGGACGCTGCTATACCTGAAATGCCGAGATCAAAAAATTGGACAGTAATGAAATTTCCGACAATGTTCAATATGTTCATCAACAGGCTTATCCACATAGAAGTGCTTGTTTTTCCAAGTCCACGGAAAATTGCACATGAACAGTTAAAAAGCGCAACGCATGGAATAGAAAAAACTAGAGTATAAAAATATGGATTTGCAAGATTTCGAATTTCTTCATCAATTGCAGGAAACAAAAAGTTCATCAGTGGGATTTTAAAAGCAAAAGCGATTATCATCAGGATGGCTGCGTAAATTATCAGAAGGATAAAAAGGAGATGCACGGTTTTTTTTAGGGTCGGAAAATTTTTTGCACCAAAGAATCTTGAAACCAGAATTACGCCGCCACTTGCGAAACTTGAAAGCAGAATATTAATGAAAATAAAGACTTGATCGACAATCGAGATTGCATCAACGGCACTTTCGCAGATGCTCGATGCCATCAGCGTATCGGCTAGCCCTACTAAAATTGCCAGTAACTGTTCGGCGACCAGAGGAAGAAGAAATTTAAGCAGAAACGAATTGCTCAAAACCATAGTTCCAAGATAGTCTTTTATCAAAAAATATGCTATATTATATAGAGTGTAATTGATGTATATATAACGAATTGCACGGAAACATCAAAATCAAACGAGGTTAAAATATGAGCGACTGTTCTCACGATTGTTCTTCATGTGGTAAAGAATGCGGCGAACGAGATTTTCATGAAAATCCACATCCAAAAAGCAGCATAAAAAAAGTTATCGGAGTTGTAAGCGGAAAAGGTGGAGTTGGAAAATCTATTGTTACATCAATGCTTTCTGTATTGAGTGAACGACGAAATCATAATACGGCAATTCTCGATGCTGATATAACTGGTCCTTCCATTCCGAAAGGATTTAACATTCACGAAAAGGCTTTGGGAACAGAAGAAGGCGACGGATTGATTCCAGCCTACACAAAAACAGGTATACAGGTCATGTCTATTAACATGCTCCTTGAAAACGAGTCTGACCCTGTTGTTTGGCGAGGTCCGGTAATTGCCGGCGCCGTAAAACAGTTTTGGACAGATGTTATTTGGCAAGATGTTGATTACATGTTCATTGATATGCCACCTGGAACAGGTGACGTACCACTTACGGTTTTCCAGACGATTCGAATCGATGGAATTATCATCGTAACAAGCCCTCAGGAACTCGTTAGCATGATTGTCGAAAAGGCTGTTAACATGGCCAACATGATGAACATCCCTGTTTTGGGACTTGTTGAAAACATGAGCTATTTTGAGTGTCCTGACTGTGGCAAAAAAGTTCCTGTTTTTGGCGAAAGCAAGGTTGAAGCCGTTGCTAAAAAATTCGGAATCAAAACAACATCTGCTTTGCCAATCAATCCAGAACTTGCCAAGCTTGTTGATGCTGGAAAAATCGAAGATTTCAACAGTAATTGGCTCGACAACATGATGGACATGATTGAAGCCTTATAATTCAATTATACATTCGAGTGGCAGATGATCCGAAAATCCTTTGCCACTCCAAACTGAATAGCGGTCTGGAGTGCCGCTTTCAGTTACGTTTTCTGCATATTTCACTGTTGAAAAGCTTCTAAAAACAACTTCCCTTGAAAACATAAAATGATCAATTTTTTCCCATTTTCCCTGAAAAAAATAGCTGCCTTCGTTTTTATAAACTGATTCTATTGGACGATAAAGCCATGCAGAATTCAGGTAAACATCAGCGCTACTGAAATTGTCGAATGTCCGCAATTTTATCGAGCTTGAAAAATCATTTGAAAGAATCGTGCTTGAAATTTGGAACTCTTTTAGATCGCGGTTAAAATCACCTGTGACGAAAACAGGATTTGTATCTGTTGAGATGAGTCTTGCAAGTTGCATTTCGGAATAGTTTCGCCATATCTCGCTTTCTTCTTCGCCATTAGACTTGCTTTTCCAATGGCAGACATAAACGGACAGGGTCTTGTCGTCGATTTGAACCAGTGCTTTTGCTATCGGGCGCATCCTAGGTTGTTCATTTTTTTCTCCCACCACATTAATTTGATGAACTGAATAGTCCAAAATGGGATACCTGCTCACAAGTGCTATTCCAAAGGCCTGATTGCTTTCACCTGCAAAAATGGCATATTTATATGATTTATCTCGGCGTCCCTGAAGAAGATAGTTGTTTATGATGTCGTAAATGATGCCTTTATTTTCGATTTCTTCAAAGGCGATGATATCAGCATCAATTTGTTGTATCACATTACATAATCTTTCCAAGCGCTGAAGATATTTTTCTTGGTTCCAATTTTTGTCCTTATCTGTAAATCCACTGTATTCATTGCCACTTGGAGAGGCATCGAAAAATGTTTGAAGATTCCAGTTTGCAATTTTTATCCTTGTGTTTTTAGAAAGTGCGGAGTCATTCCAGTGGTTCAAGTTGTTAAATGTGTTGTTTGCAGGGGGAAGCGGCCCAGAAAACTTGCAGGAAAAAAATGAGCAGACAAAAAATAAAAAAACATGAAAATATAAGTTCTTCATACCTTAATTATTGTCTGAGTTTTTAAAAATGAGTTAAAAATGGGGAAAAATTTTCTAGTTGCCTGACTTAAAATTTATTTTGTCGTTGATTCAATCGAAAGAACCCTATAGCCAGTTTTTGAAATTTCATCAGCAAGCATTTTTTTCGTCCGCCGCCACAGCCAATTTCAAGCATTTCTGACGGTGAAATTCCTTCTTTATAATAAATTTAGTTAGTTACTGCTAACTAAGTAAAAAAAAATAGTAGCACATTCTTAGTGTTTGTGCTACTGATTTTTTGTTGAATCAAAATTTTTTGATCATACTTTGAACAAATCAACCTGATTGCCGATTGTAGTGATTTCCTCTTTTACAGTTGAGGTTATTGTTGAAAGGAGAGAACCTGTTTCATTGATTGCTTTTGCACCGGCGTTGATTTCGTCCATTGCCTGCTTCAAAGTAAGTGAAATATTCTGCAAATTCTGAATTTCCGAAAGAATTGCTTTGTTTCCATCTTCCATTTCGGATGATGCATTTTTAACTTCGGCACTACTGTCATTCATGCTACTGAGAGCACTCGTGATTTGCTTTGAACCTTCACCCTGTTCCTGCATGGCACCTTTAATTTGCTGGACAAGCATGTCTGTTTCTTGAATGCTAGTTGAAATACTGCTAAAACTTTCCCCGGCAGCTTGCGAAGTTTGAACGACATTCGTAATTGCTTGTGCAATTTTTGTAAGTTCTTCACCGATTCGTTTTGACTGCTCTGTTGAGTTTTCACTCAATTTTCGGATTTCATCAGCAACGACGGCAAAACCTTTTCCTGCATCACCTGCATGGGCGGCTTCAATTGCTGCGTTCATTGCAAGCAAGTTTGTCTGGCTGGCTATACTTGAAATGACGACGTTTGCATCCTGCAAAGTCTGTGATTCACTTTGGATTTCTTGGAGAAGAACATTTACATCATCTTGTTTTTTCATTCCGATGTGGGCCGTATTTTCAAGTCTGACGAATGATTCTGCCATTTTTTCAACAGAGTCCGTAACTGATGAGATATTTCCTATCATTTCTTCAACTGCCGAAGCGGCAACGCTTACACTTTCTACCTGACCTTCAATCATATGATTTAGAGCACGGATGTTAGCAGCGATTTCATTTACAGCACCTGCCGTTTGTGTAACGCTTGTGGCCTGCTGATTCATACCATTTGTAACGCTTTTGATATTTGCAGAGATTTGGATAATGGCGCTTGTTGTGCTTTGAGTAACTTCATCAAGGGATTTTCCTGAAGAAACTAATTCATTTTTGGAAGATTTCAGTTCTTTCATTATTTCTTGCATCTTTTCAGTAAAATCATTGAAACTTTTTACTACACCCGAAATCTCACTTTTTATTTTTGTATTGATTGAGATTCGCTTTGTTAAATCAGCATCACCTTTTGCAATGCCTCTTATTGTTGTCTGAACAACGTTCAATGGCTTCAAGAAGAAATAAACAATCACGCCAACGATTGTCGAAATAATTAGTATTACAAAAGCACTTGCAATTGCCATTTGTTTACGAAGCATATTTGATGCTTCTTGTACTTGACGTTTATCAATCAGAAAACTAAAAACCCATGGAGTGCCGCTTACATTTTTTGAAATATTAAGACTTTCTGAGCCGCGCGAGTTTTTTACCCAAAATGAAAAAAGCTCATTAGGATTTTCTCTAGAATGCTTTTCTACAATTTCCATTGCACGTTTATCATTATTTATTGCGGCAAGATCTTTTTCTACAATTTCAGGATTGCCGGAAGTTGAAATTATCTTTCCATCCTGTGTGATGAGAACCCCGATACCTGTATCTCCCAGTTTAATTTCAGAAACAATATTGTTAAATGAATGCATTTCCATTCCGGCACAGAAGAAACCTATTGTTTTTCCGTTTCGCTTCAATGCTCGGCAAACATGTATTACGGTCTTTCCTGTTATTTTTGATGTAACGGGATTATCGATGGTGGTTTCCCAGCCTAATTCCATTATTTCTTTGAAATATCCGCGATCTTTTACGGATGTATGTGATTTAATATCACTATCAAAATTTCCCTTTGCATCGACATATGCGACATAGTCAAAATCCTTTGGTCTTATTGAGGCGTTATTTTGTAGCCACGCGACAATCTGTGCATCTGTACCTGTACGAGCGATATCAGAATTTGTGTAGGTATAGAGAAGCGAATAGTATTCCGAAAATTTTGCGGCCATTAATTCTGCATAAGCCAAAGTTATTTCAGAACATTCCTCTTCATAACTTTTTGTGTTTGCTTTTCTGATGTTAGTTGATATAAATAGAATTTGCAGGGTGTTTAAAACGATAATCGTAAAAGCAAGAACTATAATAATTACAGCTGCCAATTTTAATTGACGTTTTTCGGTGTTGGGTTTCATTTTCTTGTTACTCCAATTAATAATGATGTCATTAACAGTATAACACTATTTTTACATATAGACATCTTTTTAAAGTAAAATTTTATTTTTGATGTGAAAGATGCCAAAATTGGCAAAAAAAACACGGCGAAAATTGAAATTCAGTGCTTAAGTGCATTCCAAAATTCGTCGTGTTTTCATATTTTACAGCTTAGCATTTTTTAGATTATATCAAGCTCTAGTCGACAGGCTTAAGAATTTCAATCCTAAACGTTGAACTTGAAGAAAAGAACGTCGCCGTCTTGGACCACGTATTCCTTGCCTTCGATTCGGTAGCGGCCGGCGGCCTTAATTTCTGCCTCGCTTCCGTATTTGACCAAATCTTCGAAAGAATAAGCTTCGGCCTTGATAAAACCTTTCTCAAAGTCTGTATGGATTACGCCGGCTGCTTTAGGTGCGGTGTCCCCAGCATGGATTGTCCAAGCTCGGCACTCGTCGCTTCCGGCCGTAAAGAACGTCTGAAGTCCCATCAGCTTGTAAGCGGCTCGGGCAAGTACTGCAAGTCCAGATTCTTTAAGACCAAGCTCTTCAAGGAATGCGAGTCGATCTTCTGGATTGTCCATATCAGCAAGTTCTGCTTCGAATTTTCCGCATATAACGACGCAGTCTGAGTTTTCTTCAGCTGCAATCTTTTTAACAGTATCGATGTATTGATTGCCGTTTTTGATTCCGTCTTCATCGACATTGCAAACGTAAAGTTGTGGTTTCATCGTGATAAGATGACAGTCATACATAGCAAGCTTTTCGTCATCAGTCAAATCGGCTTTTCGTGCACCTTCTCCGTTTTCCAAAAGCGGTTTGATTTTTTCAATTGCACTGATTACGACGGCTGCCTTTTTCTGTTCGTCTTTTCCCATTACGCGGGCATTTCGCTGAGCTTTTTCGAGGCGTTTTTCAACCGTGTCCAAATCAGCAAAAGCCAGCTCCATGTTGATTGTTGCGATATCATCAGCAGGATCGATTTTGTTGTTTACGTGGACGATATCAGCATCTTCGAAACATCGAACAACATGTGCTATAACACCTACTTCTCGGATGTGTCCTAAAAACTGATTTCCCAAACCTTCGCCTTTCGAGGCACCTTTTACAAGGCCAGCGATATCAACAAATTCAACTGTTGCTGGAATTTTTCGCTGTGGTTGAAACGTTCTTGCCAAAAAATCTAATCGAGAATCCGGCAAATCTACAATTCCGATGTTAGGGTTTATTGTGCAGAACGGATAGTTAGCGGCTTCTGCTGGAGCAGAAGTCAAAGCTGAAAAAATAGTAGACTTTCCTACGTTCGGAAGGCCAACGATACCACAATTAATTGCCATAATTTCCCCTATATAATTATTCGATAGTAATTGATATGCTAAGTGTTCCAGTTGCAGGTGCAGAAGGTGCTGAGGAACCAGTGTCTGCTTCGGCCTTGATTGAATCTGAAACAAAGCTTGTTGTAGCAACAAAGTCACTTGAATCAGCAGCAACTGCCTCGAAAAGTACTGTGCTAGCAGAACTTGATGACAATGTTTTGCTAACTGTGTTTTCAACAGTTCCTGTCTCTGTAACTTGAGTTGTCATTCCTTTTGAAACAGGCACAACATTTCCTACTGTTTCTCCTTTTGAGTTTACAGCCTGAACTGACCAAACACTATCTGTACTCTTTACTGAACCGAAAACGTCAATTTCTCCGGCAGTACCTCGAACGGAAGCGGTTGCAACCGGAGTATTTACCCTAAAATTAACTCGTTTATTATCTGATGACTTGATGTTTGCATTGATTTTTCCAGCATCAAGATAAACGCTTGAATCACGTGAACCTTCCTGCTCGGCAAGCTGAGAAAGCGTAAGTCGTGAAAGAGGAGCCAGTTCAAGAACTGATCCGTCAAATTTGATTGTAGCGCTTGATTTGAAGCCTGTTGAAACAAGCGAGCCTGTCGTAAGCTTATCGCCTACGGAAAGCGGAATCCATGAATCGCCGCTTTGTCTTTCTACTTTACCTACAACAGTCAAAACTGTAGCAGTCATGCCCTGTGCAAATGACGTTGCAAAAAGTGTGCTTAAAAGTGAAAGTACAACGATCAATTTTTTCATAACTTTCTCCTTGAGTGTAGAATGCAATTCGTATAGAAACTTTAGCGGTCAAGTACGAATCTGAAATTGGTGTGTTATTGTAAAAGAACTGTGCGGCATAGATGTTTAGCTGCAAGTCATCCAAAATCTGATAGATGAATGAAATATTATACTGAAGACCGGTATAAGCAAAGTCTGAATCAAAAATTGCGTCCAAACCGAGCGAAAGTTTGATTACATCGATGAATTTAGCGGCCGTTGAAACACCTGTTTTAAACATTGCATTGTAAGCCATTGAATCGATTGTGGCATCTGTCTCGGTGATTGTTGTGAACTTGTCTGTTACGTAAATTGCGTTTGCGCTCAAAACTAAAGAGTTCCAGTCAAAGAAGTACATGATTTCGGCTTTTGAAAGGTTAGCAAATTCGAAAGGTGAAGTAGAACCTTC
>JAQYSN010000204.1 GCA_028725265.1 Spirochaetales bacterium | reverse complement strand
TACCCCTAAAATGCTATTTTGCAATCGAATCCAACCTTTGCTTTTCGGGAACTGATGATAATACACTCTTGATTGAAATCATATCAGGTGAAACAAAACAGAAAGTCGATGCAGATTCAAGCTTCACGGCTGAAAACAACGTTTCGCTTTTGCAATTTTCAGATTTGGACGAAAAAAATCGTTTCGTTTTTGAATCCAACGAGGAGGCTGGCGTTTGCATTCAGCCGCTTTACATCACACGCCCTGTAAACGGAAAAACCGAAAAACGCTATCAAGCCACAACAAACTGCTTTTTCTGGAAGATTGACATTCCGCCGTCATACGAATTTGAAAAGACTATCTTTTTGGGTATCGTGCCTCAAAAAAAATCAGTCAAAAAAAGCACATCAAAACCTAAAAAAAACGTAGATTGATTAAAACGTAAGAAAAATCTATAATGTAAGGTATGAATAGACGATTAATCACATCAGCATTACCTTATGTAAACAATATTCCACATCTTGGAAACCTTTTACAGGTTCTTTCAGCAGACGTATTCGCACGTTTTTGCAGAAGTCGTGGCTATGAAACAATGTATGTTTGCGGTACCGATGAATATGGAACTGCAACCGAAACAAAGGCTCTTCAAGAAGGAAAAACTCCTCGGGAACTTTGCGACTACTATCATGCAATTCATAAAGATATATACAAATGGTTCGATATTTCTTTTGACCATTTTGGACGAACTTCTACACCACAGCAAACAGAAATCACACAAAGCTTGTTTCTAGACCTTGATAGACGAGGTTTCATAAAAGAACATACTTCTAAACAGCTTTTCTGCTCAAAATGCAACAGGTTTCTTGCAGATCGCTACGTTTTGGGAACATGTCCGAATTGCGGTTATGATAGTGCACGTGGAGATCAGTGTGAAAATTGCGGAAAACTACTTGATCCTACAGAACTCATCAATCCAAGATGTTCTACATGCGGTGAAACACCTTCACCAAAAGAAACTAAGCACCTTTACATTGATTTACCGGCAATCCAGAAAGAATATGGTCCTTGGATGAATAAAGCTTCTGAAGAAGGACAGTGGTCTAAAAACTCAATTCAGATGACACAAAGCTGGATTCGTGACGGTCTTCAAGAAAGAGCCATCACACGTGACTTGAAATGGGGTATTCCAGTTCCAAAACCTGGTTATGAAAACAAAGTTTTCTACGTTTGGTTCGATGCTCCAATCGGATATATTTCAATCACGAAAGCCTTGACAGACAAGCTCAATGACCCAGAAATCGACTGGAAGGCTTGGTGGTTACCAGAAGAATCTAATGCTAAAAACGCAAAAATTCCAGTTGAACTTTTCCAATTCATCGGTAAAGATAATATTCCTTTCCACACAGTTATTTTCCCTTCGACCCTTATTGGCTCTGGTAAGAATTGGACAAAACTCTATCACATGAGTTCTACGGAATACTTAAACTATGAGGATGGCAAGTTCAGTAAATCAAAAGGAGTTGGCGTTTTCGGAAGCGATGCAAAAGAAAGCGGAATTCCAGCTGATGCATGGAGATTCTACTCATTCTACAACCGACCTGAAAAATCAGATACTCAGTTTATGTGGAAGGACTTTCAGGATAAACTCAATTCTGAACTCATCGGAAACCTCGGAAATCTCGTAAACAGAACATTAACGTTCGTTTCCAGATATTTCGACGGAAAAATTCCTGCAGGCAAAATCGACGAAAACCTTTGGAATCAGATTAAACAAGGTGAAAAAAACGTTACTGATAAACTCGAATGGGCAGAACTAAAAGATGCCTTCCACGAAATTTTTGCAATATCATCAATTGCAAACAAATACTTTCAAGATGGAGAACCTTGGAAGACGAGAAACACAGACCCTGAAAAATGTGCAAACTTGATTTTCAACCTCTGCTACGTAATCAAAGACCTTATGATTATGTGCCATCCTTATATGCCTCAGTACGCAGAAAAAGTTCTTTCATTCTTCGGCAAAAAACCTGTCAATTCAAGAATTGGACATCCTGCCGAAAAAGGATGCCTTGGATGGGATGACCTTGGAAATTGCGAAGGACTTTCTACAGTTGAAGGAAACGAAATTTTCTTCAAAACCATGGATGATAAAACAATGAACGAGTACAGGACTCGATATGCCGGAAGTCAGGCAGAAAGAGCCGACAAAAAGGAAGGAAAAAAGGCCGAAAAGAAAGAACAACCAAAGGTTGAAAAAAAGGCTTCTGTAGATTTTATTGAAAACTTCAATAAGAATATCGTTCTCAAAGTTGCTAAAATCATTAGCGTAGAGAGAAATCCAGATAGCGACAAACTTTACATTGAACACCTTGATGACGGAACTGGCAATGATAGGGTTATTCAAAGTGGTCTTGTCCCATACCTAAAAGAAGATGAGCTTCTCGGTAAGCACGTCGTTATCGCCGACAACCTAAAACCTCGAAAAATGCGTGGAGTTGAAAGCCGAGGAATGCTACTTGCAGCTGACTATAAAGATGCAGAAGGCAAGGATTGCGTTGAAATTCTAACATGTCCTTGGGCACAACCTGGAACACAAGTCGTCCTAAAAGGAACAGATCCAAACGCGCAAAAAACCACAGAAATCGATGCTGACACCTTCTTTGCTACAGAAATTCGTGTTTTGAACAAGAAAGTCTGCATAAAAGACGTGCCACTTGTTTGTGACGGAAAAGAAATCGATATGACCTTTACGGTAAACGGTGAAGTAGGCTGATAGGTTTTATGTTTTCTTTTCAGATTGAAAAAGTTGACCGGCAGGACAACGACGCATACAAAACACAGCATTATCTCCAGACCGATTTTTGGGCAGATTTCAAAAGCATGCATGGCTGGAAAAAAATGCTTTACAAGGTTAACGCAAAATGCGAATCAACTGATTTCTCTTTTTACGTAAGTATCCTCGTGAGGCGCTTTGCAAAGTTTTTTAACATTGCTTACGTTCCGCTTGGAATTTGGATGGGTTTTACTCTACCGAACGAAAAAATCTCTGACGATCAATATTTCAATCTTTTGATTGATTTCTCAAAAGCAATCAAAAAGGAACTTCCAAAGAACACCATTCTCATCAGATTTGATCCTCCATACGAGTTTTATGATCCGGATGAAAGAGATAAGGCAGTCAAAGACTTTTTTACGGGAAAAAATGCAAAATACAAATTCCTCAAAAAAAATGCAGTTGACATTCAGCCTCCTGACACGACGATTCTTGACCTTTCAAAAAGTGAGGACGAACTCCTTTCTGCAATGAAAAGCAAATGGAGATACAATATCCATCTAGCCGAAAAGAAAGGTGTAAGAATCGAAAAAGGCTCAAGCCAAGATATCGATGTTTTTTATGATCTTTATCTTGAAACTAGCAAACGAGACGGAATCGCAATACACTCAAAAAAATACTACCAGGATCTTCTTGAACTATCAGAAAAAAAACAGAAAGAAAATTCAAGTTCAAATCCATTGGTTAGTCTTTACATTGCGAAACATGAAAACGATACTCTTGCTGCAATCATCACTCTTTTTACGCCATATCAAGCAACGTATGTTTATGGAGCAAGTTGCAACATAAAACGAAATCTGATGCCTGCTTATTTGTTACAGTGGACGGCAATAAAAGATGCAAAAAATTTTGGTTCGAAAACCTATGACTTTTACGGAATGCCCCCTCGTGACGACGAAACTCACCCGATGTACGGTCTCTATCGGTTCAAAACAGGATTTTCAGGTCAGAACACGCATAGAATTGGCTCCATCGACATTGCAACAAGTCCGTTGTATAAGCCATACAAAACAGCTGAAAAATTGAGAAGTTTTTATTTTAAAAAAATAAAGAAAGCAATTGTAGGAAGGTAAGATGAACTTAGAAGCCTTTGTACTTGGTTGTGGCGGAATGATGCCACTTCCATACCGACACTTAACTTCAGTTCTGGTAAGACGAGACGGAGATCTTTTTCTTTTTGATGGAGGAGAAGGAACCCAAGTTTCACTGAAAAGACTCAATCTCAAGTGGAAAAAAATCAATGCGATTTTCGTCTCGCACACTCATGCGGATCACGTTACAGGTCTGCCTGGAATCCTTATGCTTTCTTCACAAGTTGACAGAAAAGAACCGCTTTACATTTACGGACCTCCAAAAATCGCCGAATACATCGAAACGAGCAGGAAAGTCCTCGATATGTACATCAATTATGAAATCATCGTGAAGGAAATCACTGCACCTTGTATTGTCCATTCAGGTGAAGATTATTATGTCAGGGCTTTTCCGCTCGAGCATACAAAAACTTGTGTAGGTTACACCCTTGAAGAACTCCCACGTCCGGGCGAATTTTACCCTGATAAGGCACGACAACTAAACGTTCCTTGCGGACCGCTGTGGTCACGACTCTAAAAAGGTGAAAGCGTTGAATCAAGCGACGGGAAAATCATAACACCAGATATGGTTATGGGAAAAGAAAGAAACGGTAGAAAAATAAGCTACGTAACGGATACCCTTTATCTTGATTCAATTGCAAAAGAAGTGCAGGGAAGCGACCTTTTATTTTGCGAAGGAATGTTCACAAGAGAATTTGAGGATCAGGCAAAAGAAAAAAAGCATATGACTTCGACTCAAGCCGCAACAATCGCAAGAGATGCAAAGGTAAAAAAATTGGCTTTGATCCACTATAGTCCTCGCTACAACGACTACGACTTAAAGCCTCTTCTCGACGAAGCACAGAAAATCTTCCCAGATACGGTTCTTTCAAAAGACAGAATGAGTTTTGACATCCCAAATGAGGATTGATTGGGAGAAAAATCCTTGATAAAAGCAGATTCACTGACCAAAATTTATAAAAAGAACGTTACTGCCCTTGAAAATTTTAGCTACATCTTTGAAGAAAATAGAATTACAGGTCTCATAGGTCTGAATGGAGCAGGAAAATCAACGCTTCTCAAGATACTCAGCATGCAGCTTTATCCTACCGGCGGTACAATTGAAATAAATGGTGAAAAAATAGATTTTCAAAATGATTCCGAAAAGAAAATCGCATTATTGAAAGGAAAAATCGGTTTTGTAAGTGAAAACGCCCAATTCAATGGTGATCTGAATGTTTCAGAACTTTTGCAAAACACATGCAAGTTTTATGGAGAAGTTGATACAAAAAATAAAACAGAACAAAACTATCAAAGACTCCTAAAGCTTTGTTCACTTCAAGACGTAGTCGACAAAAAAATAAAAACTCTTTCCAAGGGATACAGGCAACGCCTTTCATTTGCACTTGCACTTGCAAATAATCCTGAAATACTCATTCTTGACGAACCGATTTCGGGATTGGATCC
>JAQYSN010000203.1 GCA_028725265.1 Spirochaetales bacterium | reverse complement strand
AACACCAAAATCCATTACTGTTCGGCCATTCTGTGTGGCATTTCCATTATCATCTGCACAGATATCAGCATCCAATAATGTAAAATCAATCAATGTTGCTTCTTCTGCAAATGCAAGTGTTCCTACCAAAAAGAACGCCATAAGCACTAAAATGAAAGTCTTTTTCATCCAAAACTCCTTATAAACACTTTTTAAAGCCTTATTATAATTTAGTATATCAATGTAAACCGTTTTGTCAATGATTTTTTTTTGTCATTTGTTAAAACTCGCCTACCTTTTTACCCTCTATGTATAGATGAATTTTACTTATTTTTGGAAAATTTCGTAAGATATTCTTTTCAAAAATCCTGACAGAATCATCAAAATTTGATGTAGTAACCGAAGGAAAAAGGGCGTCGCGCGAGAGTTCTACGTAAAGATCTCTTCCCCGAACAAAGCAAGAAACGACCTTTGTGCCAGGCTCGAAAAGATTCTTGTAACGATTACCAATAGGTCCCAAAACGAGTTCTTCAACATAAAGCTGAATTTTATCGACATTCTTTACGCGCGGAAAATATCTACTTTCGACATAAAGAGCCTTTTTATCGAGTCCTTCAAACATAAAAGTCTTTCGATAAGTGTAATCACCTGTTAAGTACATTATCATGGAAAAGGCGTAAACGACAAAAAGAGCAAAGCAGATAAAAAAAGTCCCTGTCTTGATGCGAGATGCATTTCTGTTTACGGTATTGATTATTTTGTATTTATCAATATCAAATTTTTTCATTGGAAAGTCGTAAATCCTCGTGACTGCTCAAAATGGGTTACAAATGAACCGACTCCATTATACAACCCCACGCTGATTTTGTGCAAGTATGAAGGATCTGACAAATTATAAGCTTCGGCAGAATTAGAAACGAAACCAACTTCGACAAGAACGCTCGGCATATAAGAATTTCGTACTACAAACCATTCTTCAGCCTTTAATCCTCGACTTTTTGAAACGGCACCGACTTGCTTATCAAGGCCGTCATGGATAAATTTTGCCATAAGGATACTTTCCGTAGTGTATTCTTCTTCAAGCATTGAGTTAAGAATGGGCCTTAAATCATCATCCACATCTTTTTCGCCAATAACATTTCGTCTGTAGCCTGGCGAAAGGTACCAAACCTCGAATCCACTTGCATCACTTTTGAAAGAGGAATTTGCGTGAATCGAAATATAGATTACTGCTTCGTTTTCTTCGAGTTTTACAGAGTTTGCAATATCAACTCGTTGTTCAAGCGTAAGATAGACGTCCGTCGAACGAGTCATGATAATTCTTTTATCCGGGTATTTCATTCTGAGCATTGAAGCAAGCTCGTTACCAACTGACAAAACGATATCTTTTTCGTAAAGATGCTGCTTTTTACCGTCCTTAATGACGTTGCCGATTGTTCCCGGGTCTTTTCCGCCGTGACCAGGATCAATAAGGATGACTCCAATTCTAAAATTTTCATCAACTTTTTTCTGAAGAAAAAGAATATTGGCATCATCAATCATTGATTGTGAAACAAAAATTTCATTATCTACTTTTATCGGACGGTCAATTGCCTTGAACTGACGAAAATTCAACACGGCTATTTCATCGTCAATCCTGAAAGAATAGACGTTTCCGTTTTTTTGGAGCGTGCACGAATAGGACAGAGGATCAAAATAGAGTTTTGCATTGATTTTCTCGGCACTTTCAACAAGTGATACGTAGTTTTCCGGTACAGTCTGGTTTGTGAGAGCAAAAATCGAAAATGTAAAAGTCAGAATCAGAAAAAAAGTACTGAATTTTTTTAACATAAAACTCAATTCAGGCTATCGTATAAGTAAAGAATGCCTTGAATGCCTCCCCTACTTAAATATCGATAGAAATTTACTTGAGTTTTAATAAAATCTTTTACAAACGAATCGTCTTTTCCTATTATCTTCGTGAAAAGTTCAATTGATTCAGAAACAGTCCTGTAATTCCAATCCCGTTCATTCTTTTCCATATCCGTATATGCTGAAGGCGGATAAACTGTATCCAGAGGTGAATCCAAAAATTGTTGTGTTGTCGGATTGTTTTTTTCAAGACGAACGACGATTTTGCTAATTGCATTTTCTGCCATCGAAATAGCCTTTTCTCGATTTTCCGAAAGTGAAATAACGTTTCCACACTTTTCGACATTATTCGTCGGAAAATTTACAACATCGCCCACTTTAGTCCTTGGAAGAAGGTCCTTTATTTCAGAAATCTGCTTTACGTCCTCGTAGCCATAGATGCCTGATATTTTTCCAGGTATACTAAGCCAGGCCCTTTCAGCACATGTTTTTGATGGCACGACATCTTTTTCTTCGATTTCAATTTTTTCACCGAGAGCAATCAAAAGAGCTTGTCGAGTCAAGTTTATGCCAGAAGCGTACGGAAAAGTCCAGCCAGACATGTAACCACCCGACAGACGGGCAGCGATTTCTCCAATCATAGCGCCCTTTGAAGTAAGCTTGATATCAGCCTTGGCAACTCCGTTTGTTAAACCTAGCGCATGGACGG
>JAQYSN010000202.1 GCA_028725265.1 Spirochaetales bacterium | reverse complement strand
CGATTTACAAGCACGATGCCATTTGCACTTTGTAAGGCAGCCTCAACTGATTCTGAAATACGACTTCTTGAATCAGAGTTTTTAATTATTCTATCTACAACGATTTCAATCGTATGTTTTTTTTGTTTATCAAGCTTTATCGTTTCATCCAAATCTGCCATAACGCCGTCAATTCGAGCTCTGACAAAACCGCTTGTCTTTGCATCATCGATTATTTTTTGGTGCTCACCCTTTTTCCCTCGGATTACAGGAGATAAAATTTGAATTTTAGTTCCATCATCCCAATTCATAATGACATCGACAATCTGGTCTATAGACTGTTCCTGAATTTCCCTGCCACAGTTTGGACAGTGAGGCTTTCCGACTCGTGCATAAAGCAACCTATAGTAATCGTAAATTTCAGTGATTGTTCCGACAGTTGAACGAGGATTTTTATTCGTTGACTTTTGCTCAATAGAAATAGCAGGACTCAAACCTTCAATCAAATCGACATCAGGCTTGTCCATGGTTCCCAAAAACTGTCGTGCGTAAGATGAAAGACTTTCCATGTAACGGCGCTGACCTTCAGCAAAAATCGTATCGAACGCAAGACTACTCTTGCCGCTTCCTGAAAGACCAGAAAAGACGACAAGTTTGTTTCGAGGAATCTCCAAATCAACATTCTTTAAGTTATGCTCCCGAGCCCCTTTTATTACAAGTTTTGGACCAGAAGCAATCGGTTCAATAAAACAAGGCATTAAAAATTATTTAATCCTCCTGGTTTAATCTGGAAATGACTGAATTCCATTCCGAAGCTTGCCCTTCCCTGAGTTACAGAGCGAAGGCTGGTTGAAAAACCGAACATCTTAGCCATCGGACTTTGCGCATGAATAACTTCCGTACTAGGCTTTGATTCCTGGCTCTGAATTATTCCACCCCTCTGGATTACAAGGCTCATAGCATCTCCGACAAACTCAACAGGGCTTAAAATATCAACATTCATAACAGGTTCAAGAAGCTCCGGTCCTGATTTTCGGCATGCTTCGTCAAAAGCTTGTACGGCACAAGCCTCAAACGCAAAAGTAGAAGCCGTAAGAGGATCGTACTCTATGCTCGTAACTGTAACTGCAATATCGCAACAAGGATAACCATACTGTATTCCAGATCCAAAAGAATTCGTAATTCCGCTTTGAATTGAATCGAAAATTTCGCCTGGAATATCACCTTTTTTAACGTTGCATGTATATGTATTTCCTGAATTCTGATTAGGTTCAACATGCAATGTAATTTTTGCATAGTTCTGTTTTCCACCAATAACCTTGTCGAATACTTCCGTATGATCATTTGCACAAGTTATTGATTCTCGATACGTTACCTGCGGATTGCCGACACGAGCATTTACCTTAAAATCATCCTTCATTCTGGTTACAAGAACATCAAGATGAAGTTCTCCCATTCCGCTGATAATAAGCTGTCCTGTTTCTGCATCATCTTTCGATGTAAAAGTCGGATCTTCCTTTGAAAGGATTTCAAGAGTTTCTTTTAATTTATCGCGGTCGCTTAGAGTTTCAGGCTCAATAGAAACAGAAATAACAGGCTCTGGGAAATGAAGATTTTCCAGCAAGACGGGCATTCCTTCAGAGCCGACAGTATCACCCGTCTGAGCCAATTTAAGACCGATAAAAACAGCAATATCACCTGCTTCAACGCAGTCCATTGCTTCACTTTTATTCGAATGCATTCTAAGAATTCTGTTCACGCGCTCTCGTTTTTTCTTTCCGACATTGAAAACCTGCTCACCGGCTTTTATCTTGCCAGAATACATCCTCACGTAGCACAACGAACCCATTTCTTTATCATATTGAATTTTAAATACAAGGCCGCAAGGTGTTCCGCTTGGACTACAAGGGATTTCGATTTCGGTTTCTTTTTTAACATGAAAAGCCTTTGCTGGCGGAACTTCATCCGGACTTGGAAGATATGCAACAACAGCATCAATCAAAGGCTGAACAGCAGTATTCTTTCTTGCAGAGCCACAAAGGAAAGGTACAAAATCACGCTCAATCGTTCCTCGTCTGATTTCAGAAACTAGTTTTTCGTTAGAAATTTCTTCACCCATAAGATAAAGTTCTGCAAGTTCATCATTAAAGCTTGCAACGGTATCAATCATCTTGTCGCGCCACAATTTAGCATCATCAAGACGAGTTGGGGCAATTTCGCTTTCGATTATCGTTTCGCCTTCATCATTCGGATCAAAGCGATATTCTTTCATCTTAATAAGATCGATTATACCTTCAAAATTATTTTCTTTTCCGATTGGAATCTGGAGGGCAACAGGAGTTGCGCCGAATTTTTCATGAACATCATCCATTGCACCAAAAAAGTCAGCACCCATTCGGTCCATCTTATTTACGAAGCAGATTCGAGGAACATTATATTCATCAGCCTGCTTCCAAACAGTTTCAGTCTGTGGCTGAACGCCACCTACAGCACAAAGGATCGCAACAGCACCGTCCAAAACTCTCAACGAGCGTTCAACTTCGGCAGTAAAATCAACGTGGCCTGGCGTATCAATTATATTTATCTGATAATCTTTCCAATAAGTCGTCGTTGCGGCACTCTGGATTGTAATTCCCCTGTCCTGTTCCTGCTGCATCCAGTCCATTGTAGCAGCGCCATCATCAATTTCTCCAATTTTATGTATTTTGCCTGTGTAGTAAAGAATTCGTTCCGTAGTCGTAGTTTTTCCGGCATCAATATGTGCCATGATTCCGATGTTTCGCATTTTTGAAAGCTGCATCTTATCCCCATTCCTTAACACGGATATAAAATCCGCAGTATATTTGGGGAGAATTATACTATAAAAATAGTACAAAATTCAATATTTCAGCCTATAGACAATGGAGCAAATGAATTACAATTAGTTTATAATGCATTTGCCTTGCTATAGACAAAGAGTATTATTAATTTTAAATTGAACTCATGACAAATTTAGAAGAAATCGAAAAAAAAGCGGAAGATCTCAAAACGATTTTCACATCCATTTCGCCAATTAAAACAGACGGAAGTTTTGAATGCGAAAAAGTAAAAGAATGCATAATAACGATGAGCGAAAACATCCTTGAAACAGCTGAAAAAGATGCTCTAATCTCATGGATGGAAAACAATGAATTTTTCACAAGTCCTGCTTCAACAAAGTATCACGGAAACAAAGCTGGGGGACTTGCGGCACACTCCCTAATGGTTTTTTATCAATCATTATGCCTTACTCCAGGAATTCTACGAAATTTTTCAACATCAGAACTTTCAGATAAATACGAAATTGACATTAAAGACATCTTCTTGAGCGCAATCTGTCATGATTTATGCAAGGCGGGCTTTTACGCTGTAAAACAAAGAAGATCCAAGGATTTTACAGGAAACGTAAAATACGAATCATACTTTGTTGCAAAAGAAGAAAACCGCACTCTCGGTCACGGAAACGAATCTGTTCTTAGATTTATCGAAATTTTTCCACAGATGATTACAAACCGAACCGTTATTGAAGCTATCAGCAGACACATGGGTTACACGGATTTAACCGACATGGAAAAAATCAACTACAACAATTTCATTCAAAATCCCCTTGTCGTTATCATTCAATTGGCCGACCAAACCTCAGCACAATGGTTCAACATCTAGATGTTTGATATTTAAAGGATTTTTTGCTAGTATCAGATTATGGAATACACGAATATATATTTAGCCAAAGTCGGCGAACTCACATTAAAAGGCGGAAACATCAAAGATTTCGAGAGACGCCTTGTCCAAAATGTCCAGCTTTACCTTGAATCAATCAAATCGAGAGTCACTTTACGAGCCGGAAGGATGTACGTCGAATGTAATAAGGAAGGTTGTCCTGCCGTAGAATTCACGCTTTCGCATCTTATCGGTATCACAGGTTGGGCAAAAGCACGTATTTCAGAAAAAAACATAGAATCAATCAAAAAAGCCTGTATGGAAGAAGCAAAAATCGCCGTCCAAAAAGGGTGTAAATCATTCAAAATTGAATCGCGACGAAGTGAAAAATCTTTTCCTCTCAATTCTTACGAAATTAGCTGTGAAGCAGCCCAGGATATTTTCGATTCGGGAATGATGAAAGTTGATGTACACAATCCTGACGTTATAATCAACGTTGAAGTACGAGAAAAATGCTTTGTCTATTCGAACACGGAAAAAGGTTGCCGAGGTCTTCCAGTAGGCTCAAGCAATCGCGGACTTCTTTTGCTTTCAGGCGGAATCGACAGTCCTGTAGCCGGTTACCGAATGATGAGAAGAGGAATGAAAATCGACTGCTGTTATTTCCACGCTTATCCATATACTTCAGAAGAAGCCAAGCAAAAAGTCATCGATCTGGGTAAACAAATTGGAAAATATGGAATCGAAACAAACATAAACATAATTCCGTTTACAGAAGTCCAAATGAGGATAAAAAAACTCGCATCTGAAATTCCAATGGCCGATGAACATTATTCTACGGAAAGCTACTCGACCCTCCTTTTAAGGATGTGCATGATGAAATGTGCAAATCTTGTTGCAAGAAGGATCCGAGCCAACTGCATCATAACAGGCGAAAGCTTAGGACAAGTCGCCAGCCAGACCCTTGAAAACATGTCCGTAACAGAAAGTTGTGCAGAACTTCCTCTACTGCGCCCTCTTGTAGGCATGGACAAAGAAGAAATCACGGAGACTTCAAAATTCATCGGTACTTATGAAACGTCGATTTTACCTTATGAAGATTGTTGCGTACTTTTCAGTCCGAAACATCCGGTTTTGAAAGCACCTCTTGGAACAGCTCAAAAACTATATGAAGAACTCAAAGTTGATGAACTTATCCAAAAGGCCTTTGAAGAACGTGAAATCGTAAAATTTTTAGTCAGAGACTACGTCGAAGAGAATTTTTCAGAATAGTACTTTTTATACCGAAATTGCACTTCCGCTTGTTTTAAGAGTTTGTTCATCAAGTTTATCGTCAACTAAGACCTGCTTTCCATTAATGAAAACTCGCTTTATGCCAATTTATGCCAAAACTTTTACTTTGATCAGGCTCAGTATTCTTCAACTCTTCTTCATCGAAAATTGTAAGGTCTGCAAAATACCCTTCTTTTAAGTAACCTCTAAAACATCACCTACAAAAGTATCTTTGCCAGTTCCATCAGATAACGCTTACTTTTCAATTTTTCAAAGAAAAAAGATTTATTTAAATAAAAAAAATTCATAGAGGCCTCCATACTTTCTGTATTTCATCTGCTTTTCAAAAAAACTTTTCTAATTTATAATTACAAGCATGACAAAAACTGAAAAAGAATCGATTTATAACTTACTCAACTGTGCATCAAATTACCTGCAGGGATTTTCCGACAATAATTCCAAGCCGATTGAATTTTTTGATGATGACGATTCAAGTATTCAAGAAAATGCACATATTGAAAAAAGCACGATGACTCTTTCAGTTCTAAAATCAAAAGTAGATACCTGCACTAGATGTCAGCTTTGCAAAACCAGGAGAAATACCGTTTTTGGCGAAGGCGTTGAAAATCCGACAGTTCTTGTCGTCGGCGAAGGTCCTGGTGCAAATGAAGACGAAAGAGGTTTACCTTTTGTTGGTGAAGCAGGCCACCTTCTTGATAAAATGCTTTCCGCAATCAATCTTTCAAGAACAACGAATTGTTTTATCGCCAACGTTGTAAAATGCCGACCGCCTCAGAACAGAGATCCTCTACCAGAAGAAAG
>JAQYSN010000201.1 GCA_028725265.1 Spirochaetales bacterium | reverse complement strand
CATAAACATATTGAAACAGACTGATTTTTCTGAGTTTACAAAGGCAAAGAATCTGTCTATTTCTGGAAAGCAAATGCTTTGCGATAAACACGAAGGATGCCTTGAAAAAGTTGTAAAAAATGTATAATGCGGAAGCCCTGGCGTTTGCCCTGGCAGTTCTTGACGTACCACATTTTTTTTTGATATGATAAAAGAGCATCGGGCCTATAGCTCAGTTGGTTAGAGCTACGGACTCATAACCCGTTGGTCCTTGGTTCAAGTCCAAGTGGGCCCAAAAAAACCCAAAACAGAAAATCTGTTTTGGGTTTTTTTATGAGGACACGCATGACTTGAAACGAAGCCACGCATATTCCATTTATAATTCTAAACTATTTTTGTCTAAGAGGAAATCATAAAGCCCGATGACTAATATGCCTTCATCAGTATAATACGAATTGATGTCAGATTTTTCTACTATGATTTTCTTGAAGGAATCATTTATTTTCAAAAATGGCCTTTCTTCCTGCAAAACCTTTTCTCTGTCTGGCAAGGCAAAAGCAGACTGAACGTAATAGCGCTTAAAACCTTTGTTTACTACAAAATCAATTTCGTACTGTATCCGCTTTGATTTTCCGTGCTCGTCTCGCTCACTTATCTGAACGACTCCCACATCAACATTGCAGTCTCGTCCGACCAGTTCATTGTAAATGATATTTTCCATGATATGAGTTTCTTCCATCTGTCGGAAATTCAACCTGGCATTTCGCAATCCGATGTCAGAAAAATAATATTTAAGCGGCGTTTCGATATAGTTTTTACCCTTTATGTCATAACGATAGCTTGCAGAAACTAAAAATGAGTCATTCAGATATTCAAGGTATTTTTTTACGGTCTCTTGACTGATTTTTCTTCCATGGCTAGTAAAAGTATTTGAAATTTTTCTAGGATTAGTCAATGAACCAATACTGGAAGAAATTATATTTATTAGTTCCTCAAGATCTCCTGAGTTTTTTACTTTATTGCGATCGACAATATCACTAATGTAGGTTTCTTCAAAAATATTTTTCAGGTACTCTGCTTTTTCCTGACTGTTATTCAATAAAACCACGGCCGGAAGTCCGCCATAAGTGATGTATTCTTTCCATCCTTTCTGAACAGAACCTGGATAAACGCTCATGAATTCTGAAAATGAAAGCGGATTGATATGGATTTCATCTCCACGTCCGCGAAATTCAGTGATGATATCCTTGGATAAAAATTTTGCGTTACTGCCCGTCACAAAAACATCTGCGTTGGGAATATGCAGAAATCCATTGAGCACATCTTCGAATTCTTCCAAAAGCTGTACTTCATCCAATAAGATATAGTACTGGGCTGAATCCTTAATCTGATTTTTCACAAAAGAATAGGCTTCGTCAGCCTTGTGATATTTCTTGAACGCAAAGTCATCAAATTGAATTTCAATAATATGGGACGGGTCCGTTCCTTCCTGCAAAAGATGATCCTTGAACAGATTGAAAAGCAGATATGACTTTCCGCACCGGCGAAGTCCAGTGATGACTTTTATTCTGCCATTCTGCCTTTTAGAAATTAATTTATTTAAATATAAATCACGCTTTATAACCATACTATCTCTTTACTTGATATTTTTGCATACAGATGCAAAAATATCAAGTAAATTTTATTTGTCTTTCCCCAAATTCCCACAAATCTCTATTTGTAGGAGTTATTTTTTGTTGTTTCCACCGCCCCAAAAACACTAGATGTAGGGGTGGGGGGGGGGTGAAGGGTTAATTCCAAAATAGAGAAATCAATTTTGAAATTAATTTATTATTACATAAATAATCATATAATCTTTTTGGTATAAAACTGTAGTAACTAGGACATTCTTTCATTGAAACAATGATGATTAGAAATGAAAGAATTAAAAAATTGATTCCCATTGGAATACAAAATTTTTTCCCAAACCATTGCCCCTTATTGTATACTTTCCCATTAAAGAAAAAAATACTTAATGAAAACCATCCCAATATCCAAAACATGAACATATAAAAAATGTCATGAATAATAACAGCAACCAATACCCCTGCTAAGGGAATTCCCGCTAAAAAAAACATTTGTATTAAAATGTTTTTTGTGCCAGATTTCATTCGTCAGTTTTCCTCTTCAATGCTTTCTTTATGTTCTTGCTTAAAATAATCTTTCACTTCCGATAAAACCTTAGAAACAGAATCTCCTGTGGATTCAACTCCTAAAACATTATTTATTGTATCCAAAACTTTCTTTGCCTTGTTTCCAATTTTACTCCCTTTTACAATGGAATTTATTGAATTTGATTCTCCTGAAATCGAAACTCCGCTAGTTACAATGGTATCGACTACGCTGTCTACTGTATTCGCGATAGCTCCTATAAGATCTGCCTGCTCCTCTGTTGCACCAAGTTTTTGGGCTAGTATCTGAGCTCCTTCTGAAATGGCACCTTCATATTCGATATCTTGGGTTGCATAACACATGGATGCAAAACCATCACTCATGTTGTAAGCACCGTCGACAATGGCAAAAGTTGATACTCCTACAGTAACACCCTCGGCCATAGCACCTCCAATTACTTCAAGAAGTCCACAAGATGCCTGAATTGCTCCGCTGGCAAATTGTTCTTTATTGAACATCCCTGTAGGGTCTATATAGTGTACCGGATTATTTGCTCCGTAGGCATACAAATTGCAATTTGTAGGACAACGGCTGAAATACGGTCTGAATTTTGCTTCCTGAGAAGAATTTTCTTTGTAAATTACGTTTGTCTTCAACGTTATTTCCTTTTTTTTCAAAATATCTGTCTGAAAGAGGCAGATTTTAGTCAGTTTTTACCAATTTTCAGGCCCATTTTTGCCCGAAATACCCCTTAGTCCTACAAATCCCTATTTGTAGGACTAAATCCTGTTGTTTCACTCCGCCCCAAAAACACTAGATGTAGCGTGGGGAGGGTATCAAGAAAGGGTAAAGAACCCCAAAATATCCAATATAAACATAACAAAAAAACATAAAAAGTAGCAAAGGCTTAAAACAATCTTCCATTTACAATATCTTACATTTTCTCCATTTTTATTTTTCAAAAATGGCTGAATTATTGTTAATGTAATAAACTGTAAAGATGTTATCAAACCAAAAACAATCAGTATTATTGCTCCGCCATCTTTCATTTTGTTATTCCCTTTTCTTTGTATAACTATCAATATTTGTTGCAATATCAACTTCATGAGGAACAAACGTATTTGTTATATCTTCTGTAAAAGGGTGATTATTAGTACCAGCTAATCGACTGATTCCATATCCAACCAATAATGCACCTGATGCATAACCTTCAACAATCGACATCCCCGCAAAATATGATGCCGTACCAGAAGAACCTACTTCAATTCCAGCAGCTGCATATGTTGAACCAATATAAAGTGAACAACCTAAAAGAATTTCAGCAATTCCAATCGTAATATTGGCAGCTTTAGAATATGATGCGATATCAGTGATACTTTGACCTATTTTTGTGGATGAACTATCGAAGCTTGAAAAATCCAAACTATTTCCAGAATAAATTTTATTTGGATCATTTATATTATTCGCCTTTGCAATATCTTCAGCTGTTACATTTGTTCCGTTTTTTGAATTATAGTCGTCTGCAATTTTTGAAAGCGTATCACCTTCTTCAATTGTATTTGTTTCAAAGTTGAACATCCCTGTAGGGTCTATATAGTGTACCGGATTATTTGCTCCGTAGGCATACAAATTGCAATTTGTCGGAACACGGCTGATATACGGCCTGAATTTTGCTTCCTGAGAAGAATTTTCTTTGTAAATTACGTTTGTCTTCAACGTTATTTCCTTTTTTTTCAAAATATCTGCCTGAAAGAGGCAGTTTTTACCAATTTTCAGGCCCATTTTTGCCCGAAATACCCCTTAGTCCTACAAATCCCTATTTGTAGGACTAAATCCTGTTGTTTCACTCCACCCAAAAAACACTAGATGTAGGGGTGGGGGCTGGATGTTAATTCCAAAAATTAAAAAAACAATTTAAAAAAAGTATAAATTCTATTAAAAGGCAACCTATACACCGTCCCAACTGCCACAAATTAATATTGTTATTTTTTTTCATTTTCCATATCTCAAAACTATTAGTCAGCAAACCTATTATAAACAACGGAATTGCAAGTATTTTATATTTGGTAAAAAATACTACAAAAAATAATATGATTTCCAGAATAATAAAAAAATCTAGTATCAATTCTATTCATCCTGTTGTTCACGATGTTCTGAGACTTTATCGATTACTTTTTCATAGGCTTTACCACTAAGACAACCGACGGTATCATTTGTCTTTTTACCGACAAATCGTCCTATAAAAAAACTTTCCCCCTTTTTGAGTACTGCGTCTTTAGCTTTGTCTAAATCCTGTTTGTCACCTGTAATTGCGGCTTTTCCTGCCCGAGCTGCGACCTCTGTTCCTCCTGCAACATCTGCTATTAGCCCCAATTTGGCAGCTACTTCTGGCTCAACAAAGGAAGCGGCTATTGCCAAATCATCTGCCGCATCCCCTATAACTTCTGCAGCATTAGCCGTCGCCTCAAGCCCATTCGCAGCCATTTCTTTCCCAGCAGCAGCACTAGCTTCTTTCATCAACTGCTGAGCGACGGGATCTCCTTCGGCTGCCTTTCCTGCCGTCATAACGGCTTTTGCAGTAGGATCGTTTTTACAGATAAAACTGAAAAATTCTCTAGGAGAAATGCATGGCAATGACTGGTTTCCATCAGGGTCTATATAGTGTACCGGATTATTTGCTCCGTAGGCATACAAATTGCAATTGATGTGATTGAAAATTCCGCCCATACCAGGCAAATTCTGGTTATTTTTGCG
>JAQYSN010000200.1 GCA_028725265.1 Spirochaetales bacterium | reverse complement strand
GATAAAAATTTGGGTGGTGACTATACTAATGAGTATTCTTATAGGATTCTTTCATCAAATGATAATATAACTTTCGAGCCGTTCAAAGAAATGTCTAGTTCGGAATTTTCAATCAATTCTACTACTGGATATGCCGAATGTGATACAGATTCTGTCACTGATTGCAATTTTATAAAGATTGTGACAATAAACGGAACTCTGGAATCTTGTGAAAGTGAAGTCGCTGCTCCTTCTCCGAAAGCGGCTTGTAATGTTGTAGCTACAAGGGCAAAAAATGTGGGTGGCTCATATTCTGGTAATAGCAACGGGATTTTGCCTATAAAAATCACATGGCAGTCTTCTGATGATTCAACGTGCTATTATGAAGTATATCGTTCTACAAAAAGAGACAGTGGATATGTAAAACTTACTAGCACTCCTCTTGATGCTTCTAAGACTGAATATATCGATGATAACTCTGCTGCTAAAGTTTATACTCCTTACTTTTATAAGGTCCTTGCCTTAAATAGCCTTGGAAAGGGAACTAATTATTCTGAACCAAATTGGGGTTACGGAGCTTTGACGCCTGAACAATATTTGATTGAATATAATAAGACAATTATTCGTAGCCAGAAAAAACTTCCTATTGGTAGTACAAGTAAAGATTTTTGTGTTGGAGATCTTAATGGTGGATGTCTTTACGATGCTTCAGCTGCTGTTTCTGGAGCCCTCAGCGGAAATATTCCGATTTATATGACATATACCGATTATGCTGATTTTAGGAGCATTGATGGCGATGGAAATTATATGTTCAATTTTTATTTGAATGGAAATACTGATACTCATATAACAAGTGTTTCATCTAGAAGTGGGTACATGGACGGAACAATGACATCTACAAATGCTTGGTATCCAGGTAGTGTGTATTATCGAAATGTGAAAATTGTTTCGAGTGCTGCAGGTGGCGGATATTATGTCGTTACTGTTGATGGATTTAGTTCTGTTAATGTTGATTGGACTATCGGGGAAATTGGTTGGTAAACTTCAGGGAAATTAAACTAGGATAGAAAAGGCTTGTATACTGATGTCTCTAATAGTCAAAAAAAAAAGGAAAAAGAAGCCAAACTTTAAAAAAGCAGGCTTCCAAAGAAAATCAGTAATAAAAAAAAGCTTTTTTTTTATTAAATGTTATTGAATGTACGTATAAATTGTAAAATTTACTTTGTATAAAAAAAGCGTGTGCACATTTTCTGCACACGCCTTTGTTTTTATCCAACCTCTTTAATTTAGATTAAAGAAAGAATGGATTTTCGAAATACTGGATACTGTCCAAATAAACTGTAATTGAAGCTTTACCTTTCTTATATCCGAGAGCATCATATTTGCCCCAAACATTATCGCGTTCATAACTCTTGTTATGTGCAGAAAGGAAATCCAATCCGTATCCACCATTTTCTCTGTTCAATCCCATGATTGCCCAAATTGTGTTGTTGAACAAACTTCCACTCAAATATGGAACGATGTCGGAAGTATCTCCCAATCGTTTTGTTGTTCCTTCACGTGAACCTGCAGCAAGCAATGGTGATCCGAATGTAATTGTGTTCAATACATTGTAGTCAGATTTGATTGATGAGTCTGCAGCAACCTGCTGAGCTATCATTCCACCTAAACTATGTCCCGTCAAAACCACATTTGATCCTTTTGGAACAGTGTTTTTGATTGCATTTACAACGTTTCGAAGATAAGGGCTGTTAAGACAGAATCCTGAAAGAAGGTCTGTGATTACGCCAGTTGACTGACCGTAAACAAGCTCTGTTCCTGAAAGTGCAACGAGGTAAACTGGTTTCTTTTTACCGTTTTCATCTTTCAAGATAGCCTCAGCAATACTGATAGGCTGATCTTCGTCTGTTCGCTGCAAAGCAATCCATGTTCCCAACAGACCGTCGTCAGCGTTTCCGTTGTAATTAGCCATTACATACTTGAAAAGATCTGGAGAAGTCCTGAAAGATACAGTGCTTCGAGAATTCAAGTTTCTCACGTCGCCACAGCTAAACAACGCAAGAGCCAATACAGCAATTAATAACCCATAAGAAATTTTCTTTAACATTTTTGTTTTCCTCCTACTTTTTCTTATTACATCTTCTCTTGTTTTTAATTATCAATCGTAAATTTTATAAGTCAAATTAAATAATAAATATCTTAGTATATTTTACAAATAATACTGTATATAGAAACAAATAATTTATACTTATTTTTTTATATAGCAAGTGTTTAGATTGATTCACCAAAAAATCTCCAAATTGTAAAATAAGAAAACTATTAATTAAATTAAATAGTTAATTAATAAATTGGATGTATTAGACTTTTTATATAAAAATCTTTATAAAGCGGCGCAGGTTTTCCTTTGTTTTTGACTCCAGATTGCTGATGTATTCTAGAATTTCCGGCATCTTTTTTGGGGCCTTTTCCTGAAAGTCCTGGAGGGTGTATGCCTCAGCAACGTCGAAAATGTCAAATATTCCGTCGATAAGATCTTTCCTCTCTTCTGTATTTAAACTGTCGATGAGGTTGTTCATTTCATGGTTGATTTTCTGACTATACTTGGAAAATTTTTCCTCACGAACGAATTGTTTTCCGATTACATTCCATGTAAATGGGTCGTGTTGCCACATCTTTTTTCGCGTATAGCTGTGTATGATGTGTACATTGCCAACTTTGTGTAGCAACTGTCCTATTACTGAGTCTTGAGGATTATAATTTTCGATTCTTTTTTCGGTATCTTTGAAGATGCCTTTTTTTATCACTTCTTTTTGGAATCCCTGTCCGTCAAAACTGTAGGCCTTGTCAATTCTGGCCTGTGTTTTGCTGTTGCAGTTTGCAATTGCGTAGGCTGCAAGATTGCCTCCTTTTGAGTGGCCGCAAAGTGTAATTACTCCATCAAAATTGTCTGCAATGTAATCTGCGTATTCGGAACTTCTTACTTGGGCAGGAACTGGATATTCATATGCCATTGAAAAGTCTTCTTTCCATCCTACTGCCTCAACGTATGTTCCTTCGTAGGCTATAAGGATATGGTTTTTTGGCAAAAGGGCAGTGTATGCGGCAAATTGAATGCCTTTTTCTTCGTTGACTTCGTGTACAAAGTTACAAATTGGAATGTTCTTGAATCGGTTTGACTTTGCTGCGACTTTTAAGAGTATGTTCGTATCAGTGTTGATTAGAGGTCCCGTATCTTTGCGCGTTTCAAAATCTGGGGAGGATTCAAAATCTTTGCAAATTTGCTCGATCGTTTTATGTTCGCTTATCGTTGATGGTGCGATATTTTTTAGCTGAACGTAAGAAAGTTGTGCGAAAATCAGAGCATCAATTTCGTTAAGAGGGTCTTGTTCAAAAGTAAGGTCGCCTCGCCAATTAATGTAATCTATTATGTCCATGTCATAGTTCCTTTTTTCAAGTTGTAATTTTTCATCATGATGGAAAAACTCGTCATTTTCTTTTTGCGGCACGGTTGAACATGATGTCATGGCGAGCAAAATGATGAGAAATGAGAGTACCGAGACTGTGAATTTATTTATCCCATGGTAATTTGTCATCAATAATTGAAACCACCTTTGAGCTTATAAAGATTTTCAAGAATGAGTTGATGTCCTTTTTGGTTCTTTCATCAACTTCTTTAAAATAGTGCAGAATCTTAGGTGACGATTTCAAGAAACTTTCTCGAAATTCAGTCAATGTATTTGCACCAGAAACCGAGATTATATCGAAAAGCGTATTTACAGCTTCTTTTTTTCTGTCAGTGTCTAGGTTTTTAAGCCATTTCTGGACAGATTTTTCAAAATAGAGACTTTGTTTTGTTCTGCTTGGAACTGTGACGAATGCATTTCCTAAAACCTGCCAAGAAAAAGCATCATGTTGCATAAGATCTGAATTGGAGCTTTCGACGATTCTGATTTTTCCGATATGTGGCAAAAGAATTCCTACCATAGAAGAATGTGGAAGTACGGTTTGAATTTTATCCGTGATTTCTTTGTATTCTTCTGATTCAAGAATTGATTTTTCAAATCCTTGTCCATCGTTATTATAAACCATCTTTATGCGTTTTTTTGTTGCTTTGTCACAGAAAGCTGCTGCATAGAGGGCAAGGTTTCCGCCTTTGGAGTGTCCTCCGATTCTTATCTCCTTGTTTTTGAAATGCTTTGCAACGTTTTCAAGATAGTTAACGCTTTCGAGTTGTGCAGGGACTGGCGTCTCGAAGGCCATGTTGAGGTCTTCTTTCCAGCCGATGATTTCTTCATGTGTTCCGCGGAATGCGATGAAAATCGTGTCGTCATCTAGAATTGCGGTGTAGGCCGAAAACTGTTTTTCCTGCTTTAAGTCAAGATCATCAGTGAAATAGCATATTTTTGAATTTCCGAATCGTTCTGACTGTGATGCGAGTTCTAAAAGGTCAACTGTTTGTGCGTTTATGAAAGGTCCATTGTGGCTTCTGGTTTCAAAGTCAGGGCTTGCCATAAATTCTCGGGCAAGTTCGTTGATTGAGATTACATCGTCAAGGTTGTTGCTGGCAATTCCATCCATATGGAGATAAGAAAGTTGTGCAAAAATCATCGCATCAACTTCATTGAAAGGAGCGTTTTTAAAAGAAAGGTCTCCTCTCCAAGAGATGTAGTCGCAGATATTCTTTTTTTTTTCTTTACTCATGGCAGAAATTGTAAATTTCAAGTAGAAAAAATGCAAGATATTTTATTCAGTGTGTCATCAGTTGATACATCTGTGTGATATCATGGATTCATAAAGTGAGGTCGATATGTTAGCCATGAGATTGATTTTTACTGTTTTTGTAGGACTTGTTTTTTTATTTCTTGTATGTGTGGCAATTTTTGAGCTTCTGTAATATTATTTAAAATATGAATTATGGATTTGTAAGATGTGCATGTTGCTCGCCAGAACTGGCAGTTGCAGATTGTATTTTCAATGTGCAAAAGATTTTGGACTCTGCGCTTGAGGCTCAAAAAAATGGCGCTGAAATCATTGTGTTTCCTGAACTTTGTATCACAGGTTATACTTGTGGGGATTTGTTTTTTCAGCGTTCTTTGCAGAAAAATGCAGAAGCTGCGTTGGAGTTTTTGATCAAAAAGACTTCGGAAAGTGAACTTCGAAACTGTCTTATTTTTGTCGGTTTGCCTGTTGCCTTGTCTGAAGGTGTTTTCAACTGTGCGGCTGTCATCCTTCACGGAGAATTACTTGCGCTTTGCCCTAAATCTTATCTTCCAAATTACGGGGAATTTTATGAACGCCGTCAGTTTACTCCGTTTGTAGACGGAAAGACTCAGTGTCGAAATATAAAATTTGCAGGTTTTTACGACGTTCCCTTTGAAAAAAATGTCTTGTTTGAAGATACCCAGAACCCGGATCTTGTAATCGCTTGTGAACTTTGTGAAGATCTTTGGGTGCCTGTCCCTCCTTCTGTTCGACATTGTCTTGCAGGGGCAACTATAATTGCAAACTTGTCAGCTGGTAACGAAATCATCGGTAAGGCTGAATTTCGTCGCAATCTGGTTAAGGCTCACTCGGCAAGAACTTTTAGCGCATATCTTTATGCAAATGCCGGAAAAGGGGAGTCTAGTCAGGATATGGTTTTTGCAGGTCACAATCTGATTGCTGAAAACGGAAGTTTACTTGCGGAAAGCCGGCTTTTTTCAGGACAGACGATTTATGCTGATGTTGATTTTGAGCGAATCGCCCAGGAAAGAAGGAAGACAACTTCTTTTTCTGTATGCGTGAACAATGAATGCTCATCCGAGGATTTTTATTATTTCAAAAGAGAAATCAACTTTCTAAAACAAATAAATTATTCGACTTTTAACAAGACTGTAAAAACTCTTCGTCGCCATGTACAATCTCAGCCTTTTGTGCCGTCAGATAAGGCTGCACGTTCTGAACGCTGTCTTGAAGTAATTACCCTTCAGTCTCAGGCTCTTGCAAAACGACTTAGGCATATCAATTGCCAGAGTGCTGTTATCGGTCTTTCGGGTGGACTTGATTCTACGCTTGCACTTCTTGTTACTTGCTGTGCTTTTGATATGTGCAAAATAGATAGAAGTAAGATTACCGCAATTACGATGCCTTGCTTTGGAACTACGGATAGAACCTACAATAACGCTTGTGCTCTTGCAAAAGAGTGCGGAGCAACTTTGAAAGAGGTGAGAATTGCAGAAAGCGTTAGATTGCACATGAAGGATATCGGTCAGGACGAAAATGTTCATGATGTAACTTACGAAAACTGTCAGGCACGCGAGCGAACTCAGGTGCTGATGGATTATGCTAACAAAACCAACGGAATTGTAATCGGGACGGGCGATCTTTCTGAACTTGCTCTTGGATGGTGCACATACAATGGAGATCATATGTCGATGTACGGCGTAAATTCTTCTGTACCGAAAACACTCGTGCGATATCTTGTTGAATGGTTTGCCGATGATGGTGAAGAAAAGGGCTTTAAGCGATTCTCATCGGTCCTTCGTGACATACTTGATACTCCTGTAAGTCCTGAACTTCTTCCAGCCGAAGACGGAAAGATTTCTCAGAAAACAGAAGATTTGGTCGGACCTTACGAACTTCATGATTTTTACCTCTATTACCTTTTGAGATTCGGTTTTTCTCCTGCAAAAATACTTTTTCTTGCAAAGAATTCGGCGTTGGCAAAAAAATACGATGAAGAAACCATGAAAAAATGGCTCAAGACTTTTTACAGACGATTTTTTAGCCAGCAGTTCAAGCGAAGTTGCATGCCGGACGGTGCAAAGGTCGGAACGATAAATCTTTCGCCTCGTGGGGACTGGAGAATGCCATCCGATGCGACAGCGAGAATTTGGCTGGAAGAAGTGGACAACTTGTAGTGTCGCATCGTAAATGAGTTTGAAATTATCCAAAGCGCTCATTGAAAATACAAAAAAATGACAATCGGAATGAGGTAAAAACTTATGAAAATTATAAGATATGCAAAAGAATTGACAGAAAAAAATGACGGTTTTGGAAAATATTATGAAATTGCGACAAACTGCATTCCGCTAAGAATTTGGTTTTTGACGGATGATATCGTCAGAATTCGCGCCGGATTTGACTGCGCTAAAGGCGGAAAAAACGGACTCGTCGACGACGTTACTGGCGGAAACTTTCGGGAAGCATCGTATTCGCTTCGGCTTACGGCTTGGGAAGATAAACTTGATTCATTTTTTGGCAACAAGCGTACGCGAGTTCAGGTTGCATCATCCAAAATTACCAGCGACGACAGCGATAAAACCGTAATTCAGGGCGAGAAACTGCGAGTCCAGATTCAGAAAAATCCTTTCGTAATCAAAATCTTTGACCTTGACGGAAATCTTTTGCACAGCGATATCCCGGATCTTGCCTACATGGAAGATTCAAATCACCGTCGTATTCATACAAGCGAAATTTCCCAGACCGATTGTTTTTACGGCTTCGGTGAAAAAACAGGCGAACTCAACAAGGCTGAAACTTCAATGTCGATGAGCCCGAAAGATACGATGGGCTACAATCCTGCAAAATCGGATTCTCTTTATAAACACATTCCTTTCTATATCAGATTGCAGAAAAATAGAGTAGGAACGAATTTTTCTTCCATTGCAACGGGATATTTTTATCATAACACCGCCGAATGTGATTTTGACACAGGGCGAGAGCATAGCAATTACTGGCCTCATCATTCTCGCTACAGAGTTGATAGCGGCGACATCGACTTGTTTTTTATAGCAGGACCTACGATTCGTCAGGTCGTCCAGCGTTACACCGACCTTACCGGAAAATCTGCCCTTTTGCCGAAAAGTGCTTTTGGTTATCTTGGTTCTTCGATGTACTATTCAGAATTGCCGAAAGACTGCGATGACGAAATTATCAAATTTATCGATACTGCCAAGACAGAACAAATTCCGATTGATGGCTTCCAGCTTTCTTCAGGCTATACTTCACAAAAAACTTGTGAAGGTGAAAAGCGATGCGTGTTTACATGGAATAAGGAACGTTTTAAGAATCCTAAAGATTTTTTTGTGCAAATGGAAAAGCGGGGAATTACGGTCAGTCCGAATGTAAAGCCTGGTATTTTGCTTTGCCATCCTTATATGGAAAACTTCATTCACAAAGATTTGTTCGTCCATCCGTCCGAAGATGCCCTTGCGGAAGAAAAATCGGTCGGAAAAAATGCAAAAAATGCGCCTGCTGTCGGAACCTGGTGGGGCGGCAAGGGAGCTTTCGTGGATTTTACGAATCCGAAAGTTCGTGAAGAATGGAAAAAATTGCTTACGGAAAACGTCCTGGATTACGGAACGACTTCGGTTTGGAATGATAACTGCGAATACGATAGCCTTGTCGACAAGGATTCTGTTTGCGATTACGAAGGAATTGGCGGAAAAATCGGAGACCTCAAGGCAGTTATGTCAAATTTGATGTGCTATGTAACAGAAGATGCCGTTGCCAAAAAAAATCCTGATGTTCGCCCTTTTATCGTGTGCCGTTCAGGACATTCAGGCATTCAGACTGTGGCTCAGACTTGGGCTGGCGACAACCGCACTGGCTGGGATACACTTAAATTCAACATGTCCACGATTTTGGGAATGGCTCTTTGCGGAGTTTCAAACTACGGCTGCGATATCGGCGGTTTTTACGGACCGAGCCCTGATGCAGAACTTTTCGTGCGATGGGTTCAGAACGGCATTTTCCAGAGCCGTTTTTCGATTCATTCCGTGAACACCGACAATACCGTGACCGAGCCGTGGATGTATTCTGATTGTACAAAGTATATCCTGGATGCTATTCAGTTCAGGTATGCCCTTTTTCCGTACATGTATTCTCTTGCTTATCGTGCGCATATCAAGGGTGAGTCGATTTGGGAGCCTTTGTGCCTTGCTTTCCAGAATGATGAAAAGGTTTTGGAAACTTTCACAGAATTTATGATGGGCGATTCGCTTTATGTAGCTCCTGTGATTGAACAGGGCGCAAAAACTCGAAAGTTCTATTTGCCGAACAATGCAGCGTGCGGCGAAAAAACGACAAAATGGTACGATTTTTGGAAGCGTTCAGAATATGAAGGCGGATGTGAGTATGAAATTCCAGTCGGACTTGGCGATGTGCCTCTTTTCGTGAAAGCAGGTGCGATAATTCCTCTTGCCGATAACCAGATGTTTAATCTTGCGACCGAAAGCGTAACTGATTTGCATCTGCTTTGTGCCTGCGATATTTCATCCGAAACGACGAGCGACTTCACGCTTTATGAAGATGATGGCGTTACGACCGGCTACGAAAAGGGCGAGTTTCAGAAAACTTCAATCACGTTGAAAAGCGGAATACAGACTCAAATTGAATTTTCGGCTGAAGGAAACTACAAGTCGAGCGTGAAGAATATTTTGCTTGATGTAATAGCCCGTGAAAAATGCCCTTTCTTTGTTCGACTGGAGGACACCGAACTGAAGCATTTTATCAACCGAAAGGAATGGGAAAATGCCCAGAGTGGATGGTATTATAGTCAGAGCAAAAAATCCGTGCTGATAAAATATCCTCAATCGACCGTCACCGACCTAAAAAACTACAGCGTCTACATTTCCTTTGCAGAATTTAACATGCTTGGGATGTAAAAAGTCCGTGAGTTTCTGAAAAGAAACTCGTCACGTACGCTTGCGTACGCAAATATGTTAGGGATGTAGAAGTTGCTTGTTCACATTTGCGAACATCGCGGTTAATAAACAAAGATGAACTGGATGCAAAAGATAGCCATTTAAGATTCCTGCTTTATCCATTTCATCTTTTATATCTTTGTCTCGTTTGTGGAATTTTATTACTATACTTATGGATGTCCTTTCTAAGGCTGCAAACTTTTTAAGTGATTGGTACTAGTACTAAAGTGGAGTTTTTCAGGTAGGGAAGGTGCACGCGGCGTTTTTTTTTGTCTCTACCTCTTCTTCATATACTGGGCCATGATTGCACGACGTTCTCGAACTTCACTCAAAGTGGCACACAATTCTTCTTTATTTTCTGTTTTAATCTGATTTTTCAGTTTGTCCAGGGATTTTTCGAAGTTTTCGATATGGGCGATAAGTTCAGCCTTGTTAGAACAGAAAAGTTCTGTCCAAAGAGGCGCATTTATCAGTGCGATTCGCGTCAAATCCTCAAAACTTCCGCCTCCGAATTGTGTAACCTGTGTGTCTTCGGCACAATCGACAAGGGCGGATGCGATTACATGACAAAGCTGGCTCGTGAACGCAATCTTGTGGTCATGGGTTTTCCAGTCCGTCACAATCAGGTTCGTAAAGCCGATTAATTTCATCGCCTCCTTGAATGATTCAAGCGCTTCCTTGTCGGTGTTTTCGTAAGGTAGGAAAATATAGTTTCTGTTTTGGAAAATATTTTCATCAGAGTAGGCAAAACCTTCCCGTTCATTTCCAGCCATCGGATGACCCGGAATGAAGTTTATACCATCAATTCCGTTCGGAAATGCTTTGAAAATGCCTGTTTTTACGCCAGCTATTTCAGTGACGATTGAGCCTGGTTTGAAATTTGCCTGATTTTTCAGCAAAAATTCAATCGTATTTTTAGGTGGAAGACAGATGAATACCATGTCACATTCACCCAGCATTTTTTTAATTGATTCTTCGTTGTCAGAATTTAGAACGCAATAGTCATCGATTATCCCTTGGGATTTTGCGTCTTGTAATGCGCTTTCTTTTCTGGTGCAGGCAAAAATTTTGCCCTCTGCATTATGAGAGGCTACGTTTTTTCTGTCGCATAAAATGAACTTTCTGATTGCTTTTGCCATAGAGCCGCCCATCAGTCCAAGTCCTACGAATCCATACGTCAAATTTGATAAATTTTCGCTGAATTTTGCACGATTATCCATTTTATATCATCCGCCTTTGAATACTTTGATTAGTCTTTTATTTCGTACGTATCAATCTGGCAGTTTTGTGCTCGCCAGGAAGCATATTCTTCGTTTGTCATCTGCTGAAAATAGGTTGCAATCACGCGGCAAATTCCACCGTGAGTTACCAAAAGAACGTTCTGTCCTTTGTACAAATCGCATACCATGTCTAAAAAATTGTATACGCGTTGTGCAAGCTGCATGTGGCTTTCTCCAGTTCGTCCTGTTTTCATTGCAAATTGCGTTTTTGAGATTGCAAAAAGTTCAGAAAGCCTATCCGTTCCTTCAAGTTCTCCGTAATCTTGTTCAATCAGGTGTTCGTCATATCGGATTTGGATAATTTTACCGCAGCTTTCTTCCAGTTCATCTGCTACATATTGAGCAGTCTGTTTTGCCCTGATGAGTGGCGAGCAGATAATTGAATCCGGTAGTTTTTCTTTCGGAAATGCGCTGATTTTTTCTGCTGCCTCTTGGGCTTGTTTTCTTCCCTCGGCTGAAAGTTCGATATCGGTCCTTCCCATAATCTGATTTTTGGCGTTCATCGCAGTTTGTCCGTGGCGTAAAACATAAATTCTCATAGTCTGATTATACTTATTTTTTCGATGAAATAGAAGTGCAGTATTTTATTTGTATTTTATAATCTAACTTTTCTTCTATTGTAATTTTTACTCAAAAATGTGATAATCAAGAAAGGCGTTTGTGCGCTTAATTTTTTGGAGGATTAAAATGGCTAAACTTCAGGGAGCTTTTACTGCTCTTGTCACACCTATGTTTGCTGATGGCTCCATCGATTATGAGGGATGGAGAAAGTTGATTCAACAGCAGCTTGATGCTGGAATTACAGGGCTCGTTCCTCTAGGTACAACAGGTGAAACACCTGCTCTTGAAGAAAATGATGAAGAAATCGAGCTTATAAAAATCATCGTTTCTGAAGTAAAAGCATATAGAGAAAAATTGGCTGCTTTGGGCACACCTCGTGATATTCCGATTATCCTTGGTGCAAGCAGTAACTACACAGTTGATGCTGTTGAGTATGTTCAGCGAGCGAAGGATATGGGAGCTGATTATGCTCTTGTTGTAACTCCTTACTATAACAAACCTTCAGAAGAAGGTATTTTCCGACATTTTGAAGCCGTTTCGAAGGTTGGAATTCCTATCATCGTATACAATATTCAGGGAAGAACTGGAAAAAATATTTCAACTCCTCTTTTGCAGAGAATTGCTGAACTTCCTAACATCGCAGGTGTAAAAGAAGCTAGTGGCGATATCAATCAGATGATGGACGTCATTGCAAAAATCAGCCGTAAGCGAGATGATTTTTCAGTTTTGTGCGGTGATGATAGCCTTACTCTCCCGATGCTTGCTGCCGGTGGAGATGGTGTTATTTCAGTTGTGTCAAATGTTGCTCCTGAGCTTGTAGTTGAAATGACTAAAAAAGCTTTGGAAGGAAATATAAAAGAAGCTCGTGAAATCCATTATAGGCTTTTGCCTTTCTTTAAGGCTGCGTTTGTTGATGGAAATCCAACTTCTATCAAATATGCAATGAATTACAAGGGACTTCCTGCTGGAGGATTAAGACTTCCTCTCGTCGAAGTTTGTGATTCTGCTAAAAAAATTATCGAAGATGCACTCAAGGAGTGTAATTTATAAATTTTTTTGTGAGGACAATGGTTATGTCAGAAAAAATCAAGGTTGGCGTTTTAGGTGCTACAGGTATGGTCGGACAGCGCTATATCAAACTTTTGGAAAATCATCCGTGGTTTGAAGTAAGTTATGTTGCTGCTTCTCCTCGCTCGGCTGGAAAATTATACAAGGATGCCGTTGCAAACAGATGGCTTATTGGAGCTGAAATCCCAGCAGCCGTTGCAAACTTAATCGTAGAGGATGCAAACGACGCAAGCAAGGCTATCGGAAAATGCAAGTTCGTTTTCAGTGCATTGGAAATGGGCAAGGACGAAATCAAGGCTTTGGAAGCTGCTTATGCTGCAGAAGGAATCCCTGTAGTTTCAAATGCTAGTGCAAACCGATGGACGGAAGATGTTCCAATGCTCGTTCCGGAAATCAACTACGCTCACCTTGATGTTATTGCCGAGCAGAAAAAACATCACGGCTGGGACAAAGGCTTTATCGCCGTTAAGCCGAACTGCTCACTTCAGACATATATGATGCCAATTCATGCCTTGATTCAAGCTGGCTATCCAATCAAACGAATGGTTGTTACGACTTTGCAGGCAACAAGCGGTGCTGGATATCCTGGCGTTGCTTCTTTCGATATGATTGACAACATCGTTCCATATATCGGTGGTGAAGAAGAAAAGACAGAAAAAGAATGCTTGAAGATTTTGGGAAAAGTTCAGGACGGAAAAATCGTGAACGCTTCGGCTCCTCTCGTAAGTGCAACTTGTACTCGTGTTCCAGTTGTGGACGGACATACGGCTTGCGTTTCTTTGGAATTTGATTTGCCGGAAGATAAAAAACCAAGTCTTGAAGAAATCGAAAAAATCTGGACTTCATACAGGAGCGTTCCACAGGAATTGAAATTGCCAAGTGCACCAGAGAGACCAATCGTCGTTCGACACGAGGACAACCGACCTCAGCCACGACGAGACCGCGAGACAGAAAAGGGAATGGCTTGCGTAATCGGCCGCCTTCGAGAGTGTCCTGTTTTTGATATCAAGTTTGTTGCCCTCAGCCACAACACGAAGCGAGGCGCTGCAATGGGCGGTATTTTGAACGCAGAGTTGCTTAAGGCAAAAGGCTTTTTTGACGCACTTTGATTTGAACTGTTGATTTTTATAGAAGAGTATGCTTCGTTTGGAGCGTACTCTTTTTTTTTGTACTCGGTCTTGGTTTAATTTCTACATGGTTTTCATTAGGTCTTCGATGGCTTTTAGCTGCTGGGGATTAAGTCGTTCTGCCTGTTTTATAAGTTCTGAATGCTTTTTATATAGAAAAATCTGATTTTGCTGTTCCTCGGATGCATTAACAGAATTCGACGAGTTTCCTGAAATTTCCAAAAGTGATTCCAAAGATATATTCAGAAAATTTGCGATTTTAAGTGCAATGTCTGCTGAAGGAATGCTGTTGTTGGATAATCCTTTGCTTATTGTTGTCGTATCAATTCCGACTTTCGAAGCTAGCTGTTTACGAGTTTTATTTTGATATTTCAGTTCAGTTTCAACATTTTCCCAAAAGGTCATAAATAAACTATTGATGAAATTAGTCATTTTGTCTTTGAAATAATGAAGTATTTCATTTTTATTAAAAATATGATATAATTCATTTATTTAAAAAAGATGAGATTTTTCAAGGAAGAGATATGGCAAATACAAATCTTGGCAAAGCAAAAGCTGCAAAGAACGACGAATTCTATACACAATATGCAGATATTCAGAATGAGATAAACGCATATATAGACTATAACCCTGATGTTTTTAAAGACAAGACGATTCTTTTGCCGTGCGATGATCCCGAATGGTCTAACTTTACAAAGTTCTTTGTAAACAATTTTGAGCGTTATGGCATCAAAAAGCTCATTTCGACTTCTTACGCTTATAACAGCAAGAAGGTCAGCTTTGACTATCAGCCTACTTTGTTTGAAACAATCGATTCGCGTTTTGAAATAGCAAAATCAAAAGAGCGCGGCAAAATCTTTACGCTTACAAAAGACGAAAATAATGACGGCAAAATCGATGAAAAAGACTTAAAGTGGGAGTATCTTGAAGGCGACGGCGATTTTAGAAGCGACGAAATTAAAAAGCTCCGCGATGAAGCGGATATAATTATTACGAACCCGCCATTTTCGTTATTCAGAGAATTTGTCGCATGGATTTTTGACGCAAAGAAAAGCTTTGCTGTAATCGGAAACATGAACGCAATAACTTACAAAGAAATTTTCCCATTGATAAAAAATAATCAGATGTGGCTTGATAATCCATTTGTTCGTGGAGCAGGCTATTTTACATCTCCACTAGAGCTTGATAAAACTTTAAGTTATTTCAATTCACATGACTATAGAGAAGGTTTTATTCGAGTGTCCGGTGTTCGTTGGTTCACAAACCTTGAACATGGAAAACGACATCAGCCATTAAAACTTATGACAGAATCAGACAATATAAAATTTTCAAAACATAAAGAAGTAAAAGGCTTAGGGTATCTGAAATATGATAACTATGATGCAATAGAAATTCCGTTTACGGATTCAATTCCGAGTAATTACAAAGGAATGATGGGAGTTCCTATTTCTTTTTTGGATAAGTATTGCCCAGAACAGTTTGAAATAATAGGACTGTTACAATCAAGTACAGACGAACAAGCAGGAATACCAAATCTTCGATATTACAATGATTTTAAAGAAATGCGACAAGATATGACATATACAGGTTCTAGTGGTGGAAAAGCTAATGGAAATCCTGTTTTAAAAGGAAAATCAGAAAAAGGCAATTTTTTATATAACCCAATAACAGAAGAATATGTTCATTCTGTTTATGCCAGAATCTTAATTCGCCATAAGGAGAACTAGCCATGAAAACAGAACTTAGAACAGACATTACAATCGAAAAACTTTGCGAAGGCTTTGTTTACAACGAATTTGAAGAGAAGGGACTTTTCGGCTTGAACGGCAAGCTGGTAATTCAGCCCGAATATCAGCGCAACTACATTTATAACGACGGCAAACGCGATGTGGCTGTTATAAACTCTCTGCTCAGCGG
>JAQYSN010000199.1 GCA_028725265.1 Spirochaetales bacterium | reverse complement strand
ATCCTGGTCTGATTGTATTAGCAGTTGAATGGCATGCGCCAGAAACAAAACCGTCTGCATCGCCTGCTTTCAAGATGAGAGCACCGTACATTGTGTGGTCTTTGAGAATTGCAGCTTTTGCACTTGCTACGTCAGCGTATTCAGGAAGACCTGTCTTCTTGTTGATTTTTCCTTCGCGGGCCTTGTACAAAAGTTCTGCGTATTTGTCTGCGTTAGCATCCTTGTCTGGATCTACGATAGTAACTCCGCTTAAATCAGCTGTTGAGCCACTTGCTTTTATTGCTTCATCGCTTCCAATCAAAATGATTTTTGCGATTCCATCTTTTACGATTTTACTTGCAGCATCAACAACACGCTTGTCTTCACCTTCGCAAAGAACGATTGTCTTGCCTGCAGCCTTTGCTTTTACTAATAATTCGTCTACAAATGCCATTTGCGTTTCCTTAAAAGAGATTTATTATGTCGCCTTCGTCATATTTCGCCTGCGACGCTCATATATAGAATAAACTTTTATAGTTCAATTTTCAAGAGCGTTGTCCATCATGTATTTTTTGGCGGTCCACTCGCTTGGTAATTTGTTTTTTGCTCGTGGCGCTCGTTACGCACTTCACTATCCGTTCACCGTCCTCGACGGCAAATTAGAGTCGGCATCAAGCCATTGCAGAAACTGTAGACTTGAGCGTGCTAGATTTGAAACCGACAAGCCGTCTGCGGTCGGTGGGAGGCAAGTGTTGAAACACCTGTCTCCCAGTGCTCCATTCGCTACCGCAGAAAAATTTCTATGCTAGCATAGAATAAGAAAACATTGCATGTTTTCTTATAAAAGAATGTTTCCAGAATTGTTTGGAGAAAAGTTATGGAAGAAAAGAAAATGATTGATTTTGAAATTATATGGCAGAAAATTAGAAAATTTGAAGGCGAAACATTTCACACTATAAGAAAATTATCATTTACGTACGAAATAAATGATGATGTTTTAATTCCAAGTCGAACAGACTTTAAATTAACTAAAGAAAATTTTAGACAAGCATTTAATCAGATTCCTGTGCAAGGTCCAAGTTATTTTTCTGAAGATATAATGGGAGCAAGTTATGTATGGGGAATTTTATCAGACACAAGGATTGTAGGATGAAACGTACTTGTTTTATTATTTCTATTATAGTTTCTTTTTGTACAATTTACTCATGTAAATCTATGCCTGACGATTTTCCTAAGAATACAATGCGTTCGGAGCAAGTAGTGTTTGATCTTAGTATGTATGACTATCTTTCTCTGTTTGGAAACGACAGTGGTGCTTTTGTTGAAACTGTCAAACCTGAAAATTTATATAAATCAAAAACTGTAATAATAAAAACTAACATGGTTGGAAATAGGCATTTTCTACGCAAACCGAAAGTTAATTTGATTAATATTTGTTTTAGCAACTCACCAAATTTTGACTGCGGAAAATTAAGTTCTCTTTTTGTTTCATCTTCGAATGAATCAGGAGATAATGAATATTTGCATTTTGTATATAATGAAACTTTATCAAAAAATACTAGTGAAATTTATTCTTGCCAATATAAATGTAAGAGGCAATCAGAAAAATCGAATTTAGATACGATTTTCATTGCGTGTTCTGAATCAGATTTTGATTTTACGCGCTGTATTGCTATCCTTATTGATACTACATTATGGATTAATTTTTTTGATTTTTCTTTTGGAATAAGTTTTGAAAAACAAAAAGAGATTGAAAGAAAATTTATTAAAGAAAACTATGGAGTTGTTTCTTCTAAAGAGTGGAAGGAGAAAAATAGCCCATATTCAACAAAGGTTTCTGTTGGTGATGTTTGTATGTTATATACAGGAGGATACTTTACTACGTCTGGTTTTCAGAGTAGCAATATTCAAGTAGATTATTATGATTCAACACATTATGTTGTATATGTTACAAAAGAATATGCTCGCGATTATATGTGGCGACCTATATATGGAACTTTTGCATTAATTTTAGAAAAGCCAAAATATGAAATTATCAGAGAAGAAACAAAAAACTCTAGTTTGAATAGAGCAGGCATATCTTATGATGTTTTAGATTATACTTGTATTGGAAAATGTATAGGAAAACAGGAGATTATTCGTGGTGGAGATGTAGGCTATATTAATTTTTTTGTAGTGGAAAGTGATGATGAATCTGCTATAAAGGATTATGCAGATAAATATAATCAGATATTAAAAAAAATGATAACTTTGGAGGGAAAAAGTTAACTTCGGTGAAAATATTATTTTCAAGTGTGTCATTTGGTTGTCATATCATTCCAGGTAACAACTAAACAGTGCAAAATACTTGACAAAGCGTACGATATACCGTACGTTTTAATATGTTGGAGGTATCTTATGGCTGTAATGACCGCGACAAAGGCAAGAAATAATCTTTATACTCTAATTGACCAGACAAAGAATTTTCACGAACCGATAATAATATCAGGAAAAAGAAATAATGCTGTTCTCATCTCAGAGGATGATTGGAATTCCATTCAAGAAACGCTGTATTTATGTTCAATTTCAGGAATGAGAGAATCAATTCTGGAAGCAAGCAAAGAGCCTTTGGATGAAAGTGTTGAGGATCTTGGCTGGTAATGTGGACGATAAAATATTCGACGCAGGCTGTAAAAGACAGCAAAAAGATAGAACAAGCCAATCTGAAACAATCTGTAATAAATCTGCTAGAAATTCTAAAGGAAAATCCGTTTCAGAATTCTCCTCCTTATGAAAAACTGATTGGGGATTTGACAGGAAAGTATTCAAGAAGAATAAATATTCAGC
>JAQYSN010000198.1 GCA_028725265.1 Spirochaetales bacterium | reverse complement strand
CTCCACGACGATGTTGTAGGGCTTGACGGTGCAATCTTTACACACCACACAACATGGGAAGCTTCAGGACACGTAGGACACTTTTCTGACCCAATGGTAGACTGCCTTAGCTGTAATGCACGACACAGAGCCGACCAGCTTATCGAAGAATGGTGCCGAAACAACAATTTTACGACTGACAAACCTGTAGACACGATGAGCCACGAAGAAATGCACGATTTTATCGTAGAACACATCAACTGTCCAACCTGCGGAAGCAAAGACCGAAAATATACCGATGTTCGCGAATTTAACCTTATGTTCAAGACATATCAGGGCGCTGTTGCAGACGAAAGCCATCTTATCTATCTTAGACCAGAAACTTGCCAGACAATCTTTTTGGATTTCAAGAATATCGTTCAGTCAAACCGAATGAAGATTCCTTTTGGTGTAGCTCAGTACGGAAAGGCTTTCCGAAACGAACTTGTTTTCAAAAACTTTATTTTCCGCACCTGCGAATTTGAGCAGATGGAAATGGAGTATTTCTGTAAGCCTGGAACAGAAGACGAAACTTTCGAATACTGGCGAAAAGAACGCTGGAATTTCTACAAAAAGTACGGTATTCCAGAAAGCCAGCTTAAGTGGCATCACCACGACAAGCTTGCACACTATGCAAAAGACGCTTATGACATCACATACAACTTCCCGATTGGATTCGAGGAAATTGAAGGTATTCACTCGCGAACTGATTGGGACTTGAGCCAGCACATGAAGTTCAGCAAGAAAGATATGACTTACATGGATCAGGAAGACGGAAACAAGAAGTTTATTCCTTACGTAGTTGAAACTTCAGCAGGTCTTAACAGAAACTTCCTTATGTTCTTGTGTGAAGCATACGAAGAGCAGAATGTTGGAACGGACGGAAAAGAAGACTACAGAACTGTTCTTCACCTTGACCCACGATTAGCACCTATCACGGTTGCGGTTCTTCCTTTGATGAAAAAAGACGGACTTGCTGAAAAAGCAAAAGAAATTCAGAATGAACTTAAAGAAAATTTCGTTACAGATTTCGACGTTTCAGGCTCTGTCGGAAAACGATACAGAAGACAGGATGAAGTCGGAACGCCTTTCTGTGTAACAGTTGACTACGAAACTATTCAGGAAAAACTTGAAGATGGTAGCGTAAATCCTAACTTCGGTACTGTAACACTACGATTCCGCGACTCAATGGAGCAGATTCGAGTTCCGATTGCAGAACTTACGACGACAATTTTTGCTGAAATTAAAAAATACATCAGTAAGTACAACTAAGTTTTATCGCCGTGGAGAAATTTTTGCGATTTTTCTACGGCGTTTTTTATGGGTGGGGAAGTAATGGAATTTATAACGCTTGGAAGGACTAATCTTTTGGTTAGTAGATCGGCTTTGGGAACTCGTCGTCTTGAACAGGTTTCCCCGTCGTGCACACTTTCAATACTAGATGCTGCTTATCAGTCTGGAATTAATTTTTACGAAGTTTACTTGCAGTCTTTGGGATGCGCATCTTCGATTGGTACTTTTTTATCCGACAAACGAAAAAACTGCGTTTTAAGCGTTTCTTCTCAAATTCAAGAAAATCAAAATGTAACGCAACTTGTCGAAAATGTTTTGGAGCTATTGTCGCTTGATTATATCGATATTTTCAGCATAAAGGCCGAAAACGAATTTTATGATCAGAACGATGAAGTTTATAAAACTCTGAAGTTTCTTAAAGATAGTGGCAAAATTCATTTTATTGGCTTTCATACCCACACTTTATCCCTTGCAGAAAAGGCTCTTGATTCCGATATTTACGATGTTATTCAATATCCATTAAATATCTTATCATCAGATGAGGAAATTGAATTTGTTTCCTGTTGCCAGAAAAAAGATATTGGTTTTATGGCAAGAATGCCGTTTAATGCAGGAAAAATAGATAACGTTCCTTTAGCGTTCGGTTTTTTGCGTCAGTTTGAAAGTGTTATTCCTGTTTATAGTGCAGGAAATCTGGATGAGGTTCAAAAACTAGTATACTTTGAAATGAATCCTCCGGTAGCTGATGAAAGATTTATGGAAGATATCGTAAGTTTGAAAAAAAATTGTTAGTTTTCTGTTTGACTTAAACTTGCAAGAATATCGCTAGCTTCTTTCTTAGAAAGAACTCTATAAATTTTCAATCCGTTTTCGCTTGTTTTTATCGTTTTGAAATTTCCATTTTCATCTTTTTCTGTCAAAAGTTGTACGAAAGGATGTTTTGGAGATTCTGGATTTGCATCCGAAACTTGAGCAAGTTTTCCGTTGTTGAGGAATACGTAGGCTCCGATAGGGTAGAACGATATTGAAAGTAATAATGATTTGATTACCATTGGGTCGTATTGCCCATTCTCATTCTTAATCAGTTCGACCATGCCGTCAAATACGGTTTTTTCATCCTTGTAGTATCTAGGAGCCGTAATTGCCTCGTAAGAACATGCTACGGCAAGAATTTTCGCATACGGCGTAATCTTTGGTCCTAACAATTTCAAAGGATACCCCTTCCCGTTTTCCTTTTCGTGATGTTCGAGAACTCCAAGCTGGATTAACTGAGGAAAATTGTGCTCCTTTAGAATTTCAAATGAAAGTTTTGGATGATTCGCAATTTCATTTTTTTCGGTTTGAGTAAGCTTTCTGTCGGTAAGATAGATTTGTGGTGGAAGTCTTATCATTCCGATTTCGTGAAGGATACCAGCAACTCCCAATTCTATCATCTGTTCTTGTGGATAGTGCATTTGGATTGCTATAAGAATTGCAAAAACAGTGGTTCGCATTGCATGGTTTATCAAAAAGTTTTTGTCGTGAGCCTCTGTAGGTGGCTGTATCCTTAAAATATAGCGTTTGTTACTTTTTACGAACTGAATCAGACTTTTTACAGTTTCGTTTAATTCAAGGTAATTTAATTCTTTTTTTGTGGCATAAGTTTTAAATACATTGTTTATGTACGAAAGATATTCATCGTAGACTTTCTTTACGGTAGAAAATCGGCTGTATTCGTTTTGGTGTCCGTTTTCATCGAATTTAACGTCTTCGACAGCACTATGAACTTTTTTTTCGTCATTAAATTCATCCGAAACATCCTTTGATGCTGCTACATGAACAAAGGATGTATTCGTGTTTCCCCTGATGTGTCCGTTAGAATAGATGGTTTTAAAATCCCAATCTAGAAGCGCTTTAATCATGCTTTTTGTAAGGGGGGTAGAATTGCTGAGAAGAACGAAATTTTTATCTATTACGACTTCATCTGTGAAATATGAGTTTTCTTTAATATCTGACAAGTTAAATGAATTCATAAAAACAACCTACCGTTTTATTTATCGACATGTTGAGTTAAAAACTTTACAATTTTGACTTTTATGATAAAAAAAAGCTGAAAAACCTCACACGTTTTTCAGCCCAATTTTATAACACACATCGGAGGTCTGGATGTCTATAGGAATTTGTATTTTCCTATTTCACCGCCGATATACATTGCATACTATAATTATCGGTGGTAAAGGAAAAAGCATTAGGAAATTTTTCAGTTTTTTGTGATTTTTTTCAAATTTTCTTCCAGGTCGTTTATAGAGTCGGAATAAATTTTAAGGACAGCCATTTCATCATGAGAAAGATTTTCATAGCTTTTTTCTTTCGATTCTTCGCTTTCCAAAAGACACATAAATCTTTTTATATTATCAATTCTTGT
>JAQYSN010000197.1 GCA_028725265.1 Spirochaetales bacterium | reverse complement strand
CCTACGGATAAAATCTGCGACCTTTGTGGAAAGCCTATGGTAAAAAAACTTGGTCGTTTCGGCTACTTTTTGGCTTGTTCTGGTTTCCCAGAGTGTCATAATACAAGGTCTATTCCTCTTGCAAAATGTCCACGACCGGGATGTGGTGGCGAAATTGTTGCAAGAAAATCTCGTGGCCGAGGAAAAGAGTTTTACGGATGTACGAATCATCCTGAGTGTGATTTCATCAGTCACTTTAAGCCAATTAATCAGAATTGTCCGAAATGCGGATGGTTTCTTGTTGAAAAATATGACAAGAAGAACGGCAACTACAAAGCTTGTATAAATCCAGATTGTGATTACCTGCACACCGCCGAAGATAAGGAAGGAGAAGAGGTTTTTGCAACCGATACAAACGACTAAAAAAGATAAAGTGCTTCTCGATGATTGCATTCAAGATTTTCTTGTGTACATCGAGAACATAAAGTCGTATTCGCAAAATACAATAGATGCCTACAATCGCAATCTTGAGTTTCTTTTAGATTGCGTTCAAAAAGGTGCCGAAGGAGGCAAAATCTTCCTAGATTCTGTTACTGAGCAAGATTTACGTATGGCGATTGCCCAGTTGAATCGTGAAAAGAAAGATACAGCCTCAATTAATCAGTTTATTTCCAGCCTGAGATCATTTTTTTTGTATTGCAAGAAGTTCGGATATATTCAAAAAAATGTAGCTTCTCAGGTTCACACTCTAAAAAAATCGAAAAAACTTCCGACTTATCTTACCAAATCCGAACTTTCAAAGATGTGCATTCAGCCTTCTGAACATGAACTTTTGTGGAAGGAACGTGACCAGGCTTTGTTTTTGATGCTTTATAGTTCTGGTTGTCGTGTCAGTGAACTTGCCAATTTGTGTTTTTCGGATTTAAGTCAGGATAAAAGTTCTGCCATTGTGCACGGAAAGGGGAATAAGGACCGCCGTGTTTTTTTCAGTAAGGAATCTATAGAAAAGTTCGAGGTGTATCTGTCAGACAGAAAGAAAAGGTTTCAAAAGATGGCGTTCGAGCCTAAAGAGAATCTTTTCGTGAATCAGAAAGGTACGAAGTTGACATCTCGCGGTGTGCGTTATATTGTTGCTCGTTATTCTTCTTCCGAAGAAGGAACTGGAAAACCGATTTCGCCTCATGCATTCCGACATACTTTTGCCACGACTATGCTAAACAACGGTGCCGATATTCGCGTTGTGCAGGAAATGCTGGGACATTCTTCGATTTCTACGACTCAGCGCTACACTCACGTAACGACTGAGTCTATCAAAAAGGCCTACGAACAGGCTCATCCTCACAGCGGCAAAAAAGACTAAAAAGTCAAAAATAACGAAGTTTACTTCTTTTGCGCCGCACTGTACATTTGTGCAATAGTAGTTTTCCAGTCTTCGACGAATCTTTCGGGACTTCGTGGAATTGCGTTTGCGCCCTGTGCCAAAATCCATTCTTTTACCTTGAGATACTGAGTTGAAGAAAATTCTATGCGCGTCTTTCCTTCATCGTCAAAATCAGTAAGTTTTTGGTTGTCGGCCCACACACATTCTTTGACATACTGCCTTGCATCAGAATAAAAATCGATGACGAAATCGAACGATTCTTCGGAAAAGAAAAGTCCGAACTTTCCGCCACCGCATCTGGAATGAAATTCAAAATATTCTGGCAATTCGAAATGCTGACTCGTAAGCTCAAAGTTTTTCATGCGGTTCAGCAAGAACATTCGTTCTCCTTCTTTGTTCAAATCGTAGCCGAAAAGGAAACATCGGCCTTCGTCCATAAGAATCTGGTATGGCGCAATTTTTCGGTGTGTCGTCTGCGTGTTCCAGCGGCCGTTGTAATCGAATTCGACAATCAGGTTTTCCTGCAAAGATTGGATGACCTTTTTCCAGATTTCTTCGTCCGTCATAACTTTCGGAACGGGCGGAACTGCGATTCGTTTGAGAAGGCTGCTTTTTCCGATGGTCTGAGTGTCCGTTACAAAATCAATCACATCGGAAATGGATTTGTAGACGGGGCTTCCTTCAAAGCTTGAAAGCAGGGTTTTTGCCGCAGAAAGATAGAAAACATCATAGGCAGAAATTTCGTTGAGCGCAAAATCATAATTTTTGTCGGTGTAGTAGTAGCCGCCTTTTTGCCTGTCGAACTCCAGTGGTGCGTGGAAATAAGTGCGCAGCGTGTCGATGTCGCGGTTGATGGTGGCTTCTCCGACCTTGCTGTAACCGGTCTTTTCGCAATAAAGGCGTTGCAGCTGCTGGTTGTTCGGGTAAAGGCTGACTTAATCACATTGTGGATGATGATTAGCCTCTCGAGCATCTTTTTATTCAATTGTCTTGTCTGCTTGTTGTTTTCGCTTTTCATATTTGAAGTATAGCACAGGTTATTATCATATAGTGATAGCAATGCAAAACTCGCCACAAAAAAATTTATTTTTTGAAAATAATCCCTATATTATCACTAAATGATAGAGCACTTGTGTATAAATATAAGTGAAATTATTGCAAGGAGATCTATTATGGAAGAACTGTTGAAAGAAAAGAAAATCAGATGGAACGTTTCTAAGGCAATGAGCTGTGTGTATCAGGTATTAAACGATTCAAAATTGAAAATCAAGAAAACGAAGTCTTATACCACTGCCATGGAAAATCTAAAATCTATATATAAACTAAATCAGGTTCAGGTCTGGATTCTCTGCCTTGCCTGTGAATACTATTTTGAATGTGATAACAGTCAGTCTCTCCAAAATATGTCTTCTGAACTTGGAGTGCCGACCATGTCCATTATCAGCTGGAAAAAAGAGATTGAAATTCTTGTCGAAAAAGGATTTCTTGAGCATCGCGGAAGAAACGGGGCGGTTCAGCCGGTAAATGATTTTCTCGAAACAATCTATAGTAATATCGAATATGAACCTCATGGTAAAAAAGAAGATGATGATATTGAATTCATTTCCTACATGGCAGAACGTTATGAATCGCGCCGTATGGAAGATTTGTCCACCTGGGTAATCCAAAGAGAACTGATAGGATATGAAAGATCTCATTTTCATCTTGAAGTTGTAAAAAGAGTTTCCGAAGAACTTGAAAATCCGAATTATCGCTTTATGCTTTATGATATTGCGAATGATGTTTTGACAGGTCATGATTCCAGTCTGGATGCAACCATTGCTAATTTATATGATGGGGGAGAAAGATACAATGTTGCAACAGAAATGATGGAAGAAAGTCATGAACTGTTTCAGAAAGGACTTGTTGAATTTACTGAAAAAGGCAATCTTGCTGATGCCAGATTTACTTTAAGTGACAAGGGAAAGAAACTTGTGCTTGGCGAAAAAGCATTCCTTTTTGAAGATGCAATCAACGATAAAAATCTTATAAAAACCGACTTCATCAAAGAAAAGAAACTTTTTTACAGCCCTGAAAATCAGAAGGAAATAGACCGCCTCAAAGCAGCTCTTCAGGAAGAAAAACTGAAAGGCATCCAAGAGCGTCTTAAGGACGACGGACTTCCTGTTGGCGTTGCGATTTTGTTGTATGGTGCGCCAGGAACAGGAAAAACAGAATCCGTAATGCAGATTGCAAAGGAAACTGGGCGTTCCATTGTTCATGTTGATATAAGTGAAGCAAAATCTGCCTGGTTCGGCGAAAGCGAAAAGCGCATAAAAAAGATTTTCACCAGCTACAAGAATTCCTGCGAAATTGCGGAAAGGAGGGGTGAACTTATGCCGATTCTGCTGTTCAACGAAGCCGACGCTCTCATTTCCAAACGAAAGAACGACACTTCCGGCAACTGCGCACAGACGGAAAACGCAATCCAGAACATCATCCTGGAAGAACTTGAAAACCTCAAGGGCATTTTTATTGCTACGACGAACCTTGCCTCGAATATGGATTCTGCTTTTGAACGAAGATTTCTGTTCAAGATTAAGTTCGAAAATCCGTCAACGGAAGCAAAGACTTCTATCTGGATGAACAAGCTTTCCTGGCTTGATGAACGGAATGCCGCTGAATTTGCAAGGGAATACGACTTTTCAGGCGGCCAGATAGACAACATCGTCCGCAAAATAGCGATGAACGAAGTCATTTCTGGCGAACGCCCTGGAATTTCGGATATTCACGATATGTGCAGAACCGAAAAAATTTACAACCCGGACGGTTCCAAGCGCATAGGCTTCTGTTTGTGAAGTGGGGAGAAACAGGCAGATTGATGGAGCGGTAATACTTGCCGCATCACCAGTCCTGCGTTAGAAAATCCTTGATATGCACAATTTTGATTCCGTCCTCATTTCCGCAAACAGAGGCATCCATTGTTACTACATATTTTGGAAAGTTATCTCGAATGGCTTTTAAGTTTCCTAATTCTCGGTCTGAATCTTCTGGCAGTGTTCTGCACACCTGAACATAAATCTTTTCATCTTGTCGGCTTGCTATAAAATCAATTTCTTTGTCAGCAAGTTTTCCAATATAAACACTATAACCGCGTCGGCGAAGTTCAAGATAAACAAGGTTTTCCAATATTGAAGCCACTGCCTTTGGTGAATATCCTAACTGACTATATTTAAAACTGATATCAGAAAGATAATATTTTTCCTGCGTCTTTAAAACTTCCTTGCCCTGAATGTCGTACCGATTGCATCGATAAATAATAAAAGCTTCTTCAAGCCATGTAAGATAATTATAAATAGTTTCTATAGCAATAGAACGCTGCTGACTTTTGAAGAAATCAAAAATACTTTTTGCGCTGAAGTTCTTGCCAAGATTTTCCATAATAAAACGCATAACACGATTGAACATTTCCAAATTTGAAATGTTATGCCGTTTTGAAATATCTCTGGTAATGATTGTTGCATAAATTCCATCTACAATCTGATAATTTTCTTCCTGTGTGTGATTTGTTTTGGCTACGAACGGAAATCCGCCTGATTTCAGATACAAATCAAAATATTCGTCTGGTGATGCATTTTGCAATGATGTTGAGTAAGTTTTTTTAAATTCAATAAATTCTGAAAAAGACAAAGTATAAACAGGAATCAAAACAAAGCGCCCTGTCAGATAAGTTGAAATTTCAGACGAAAGCAGTTTTGAATTTGAACCGGTGACATAAATATCTACATTTGAACTTTCAAACAATGAATTGATACATTTTTCCCAGTTTTCGACTTCCTGAACTTCGTCCAATAGCAGATATATTTTGTTTTTTGAGTCCGCATTTTTAATTGCATCGGAGAGGTCTGTATACATAGAATGACTATCAAAATTGTCCTGATAATCCATTGATGAATAAAGGCGTTCGATTATATTTGATTCTTTTACTCCCAGTGAAAGGAGTTCTGATTTGTAGGTTTTAAGAATAGTTGACTTACCGCAACGACGAACTCCACAGAGAATTTTGATTATTTGTTCGTCTTTGAACGCTTTGAGATTCTTTACAAATTGTGACCTAAAAATTTCTATTTCATCATTCATATTTACGATTGTAACTGAAAAAGTTTAAAAATCAAGAACTTTTTTCTGTTTTTTACTGAAAAACTTTTGTCCTGAGCATTGTACAAAATCGAACTTGCTAGTCTAGCCTTTCAAGTTCCATGATATCGTAGAAGTTGCAATTAAGGGCGAGTGCGAGGGCGTTTATGGCTTTTCCGCTAGCCATGTTTATGTCTTTTGCCCCGATTTCGTATTGCTGAAGAGTACGCAGATTTACCCCGCTGAGTTCTGACAGTTGTTTTTGCGTCAAACCGGCTGCTTTTCGAAGTCTGTGTAAATTTGTCCCGTTTTCTGCACAATTTTTCCGAATGATTTCGTCCATGACTTCCACGAATTTCTCTTTCGGTGCTTCATGAAGCGGATGATACATCTGAATAATCTGGCTGAATGTAATCTTCTCGCGGATTTTAGAAAACCTCATTCCCGTCACCCATTGATAATAGGCAAGGATCCAGCCTGCCCAGTATTCATGACTACGGTGGAACATGATGGCCTCGTCATCTTCCTGTATCTGTCTGGGGCTAAAACCGATACGGCTAAAAATTGTCAGCGCAAGTTCCGTACCCGAACAACCGCAAATTAAATTCGGGCTGCCGTTTTCTATTTCACTTGCAACTTTTGAAGCAATGAAAAAATCGAAAAAACTGTCTGAATTAACAGCGCAGGAATTGATTGCAAAATGACAGGCAAACCCAAGATTTTGCTGAAACTCAGTCAAAAACAATTTATCGTAAGCGTGAATCATTCGGCTTTACCTCCTGCAAAATCAAATCCCGGATAAAAATTCCCGATATATCTTCATTTTCAAGTGATTTTTCAAAATCGCGTTTTGCGTTGTCGAAGCGTTCCTTGCGGAGTGAATAATACTTTTTTCCTTCAGCGATTTCGTAGCCAGTAAAAGAAATCTTTTCGAAAGACTTCAGGCTTTTTAGCATTATCTGTTCGCCGAGTTTTCCGAGTTTCATTGCGCCCTGCAACTGAGAATAGGATATTTGATTGGAAAGAAAAGCCCTCGCAAACGAAAAGTATGAATCATCCGCCCTGTAGCCTTTGATGATGTCAAAATCCTCAAGGTCGGGAAGGAAATGTTCTTTCAGGCAGAAAACTCCCTGCCTCATAATCGGCGTGTCTAAATCAAATTTGCGGTTCGTTACAAGAATTGCAAGCCAGTTAAGCGTGCAAAAATTTTCTTCGTTCAAGTCAAGGATTTTCAAGTCCTCGGTTTCCAGTTCATAGCAATTTGCAAAACCATCATCCAAAGTGGGACAAGCCCATTCCTTTGCAAGTTCAAGATTCTGAGTGCAGTAAAATCCCTGCCCATAGTCGTTGTAAAGCTTTCCGACTCCGAACTGAGGTTTTTCGACAATTTTCTGCGAACCATGATAAAGAATGATTTTGCTCATGTGTTTAAACTACTTCTAAAGAAGTAGTTTGTCAAGGAAAAATCTTTTTGCAGAACCTTTTCGGCAATATCGTGATTTGATAGCGGGGCGTGATAGAGTTTATCCATAAAACAAAAATTTGAGAAGAAATTTATATGATATTAGCAAACTTCCGTGGTACAGGAAAAAACTTCGTTCTGTAATTAGAGCGACTGAAATTGATAGTTTTACGGACAGAAAGGTTCGGAGAATGTTGACTGATGAAAATATCAGCGAACGAAAAATAAAACGAATATTGACTAGACTTTATAAAATTCTTGGTACTGGGTATGAAACTAGTTGTGAACACATGGACATAGGATTGATGAATTTGTTATAAATAAACTTGTAAAATAAATGCCGTGGAATTGCAAGAAAATAAAGGTTGGTATCGAAAGAATTTATAAAGATTTCCTTGAATATGATATTGATAAGCCTGTTGATGTTTCAGAGAATTTGGAAACGCTTGTCGCGCAGGAAAGCGAACTTGATTGGGATTTCTTTGACGCAATCCGATGGGCATTAGGAGCAAAGCAGCATCACGGAAGTAAAATTTTGTTTGATTCAAGTTCGGGCGAAGATTGCTCTCAAGTAAAACTGACAATCGTGGATGAAAATGAAAAAGAAACTATCATAACGCGAAAGTTTTCCAAGGACGGCGGTGAGGAACTCATTTCAGATGCAAGTCTAGAAGAAATTTTACGCCTGCAAACATATCTGAAAGCAGACGACGACAAAAATCTTATTTTTGGTACCACAAAAATTGTCGTAGCCAACGACGATAAGCAGCTTGCCATGCAAGCAGATGGAATGATTGGCATTACGACGGATGAAAACGGCGAGTCAAAGGCGTTTGGGATAGAGAGGGAGAAGGAGTGAATAATTATGTTAGAAGTTACTTTTAATAATGATTGGTGTGCTCACAGAATCGGTAAAAATGTATTGAATATTGCATATGGATTTAATTATGGGAATATTACCGAAAAAATCCCTGAGTATGATGACTATGTGAAAGCCGTGAAAGGTGAAACAGAAATAAGAGTCTGGTATTCAAACTCTCCGATGGAACTTTCAGGATTTTATTGGTTCTGCAAGTTGCTGCTCGATGTCGGCTACGAAGGAAAATTGTATACAGAGAAATCGGCAAAAACGATAGATGGCAGAAACGTTGCTCTTACAGATGAGGATGTTCAAAATGTAATCAATAACAGAAATCTCCTCTCTAGTGAGGAAATAAAGAGTAACAACTTGAAATGGGAAAAACTGTGCGCCGAAAATTCAGACTTCAGAATTGTAAAAGATGATGAATTAATCAGCGATATTCCTGACGCAAGCGATGACCTAACTGTTTCTGAAAAAACAGTATTGAAAATAATGAGAGATTTAGATATTACAACCAGCCATGCAGGGCGAGCTGCAGTAATAATTGGAACGGCTTTGTACAGTTATCCTAAAATTACGAGCAATGATGACGTAACGTTTAAAATTATAAAGAAACTTGCTGGCTATGCAAATCCGTATATCGAACTTCATTATTCAAAAAAAGATGAATCGTGCAGTTACAGATATTGTGAGTGTATGTTTACGGAACTAGGGCGGAAAAGCTTGCAGAAGGAATCATAATGGAAAATCACTCGGCTGCATCAGATCCAGAAGCTCATTTTGACAGAACAGTTACGTTGAGCCAGAAAGAAAAAGAAATAGAGTACGGCATTATCGATGGCAATAACATCATTGTGTTTATCAAAGCCGGGCTTGAAGGCAGCTGTTATGGCTATGAGAATAAATATGTAAGAATCGGAAGGATGTTAAATGAAAAGCATGGTTGCTCAATAATCGCTTCTTCCAATCCCCTTGGATATAAGACAGACTTTGCTGCTGAAATGGATTTTATCAAAGATTATGCAAAAAAGCAGAATTTTAATGATTATCAAGTTTATTTCTTTGGGCATTCAAACGGGGCTGCGCTTGGAATAATCAATGCATATCAGTTTGCTGAGATAAAGAAGCTTGTATGCATAAATGCACCGCTTATGATTAATCCTCATTTGTTGCTCCGGGGTATCAAAGGGTTTTCTGGCGAAAAAATGACGCTTGTTTATGGCAGCCATGATGCTTCTTTTGATATGCTGAAACTTTATTCTGAACTGGAATCGGATAAAATAGATTTTGTACGCATACACGGAGCTGACCATAATTTTACAGGGTGCCTGGACTTATTCATAGAACTGCCAGGCATTTTTCTTTTCGGTGATGAACTTACATACAAGGGTTCAAAAGTCTGTTAGCCGATTTACTTTCATAAAAACAAAGGAGGCATGATAAAAATGATCTATTACGCAATTGATTTTGAAACTGCAAACCAATATCAGAACAGTGCCTGCTCTGTCGGCGTGGTTCGCTTTGTTGACGGCGTGGAAAAAGACAGCGTTTATTCTCTGATTAGGCCTTCAAAAATGTACTTTCGGCCGGATTTTATTGATATTCACGGTATCAGTTATGACGATGTTCGTGACAAGCCGTATTTTCCCGAAGTGTGGCAGACTATCGTAGAGCCGTTTTTGGAACGGACGGACGACGATTGCGTAAAATTTGTCGCCCATAATGCTTCTTTTGATATGAATGTCATTCGTGCCTGCTGTGATTACTACGGGATGCCGGTTCCAAAAGCGAAATATGCATGTTCCCTCAATGTTTCCAAAAAAGCTTGGGGTGATTATGAATGTCACAGGCTTACATATCTGGCAGAACAGTTTGGAATCGTGTACGATGCACATAATGCTCTTGATGATGCTTGCACTTGCGGCAAGATTTTTGCTATGGCCGCCGAAAAAATGAGCTACAACTTGGATGAGTTGTTTTCAAAATGTGCAAAGTCTCTGTGAAAATGAATGGTCGCGCACGATTGCCTCAGACAAAACTGTGCACGATTGCCTCTGACAGAATGTAAAATCTTCCCCCTACTTGTCGCTTGAATAAAATTGTTATTGTATTTATATGAACGCCTCATGCATTCCGACATACTTTTGCCACGACTATGCTAAACAACGGAGCCGATATTCGCGTTGTGCAGGAAATGCTGGGACATTCTTCGATTTCCACGACTCAGCGCTACACTCACGTAACGACTGAGTCTATCAAAAAGGCCTACGAACAGGCTCATCCTCACAGCGGCAAAA
>JAQYSN010000196.1 GCA_028725265.1 Spirochaetales bacterium | reverse complement strand
AAATCAGAATTAACTATACTATCATACGAAGGAGACACAATTACAGATGAATCATGCAGTGCTACCTTCACCCTCGTTGAAGACTAACACTTGCTAAATCTTTTGTTCCATAGCCTGCCGCGGTGATGTTTTGTTCTGACATTGTTCCGTGCGGGCTTTTTTTCTCTTTTTATCCTTAACATCTTTTGCATCTTTGTTAAAAATGTGACCCACTACATCCGCGTTTATCCGTGGTTCATCTTTCCCATCTTTTATATCTTTGTTTATTTTATAGTTCTCCCTTACAGCGTAAGTTCGGCAAGCTCTGCGTCACACACTTTGGCCAGGGCTTCGCCGTTTACCTTTAGGTGCATTCCACGCACACCCGCACTAACGCAAATCCAGTCGAACAAAATAGCAGTTTCATCTATATACGTGGGATATTTTTTCTTCATTCCAAGCGGGCTGCATCCGCCTCGCACATATCCTGTCAAATTCAATAATTCTTCTGGTTTTACCGAATTAATTTCCTTGCTGCTTGTAAGTGCGCGCGCTTTTTTCGGGTTTACCGTCGTGTTTGCCGGAACACAAAAAACAAAAATCTCTCTGTGCTCATTTCGCATTACAATTGTTTTAAAGACCTGTTCTGGAGGAATTCCTGAAACTTCGGCCGAATGAAGTGCCATTTGTCCTGCCTTGCAGTCTTCAAAATCGTACTCAAAGGCTTCAAATTCTATGCCTTCGGTTTCCAAAATTCGCATCGCATTTGTTTTGTTCATATCTTCCTCTCTTTATGTATATGGAAATTATATCAAAAACATGGTAGACTCTCACTATGATTTTAGATGTTGTAACTTTACCAGATGAGTTTTTGAGACAAAAATCTTTGCCTGTCGAAGATGTGAATGATGAAATTCGAACTTTGATTGAAAATATGTACGAAACTATGTACGAAACTGATGGTGTTGGGCTTGCAGCAGTTCAGATTGGAAAGTTGCTCAGGCTTTTCGTTGTAGATGATCAAAACGGCCATAAAATGGCTTTTATCAATCCTCAGATTATCAGTACCTCAAGCGAAACTTGCGAAATCGAAGAAGGATGTCTTTCTATCCCGAGTATTTACGAGGCAATCGTTCGCCCAAAAAATGTTACCGTTCAGGCCTTGAACGAGAAAGGTAAGCCTTTTACAGTTGAAGCCGACGGATTTTTTGCAAGAATCATTCAGCATGAATATGACCATCTAGATGGTGTTTTATACATCGATCGCGGTGACGAAGATTTAAAGAATAAAATCGTCTTGAATTTTGAAAAGAAAGCAGCCCGAAAGGCAGAAAAAGAAAAAATTAAGGCCGCAAAACAGGCTCGAATTGCCGCAAAAATCGCTGCCAAACAGGCAAAAAAGGGCTGACCCGAAAATCATAAAAAGGGAGCGCGCAATGCTTAGAATTGTTTATGCAGGAAGCCCTGAAATTGCAAGTATACCTCTGAAAGGACTTTTGGAAGACGGCACTCATAGGATTGTCGCAGTTTTGACAAATCCGCCTTCACGAAAGGGTCGCCATGGCGATTTAGTCCCAACTCCAGTCGAGCAGGTTGCACGCGATTTTTGCGCGCAAAATCAGCTTGAGGAAAAACCTCTTATCATTACGCCTGAACATTTGGATTCGGAGGTTCGAGAAAAGATTGCTGAACTTAAGCCAGACATCCTTGTGTGCTTTGCCTATGGGAAAATATTTGGTCCTAAATTCATGGAACTTTTTCCGATGGGAGGAATTAACCTTCATCCTTCTCTTTTGCCGAAATACCGAGGATGTGCCCCTGTCCCTGCCACACTTTTGAATATGGACGAAAAAACAGGTTTTACGATTCAGCGAATCAGTCAGGAAATGGATGCAGGAAATATCCTTTTACAAACTTGTTTTGAAATCAAAAAAACGGATAATTCAGAGACGCTTTTGAATCAGGCCGCCCAGGAAGGCTCGTCACTTTTCCTCAAGGTTTTGAATCAGCTTGAAAACGGCACTTTTACTGAAACAGAACAAGATTCGACTCAGGCAACTTATTGCCGCCTTCTTGAAAAAGAGGACGGAAAAATCGACTGGAACGAGAGCGCGGAAAAAATAAATGCAAAAATTCGAGCATTTTATCCGTGGCCGGGTGCGTTTACAGTTGCAAACGGAAATATCCTTAAAATCCACAGAGCTTGTGTTTTTGAATGCGATATAAATGCAGTTCTTGCAGATGCGGCAAAGACGAGCGGAAAAATCAGCATTCCTGGAACAGTTTTGTCATCAGATAAAAAATACGGAATCCTTGTGCTAACCGGAGATGGAATCTTGGCAGTTCAAAAACTTCAATGGCAAACAAGAAAAGCAATGGAATGGAAGGATTTTTTGAACGGAAGCAAAGGCTTTATCGGTAGCAATATATAGCAAATAATAAAAAATACTGTTAAAATCTGAGGTAATATGAAAAAAGACAAACAGAAAGTTACTTTTACAACGATAAAAAATGGATGGCTTAACTTTTTAGAGTCATTGCAGACAAATACAAAAACCTTGATTATTTCAGGTATTTTAATGCTTGTAATCATGGGAATCGTCGCTTCTGGCATTTTCCTCGTAACGATTAAGGGATCGGAAGAAGTCATGGTTCCAGATGTGGTAGGAAAGGAACTTACATCTGCATTGCTTGATATGCAGGTTAAGGAACTTTATCCTAAAATTCAGCTCAGATATTCGAATTCACAGGATGAAAAGGGATGCGTTCTTGAGCAGGACCCTCAGGCTGGTGCCATCGTTAAGGCTGGTCGCCGAGTTGAGCTTGTCGTGAGTCGTGGTGTAGTTCTTGATCGTGTAGAAAATTACGTCGGACAGACTCTGGATGCTGTACAACTTCATCTTCAGGCTCTTTTTACCAGTTCAGAAAAGGCTCTTTTGGTTCTTGATGATGAAAACATTCTTTACGAATACAACGAAGCAGAAGCAGGTACGATTCTTGAACAGGATCCTCTGCCGGATACGAATATTTCAGAGCCTATAAAGCTTAAACTTGTTGTAAGTCGCGGCCCTGAACACGAAAAAGCAAAAGTCCCTCTTTTGGTAGGACTTACGGTTAACGATAGCCTTTTGCAGATGTCTCGAAGCAAGCTTGTCTTCGACTTTACTTCTCGAACTGCTGAAGGAGACGAGGCTCCAGGAACTATTATTTCTCAGCTTGTTGATGCTGATACTTATGTAAATACATATTCGACAGTCGGTGCAGTTTTTGTTTTCCCAGAAGAAAGGGAAGCTGAAAAAATTTATGGAATCTTTACTGAGGAACTTCCTCCTTATTCATTCCCACTTCAGGTTAAACTTGATGCACTCACACCAGAGGGCGAAAGATTTAATGTCGTAACGATGATGCATCCGGGTGGAAAAATTACGATTCCTTATATCTTGCCGCTTGGAACAGAACTTATTCTTTATATCTATGATAAAGAAGTGATTAGAAAAACAGTCCAGTAGGAATGCCATGGAAAAATCGAAAGTTTGCCTTTGCCTAGATGGAAAAACAATAGCAGAAGACTTAAAGATGGTGAATCAATATCGTAATTATATTGATTTGGTTGAATTAAGGGCTGATTGTCTTAATGATGAGGAAATGCAGAGCATTCGTCGTTTTCCGGAACTTGTCGGCGGACTTCCGTGTATCCTGACAATCCGACGAAAAAGTGACGGCGGACAGTTCGTTGATGGCGAGGCTGCCCGAACTGTAATTTTTGCTTCTTCATTAGCATATTCTGAAAAAAATAGTGGACATCCTTTTGCCTACATCGATATGGAAAGTGATTATTTTATTTCGACTCTGAACGATGCGGCTTTTGCGTTTGGTACAAAAATTATCCGAAGTTATCATAATTTTTCAGAGCCGGTTACGGATTTAAAGGCTTTGATGAAAAATTTGAGAAAAACAGGCTTTGAAATTCCGAAAGTTGCTTTTATGCCAAATTCGCTTGAGGACGTAACTCGCCTTTATAAGCAGTCGAACGCAATTACAGATTTTGACCACATCGTGCTTGCGATGGGTCCGATAGGTCAGCCTTCAAGGATTCTTGCTACAAAATTCAATTCATTTTTAACATATACTTGTTCTGAACAACCAGGAACAAATCTTTCAGAACTTGGGCAAATAGATCCTGTTACATTGAGGAATCTTTATCATTTTGATGAGATTGATGGCGAAACTTCGATTTATGGAGTTGCAGGCTATCCTCTTAAAGTTACAGGTAGCCCAGCTTTGCACAATGCAGGCTTTAAAAAGCACGGAATTAATTCTGTGTATGTGCCTGTTCGTTCAAAAAATGCAGCTGAACTAATCGATTTTGCAGAAACCCTCAATATAAAGGCTCTTTCTGTTACGGTTCCGCTAAAAAATGAAGTTGTGAATCATCTTGAGTATAAAGATAAGGTCGTTGAAAAAATCAGGGCTTCGAATACAATCGTTCGGACTGGTCTTGCTTGGACTGGCTATAATACGGATGTTCATGGTTTTAAAAAATCGCTTTTGGAATTTCTGGGTACTAAGAGCCTTTTTGGAAAGAAAGTTTCGATAATCGGAGCTGGTGGAGCTGCCAAGGCTATCGCTTACGTCGTAAAAGAACTTCATGGAAAGGCTTGTGTTTTCAATCGTACTGTCGAAAAAGCTCGCCTTTTAGCCGAAGAGTTTGGCTTTAAATATTCATCACTTGGTTTTGAGTCGATGAAATTAATCAGTAAATATTCTGATATCATCATTCAGACAACATCTGTCGGGCTTGGCGTTGAAGAAAATACGATATCAACTGAAAAAAATGATCCGCTTTATTTTTATCCATTTTCTGGAAAAGAAAAAGTTTACGATGTCATCTACGAGCCTGTAAAAACTCCGATTTTGCTTCGGGCAGAAAAATCAGGATGCAAGGTTTGTAATGGAGAAGATATGCTTCGCTATCAAGGCTATGAGCAGTTTGAAATTTATACCGGTGAAAAATATTAATATTGGACGAGGAAAAAAATGCTTTCACAGAATGAACAAAAAGAATTGGTTGGAAAAGGCTCAATTGATACGCTCGTTGAAAAGGGCTTGATTTTTTCGGGAATGAAACTTGGACTAGGAACTGGTTCTACTGCAATGCACGCCGTAAAAAGGGTTGCAGAGTTGATTTCAAATGGAACTTTGTCAGATATCAAGGTTGCAAGTACGAGCTTTCAGACGACAATTGCATGTGAAAATTTTGGAATTCCAGTCTATTCACTTAATAGTCCTCAGTTGAACGGTGAACTTGATCTTGCAATTGATGGTGCAGATGAAGTAGCTCCGAGCGGAAATGTAATAAAAGGCGGTGGGGCAGCCTTATTGAACGAAAAAATCGTTGCTTATAACGCTAAAAAATACGTAATAATTACTGATGAAAGCAAGGTCGTTTCTGGTCTTGGCACAAAATTCCCTCTTCCTGTTGAGATAATCGATGGAGCTAGGGTGAGTGTTGTTAAAAAACTCGAAGCACTTGGTGCAAAATGCACGATTCGAGAAGGCGTACGAAAATGCGGCCCTGTAATTACCGACAACGGAAACCAGATTATCGACTGTCTTTGGCAAAATGAGGTAGACCCTGAAAAGATGGAAGATGAACTGAATAAAATCGTTGGTGTTGTTGAAAATGGATTTTTCACAAAAAATAAGCCGATTGTTTTTGTTGCTCATTCTGATGGAAAACTCGAAGTTCGCGGTCTGTAAAAAACACTGATGTTCCCGCCTTTTCCCGAAAATTCTGCCCGTCTCGAAGCTGAAAAGTTGATTTCGGAACTTGATGAGGGGCTTTTTGCAGAATTTCTTGAAAATGCACCTGGGCAGATGTTTGGCGTTGCTGTTTGCACGCGCGCCGGCGACTTAAGTTTGGCCGATTGCGAAACTAGCGCAGATTATAAAGACTATGTCGTTCTTCGTGCGTTTTCGGGGCAGCTTGCGGGTGAGGGCAGGTGGCTCGTGGATGGCTTTGTTCCACCTTGCATCGACGTGGAAAAATGGAATGAGGAAGTCCGGCGCGCGGATCCTGCTATAAAGGCGCTGACTTCAAAAATTAATCAGCTTTGCGACAGTGCCGAAAAAACACAATTGATTGCCGACCGAAAAAAACTTTCGCGTGAATCACTAAAAAATATCTATGGAATGTACGAATTTTGCTGTTGGGACGGTCATATCGAAACTTACCAAACGCTTGCAGATTCGTTCGGTTTTGGCGATATTTTTTCCATTCCGACAGGAACGGGTGATTGTTGCGCGCCAAAAATCATAAACTATTGCAATCGTCACGGCCTAAAAATCCTTAGTATGGCAGAATTTTTCTATGGAAGGGAACCTTCATCCGGTTTGAAAAAGCACAAAAATTTCTATCCGCCTTGTGATGAAAAATGCGCTCTTGTTCTTCCGAAAATGCTTGGCCTAAAAATTTTGTATCGGGATGAACAGATTATTGTGATCGATAAGCCTTCTGGTGTGTTGTCTATTCCGGGGCGAGGTCCTGAAAAATTTGACAGCATCGCAAGTAGAGTCCGTTCTTTGGTTCCGTCTTGTATCGAGCAGCCTACCGCGCATCGGCTGGATATGGATACGTCAGGGCTTTTGGTGCTTGGCTTAACTGCACAAGCACAGAGAAATCTTTCGATTCAGTTTCAGAACCGAACCGTACTTAAAAAATATCGGGCTTTGTTACGTGGCATTCTTGATTCTTCGCAAAAAAGTGGCACGATTTGTTTTCCGATGCGCGTGGATCTGGAAAATCGTCCTAAGCAGATTTACGACGAAGAATACGGCAAGATGGGAATAACTCACTATCAAGTGTTGGATGAAATAAACGGTAAGACGCTGATTGAATTTATCCCAGAAACAGGAAGAACTCATCAACTTCGTCTTCATAGTGCACATGAAAAGGGACTTGGAATTCCGATTGTCGGCGATAATCTTTATGGTGTCCAAAAGAATGGAGAAAGGCTTTGTCTTCAGGCCTATTATTTGGAATTTGATCATCCTGTGACAAAAGAACGCATGAGATTTGAGCTAGATTTGGAGAATTGGGCTAAATAAAACTTATTAAATCTGCCAAAATATCAAAACTAGAAAAAACTACAAAATATTAATAAAAATTTTTTGAATTTCTTTTTTAATTATTGTGTTTTCATAAGAAGTGGTTTATATTATGTATGTTGGTTTTATCCGACATTAACGATTACAATTATTTTTTTCAAAGGAGAAAATTAGATGAAAAAAATTAAGATTGCTTTGGTTGCTTTGATGATTGCTGCTATTGCTTGTCCAGTTTTTGCTGCAAAGAAAGGTCCTTCTGCAAAAATGGCTGTAAACCGACCTGTAATTATTGACTATCAGGGAGCTACTCTCGGAAAAGAAGTTCCACAGTGGGTTGAAATTCTTGTTGAAGGTGAAAATGCTAAAGTAGAAAAGGCTCTTGGCTTGAGTGGAGTAAAAACATTCATCGTTGAAGCTACAGGTCCAAATAAAGAATTCTTGCAGACATGGACAGACCTTGTTCGAATTGAAACAGAAGTTGCAGGTCAGATTGAAAGACAGGTTGCTCAGTCTATTCAGGCTACAATGAAAGGAACAGAAGCTGATGAAACAGAAGTTCAGAAAGCTATCGATATGTATGCAGCTTCCCTCAAGAATGTTACAATCAACGGTCTTGAAAAGAAAGCTTCTTTCTGGATTCAGACACAGACTGTAAAACCAGGTCTTAAAAAGGCTAAGTCTCCAGAAGACTTGATTATTCAGTACACATACTATGTCGTATATGTTTGTGACCAGAAAATGTTTGAAAAACAGATTAAATCTGCTATGGAAGACATTGAAGACAATACAAAATATGCTGATATCCTCCGACAGAAGACAACAGAAGCTCTTGTTGGAACACTTTCTGTAGGTCCAGCTACAACAATGGAAGACTAAGATAAAAAATAGTTTTTTATGAAAAAAGGCTCGGTTTGTTGGCATTGCGTAACGACCGGGCTTTTTTGATGTAATGGCAGTTTGCTATTGCTAATATAAAGTTTTGGGGAAAAAAATGAAAAAAATATTTACAGTTTTGACAGGGCTTTTAATTGTGACAAGTCTGTTTGCCGCTCCTGTAAAGCGTACAGATGATACTAAGGATTTGGCTGAGTTTTGGAATGAAAACGACATCAAAATCGTTTGTAATGATATTATCAACCAGGTTGTTCGTTCTCCACGAATTGATCGCTTTGAACGGGATAACGATCGAGCTCCTGTTGTAATTATTGGCCGAATTGAAAATGAGAGCAGCGAAAGAATCGATACATCGATTGTTGAAAAGAAACTTGAGAATGCAATTATCAATAGTGGCGTTTGTGAATTTATTGCTGACAGAAGCCAGCGTGATATCCTTCATGATGAACTTCGATATCAGAGTGATCATGCTTCGGCAGATACAGCAAAAGATATTGATGAAGAGCTTGGCGCAGATTTTATGCTCAATGGTTCAGTAAAAACAGTTGTTGAAGTTGGCAAAAAAGAAACCCAGAAAACATATCATGTTATTGTTCAGATGATTGACCTTCAGACCCATAGAGTTGTTTTTAGTACAGAAAATGATGAAATCACAAAACTGTACAAAAATTCAAAAAAGAAAATCTAATTCATAGGGGAAGGGAATGAAAATTCGGAACGCAAAAAAAATTTTCAGTTTGTTTTTATGTGTTTTGCTTTGCACATCTTTCATGTTTGCCGCAAAGAAAAATGCTAAAGAAAAAGCTGTGCCAATGCCAAATTGGGTGACGGAGCCTGCAAAAGAATATCCGAGTTCAAACTATTTTGCTCAGGTTGGATATGATAGCGACAGAGCTTCTGCTGAAGTAAAGGCTTGCTCTTTGATAGCCTCGATTTTCAGCATGGATGTTAAGTCCAATACAAAGGCTTCTTCTCGAATGTTACAGGCTGAAAAAGATGGGCTTGTTTCGACGGGTAAAGTTTCTTCTATCAGTCAGGACGTAACTCGACAGGTTGATGCTGAAAATCTTATCGGTGTTGAAATTAAGGGTGCATGGTTTTCTCCGAAAGAAAATTTGTGGTACTGTATTGCAGTTTTGGATAAGCCAAAGGCAACTGAAATTTACAAGCAGATAATTACTCAGAATAATGAACATGTTGAAGAGCTTTTATCTACAGATTTTGATGATGAATATTCGTTTGAACATTTTGCATGCGTAGATTTTGCATCTGAAATTGCTGCGATGAATGAAAAACATCTTTCCCGTCTCCGAATTATAAATACCGGTGCTGCCGATGCATTGAAAGATGATTGCGCTTCTGCAAAAGAATTGAATATGCAAGCTTTGGAAATTGCAAAGCAGATTCCAATTGCGGTCATTGTAAATGGGGACATCGACGGAAGAATTAGGGCTGCTTTTTCAGGCGTAATTACAAAGGCAGGATTCCGCGCATCTGTTAGTTCTGCAGAACGATATGTTCTTACTGTGAATGCAGGCTTTACTCCTTCAGAAACAACGGATGGAAAAAATATCCGATGCCAATATTCACTTACCGGCAGTTTGATGGATAACGGTCTTGATGAAGAGTTGCTGCCTGTTTCTATCCAGGGACGTGGCAGTGATGTGGATTTTGCGCGGGCTCAGAACAAGGCTTTAACGAACATCGAGAAAAAAGATGTTGGTACAAAATTTGCAAAAGAATTTGACGGTTATCTTAGATCGATTACTGTTGAGTAATTTTTAAGTAGTCTGTTTTTAAGGCAGACTACTATTTTTTTTGGAGTTTTGAATTATGACGTGCGAGGGTAATGCGACAAAATTTCTAATCACTTTTTTGATCCTTATCAGTGTTATCAATTCATTTTCGTTTGCAAAAGGTGTAGCTTTTGAAATTGATGAAGAAGATTCTCCTAAGTGGGTAATCGAACTTTTTCAGAATGAAAATGAAAGATATGTTTGTCGAAAATTCAAAATTCCATCAAATGATATTATCTTGTATGGTGCGGCAGAAACGGAGGATGAAACATCTTCCAGAATATTGGCTTCGAAACGCTCTGAGCAGATGGCACTCAGAAAATTTTCGAAAGCGGTAGGTTTTACAGTAAATGCTGCGACTTTCAATGGCATGGAGTTGGTTCAGGAAACTTGCATCGATTATTTTGACGAGGATGGAAGGCATTTTTATCAGACTTTTTGTCTCTATCGAATAAATCGATCTGTTTGGGATTTACAGGTTAGGACTCAGAAAAATTAACTATGATTCATGTTCAAACTAAGATTAAAATACCGTTTCTCTGGGGGCGCACTGTTTTTTGCAAAAAACATTGGGAAAAACTGAATTTAATTGTTGGACCTAACGGTTCGGGCAAAACTATTCTTAGTCAAGAATTAGGTGAACAGTTTTTGAAGCAGGGTTACGACGTTGATTTTCTCAAGTTGGACCGTGATGCATCAGATGACGATTTGCAGATTCTTAAGACTAACGAAAAAATTCGCTCCAAAATCGAGGATGTTCTTTCGAATATGTTTGCAAAATCCATCAGGTTTGAAGAAAAATCTGACGGCACTTTTGTACCAATCGTTGTTAACAAAACATGGAATCTTGAATATGATCTTAAGGACAGAGAATGTCATGGACTTAAGGGTATACTCAAGCTTCTAATAGCGCTTTATCAGCGAGAAGATGGTGTTTTGATAGTTGATGAGCCAGAACTTCATCTTCATCCGCAATTTCAGTTGTTTTTCATGAATGAAATTCGTAAAGTTACTGACAATACGAATCGGATTATTTTTTTGATTACTCATTCGCCATTTTTTATTGATTTACGTTTTCCTAAGGATTTGATTGGAGTTGTAGTTTGTCACATTAATCGTGCGCCGACTTATATTGAGGAACTTACACACGAGGACTATGAGCTTTTCCGAAAGTTCTTGCCACGTTTCAATACTTATCACAAACAGTTTTTCTTTAGTGATAATCAGATTTTTGTGGAAGGTTATACCGATCAGCAGATTTTTGCAAAATTGCTTCCGTTTATTGATGGTGCGAAAGGTTCGGCAGGAACAGGTATTATCGATGTGGGTGGAAAAGACGAGCTTGGTGTATTCTTTAAAGTGTGTTCGCTTTTGGGAACTGATTGCCGAATTATAAGTGACCTCGATTCTCTTTTTCAGAGCAAGCTTCGGGAGATGGTTTGTTCTGATCCTAGGTGCAAGGGCTGGCTTGAAAAGCAGTACGAAAGACAACTTCCTTTTTATCAGGATATCTTTAGCAAAAAAGAATTGGCCCATGAAATTACGCTGGAACTGCTCATCAGAAAGCTTGAAAAGATGCTTGTTCAGGTCGGAAACATTCTTGTTGAGTTTGATGTTACTATGATTTTGGAAGAGGATGTGTGCGCATTCCTTGAAAAACTTCAGTATCTTTCTGAAAAACATGAAAATGTTGATGCTATCGACACGTTTAAAACTGTTATCTTGCAGGGAATCATGAAAATTGGTGATGAACTTTCATATTTTCTTCCACTTCCGATTGCCGAGCTTTTGCCTAGAATCAAGAATCTTTCTAATTTGATTTTTGCAGCGATAGAGGCCGCTCGCGTTTACGTTTTGCCGGAAGGTTGTATCGAGCATTATTATACACAAAACAACATCTTATATATGCCTATTTCGGGCAAGGACAGACTTTTCCACACGGAACTGGAGCATATCGCTTCGATTGATGCAAGTCAGATTCGAAATGAGTATGCGAACTTGATTTCTATCTTGGAAAAATCGTGTTTGCGTTCAATTAGCATTTAAGTATATAATATTCATCGGAGGTTATTTTATGAAAGTTTTAGTTATCGGCGGTGCTGGATATATCGGTAGCCATGTTGTACAGGAAATGATGAAAGCTGGTCACACAGTTACGGTTTTTGATAACCTTTCAAGTGGATTGCGATGTAATCTTTTTCCAGAAAATGGATTTATCCATGGAGATATTTTGATTCCAAGCGAAATTGAAGCAGCTTTTGCTCAGGGATTTGATGCGTTTGTTCATCTTGCGGCTTTCAAGGCAGCCGGAGAATCGATGATTGCTCCTGAAAAGTATTCTGTAAACAATATTACAGGTACTCTCAATATCATGAATGCGGCTGTAAAATACAATTGTCTAAAGATGATTTTCTCTTCATCTGCAGCAACGTTCGGTGAACCTCAGTATCTTCCTATGGATGAAAAACATCCACAGAATCCAATCAATTACTACGGATTTACAAAACTCAAGATTGAAGAATTTATGACTTGGTACGACCAACTCAAAGGCTTGAAATTCGCAGCCCTCAGATATTTCAATGCGGCAGGTTATGACCCGACAGGCGTTATTCGCGGACTCGAACAGAAACCTGAAAACCTCTTGCCACGAGTAATGGAAGCGGCTCTTGGACAGCGACAGCTCAAAATTTTCGGTACAGATTATGACACTCGTGACGGAACTTGTATCCGAGACTATGTTCACGTAACGGACTTGGCTCGTGCTCATGTAATGTCGCTTGAATACATCGCAAAACACAACGAAAGCCTTAAGTTGAACTTGGGAACTGAAAAAGGAACGACGGTAAAAGAAATTATCGATGCGGCCCGAAAAATCACAGGAAAGGCAATTCCTGCAGAAGAAGCTCCTCGACGACCTGGAGATCCTGCGAGCCTTTATACTTCTTCAGCTTTGGCAAAAAAATTGCTTGGTTGGGAACCAAAATACAGCGATGTCGATACTTTGGTAAAGACAACATGGGATGTGTATAACTGATAGAATGATTTTTTGTCGCACGTGTTGTGCGAAACGAAAGAGCGGGCTGTCCAATAAGTATGAGTCATTGCCGTGCTCGACACGGCAATCTCTTGTATTGCAATTAAATACACTTTTTGAACTTATTGGCAGCCCCTTTTTTTGAGAAATTTCGGAAGTAATTGCCAGGCTATCGTTTTTTCTTGTTGCAATCAAAAAACAAGCCAGACTGAATTTATTCCTAACATTGTATCGAAAAATCCAGGAATCAAAATGGCAGCAAAATTGTTTTCAATTTGGTTCGTCCTTAGGAAAATTGGCCATATTTCGAAGTGTTTATTAATTGTCCTGTTGACGCAAGATAGGTATAATAAAAGTCATGAATGGACCATTGAATTTTCTTGAAAATAATAAAGACAAAATAATTGAATTGCAAAGTTTGCTTACATCGATTCCGGCTATTGCACCAGAGGGCGGAGGAGATGGCGAACTTGAAAAGTGCCAGGCTCTTGAAAAATGGCTTCGTGAAAACGGAATTACGGATTTACAGCGCTTCGACAGCCCCGACTCTCGTGTTGCATGCGGGTTCAGACCGAACCTTGTTGCGACGATTGCTGGCGAGGATTCTGCTTTGGGCGAAAAAGGATCTTCCGATGCCGCCGTCCGCTCAAACGAGGTTCTGCCACGTATTTGGGTTTGTGCCCACATGGATGTCGTTCCACCTGGAGATTTGTCGCTTTGGAAAACGAATCCGTGGCAGGTGAGTCGGGATGAAAAGGACGGATCGAACGGAGACAAAATTTACGGCCGCGGCGTTGAGGACAATCAGCAGGGGTTGTGCAGTGCGGTTTTTGCAGCGCTTTATTTTGTTAAAAACGGAATAAAACCTAAACATACGATAAAGCTTCTTTTTGTGGCGGACGAAGAAAATGGCAGCACGCACGGTATGCTCTATCTTGTAAAAAATCATCCTGAATTAATTCGCCGCGGCGATATCGTTTTGATACCGGACGGCGGCGATTCAAGAGACGAAACAATAGAGATTGCCGAGAAAAACTTGCTTTGGCTAAAAGTGCATGTTTCTGGAAAGCAGACCCACGGAAGCCGTCCGGACAATGGTTCTAATGCCTGCCTTGCTGCTTGTGCCCTTTCGTTAACTCTTCATGAATTAGAAAATGTTTTTAACGCGCGCGATAATCTTTTCGAGCCGAATCATTCGACCTTCCAACCTACGAAGCGCGAAGCGAATGTCGGTTCTATCAACATCATTCCAGGTGAAGATACTTTTTATATGGATTGTCGCATTTTGCCGTGCTATCCACTAAACAAGGTGATTGCAAAAATCAAGGAAATTGTTTTTGAAATCGAACGTTCTTATGACGTAAAGGTCGATGTTTCCTATCCGCAAAAGTCTGAAAGCCCTGCAACGAGCGAGAATGCTCCGGTTGTACTTGCTTTAAAATCGGCTTTAAGAAAGGTTCATGGAATCGAGGCAAAATGCATCGGAATTGGTGGCGGTACGGTTGGTGCAGAACTTCGTCGGGAAGGAATTGATGCTGTCGTTTGGAGCACACTTGATGACCAAGCTCATCAGCCTAACGAATATTGCAAAATCAGCAACCTGATTAAAGACGCCGAAACTTTGGTAGAAATTTTCGGTACTGAATAAGTTTACTCAAATATCCCCAATCTTAGAACCTTGTCGAAAACTCGGTCGTCGCTGCGATTTTTTCCGCACTTTTTTGAAACTTTTTGCCAGAATTGAACTATATTATACATGAAGGAGGGTCTTATGAACAGAAATGAAATGCGAGAAGAAATCAATCGATTGAATAATATATTGAACGAAAAACGAGAAATAAAAAATTTAACTTTAGAT
>JAQYSN010000195.1 GCA_028725265.1 Spirochaetales bacterium | reverse complement strand
CAAAAAAGACTGATTTTTTTTACACAATAAAGTTGTTGATGTCTTTGTTGATTTGCTTCGTTGATTCTTGCATATTGCCGGAAACTTCACGAAGTTTTGATGCAATGTCATCAACGTGCTGAATTGTCGAGTCGATATCCGCAATGGCTGATCCTATATGCATCATAGAATTTTTGAGGGATTCCATGTTGCTGTTGATTTCTAGACCGCCTTTCGTCATTTCTTTTGCGGCACTTTTTACATCGGTTGCGGAACTTGTCATTGCTTCCAAAGCCTGAAGAATCTGTTTAGAGCCTTCTTCTTGTTCGTCGAGAGCTCCCTTTACCTGTTTTACTAACTGGCTAGTTTCTTCGATTCCTTGGTATACGTTTTTGTAGGATTTGTCAGAATCATTTGAAGCTACGACTACTTTTTCAATGCCTTCCTGTATATTTGCAATATCAGCTCCAATTTTTGTTGATTGTTCTGCTGATGTTTCGGCCAGTTTTCTAATCTCGTCGGCTACTACGCTGAATCCTTTTCCTGCTTCTCCTGCATGGGCAGCTTCGATTGCGGCATTCATCGCAAGGAGGTTTGTCTGTTCTGCAATGGATTGAATGCTGTCATTTGCTTCGACCATTGACGTTGAAAGTTCTGCAATGTTTTGAATGAGGTTAAACACGAGAGTATTGTGTTCTTGTCCGATTTTAGTGTTTGTCTGAAGTTCTTTGAACGAATCGCTCATTTTTCCGACTGAAACGTCAACAGAACGGATGTTTCCAATCATCTGCTCAACTGCTGCAGAAGCTTCTTCTACGCTTGAAGCCTGTGTTTCAATCATTTTTTCAAGTTGGATGATGTTTTGTGAAATAGATGCGGCAGAATCTCCTGATTCTTCTGCGGCAATAACTTGTTTTTCAACCTGTTCACGGACAAGATTTACCGATCCTTTTACTTCGCTTACAGAACTTTTTGTAAGGGATACCTGGTTCTGGAGATCATAATCTACTGATTCAACATTTTTGCCAGAATCCTTAATGGTGATGATTATGTCATGGAATTTATCGATGAATTTATTCGTGTTTATTGCAAGTTCGCCAATTTCATCGTGCGTTTTGATATCAATGTGTTTTGTAAGGTCTGCATTTCCTAGTGTCAAGTTTAGAATCTGGCTGTTTACATTCTTAATTCCCTTAATAATCAAAGAAAAAATAATCATTACGGAAACAAAAATAAATATTTCTATAAAAATAGCTCCGATTGCTGCTATGAGTCGACCTCGCCGTGCATAACTTGTTACTTCGTCCATATCGATTTGAATACCGATTGTCCATGGTGAATTGAAAGCTGGAATGTGGGTGATCATAACTTCTTTGTCGTTGACTTTTACCTCGTCAATGCTTGTTTGCTTTTCAGAAAATTTTTCCTTTATGCCAGGGAAGATGCTGATGTTTTTATCAAGGTACTGGCTATCTGGATGGGCTATTATAGTACCGTTTTCGTCTGTTATCAAAACAAAGCCTGTTTTTCCTTCCCGGTACAAAGAATTGTTTGCAGAAAAAAACTCTGTTGAAATGAGTCCCAAAATGTAGCCGTAGGGTGTGCCGTTTCGGTTTTTTACGGCAATTGCCAAAGGAATAAATGATGTTTTGTAACCTGGTAACATCAGTGCGTTTCCTATATACTTATCCTTGTTTTTTTCAAAAATCTGTTTGTGAACATCTAGGTTGGAAAATTCTCCTTTTGGGGTCTGTGTTCCGTTTTCAAAAAAAGCCCGGCCATCTTCTGAAACGAAAGCCTGTAAATGAATTTCAGGGTTCTTGAGTTCTTTATGTGTCCTAAGGTAGGTGACGGTTTTTACAACATCTCCTTCTTTTGCAATGTCAGAATCGGAATACACTTTCATCTCTGAAATAAGGAATTCCATGTGGTTTGATAGGGAAGATGCTGTGCAATTTGTTAGAGTCAACAATGAGGCACTATAACGGTCGGTTACGGTTTTAATGATTGCGTTTCCTACGTTTATCATGTTAGTTGTACAAAGCGCGACGACAAGCCCTAAAATACAAAGTCCATATTTTAGCATAAGGGACATTTTTATATTTTTGAGTCCTTTGTTTTTCTTGCTTTCATCAGTTTTTTTCATGTTACCCTCATTTATGATGTTCTTTTGATACCATTATACAGTGATTTCTTTGGTAAGTAAAATATTAAATCATTATTTTTTATGCTTGCCTATTTAAACTAGTTTTGTTTATATTAAAAAGAGGTGTTTTATGAGTAATCCAAAAATCAGAAGTACGACAATTATAGCCGTTAAAAAAGATGGAAAAGTAGCTATGGCTGGGGATGGGCAGTGCACTCTTGGTGAAACGGTTTGCAAGGGTAATGCGACTAAAGTTCGAAAAATATATGGCGGAAAAATCCTGACAGGTTTTGCAGGAAGCGTTGCAGATGCATTTACTCTTTTGGATAGATTTGAAGCGAAAGTAAACGAATTTGGCGGAGATGTAACTCGATCTGCTGTAGAACTTGCAAAGGCATGGAGAACGGACAGAATGCTCCAAAAACTTGAGGCTATGCTTTTGGTTGCTGATAAAAACACGATTTTGTTGATAAGCGGTGATGGAAATGTAATTGAGCCGGAAAAAGATGCAATTGCAATCGGGTCCGGTGGAAATTATGCATATTCTGCCGCTTTAGCTTATCTTGATTGCTCGGATTTGAGCGCAAAAGAAATTGCCGAGCG
>JAQYSN010000194.1 GCA_028725265.1 Spirochaetales bacterium | reverse complement strand
GCTTTTTATCATCGCCTTCATTTTTTATGCACTCTTTTTCGCCTAGTTCGATCAACTTATCAAGCCATTCAATATATCCATTTTGTATTTCTGGATCACTTAACTGTGCACAAAGTGTAGGTGAAATAGTCATTCCCATCTTAAACGGAATTCCATCCAGTTCAAGGCTTGCAAACATGTTCAAAAGTGGAATGTAAACCTGTGAGATGGCGTAAAATATTGTCTGAACTTCAGAAGAATATTCTTTATTGTTTGTTTTATAATATGCTTTATGTGCTACAAGATGGAAAATCAAAGAATTTGACGACATAAAATAACCTCTTCAATTTTTTTATTAAGAAAATGATTCTCTGTGAGATTCATACTGTGATTTAAGCAATTCCTTCATTCCTGAAAGCTCCAAGATTGGTTCGATAGGAGCATCCAAAGTTTCCAGTGTGATTTCAGGACGGCTTTGTGGAATCATCAGTTGTCTTGATGTCGCAAGGTTTTCGAATTTTTTACCCGAAAGTTCTGCAACAAGATTTATTGAAATTTTCTTTTTATTTGATGGTATCAATACGTATTGATATTTGCTTTCCGGTGAAACTGAAATTTCGAATGAATATTCAGGCTTGTCTTCGTCTTCATTCCAAAAGCAGATTTTAAGGAAAAGTCGTACGAAGTTTCCCTGCATTATGATATTGTTAAGATCCGAATTGCTGATGTCCCAAAAAACGTAAATCCAAGCTGGAGTCCTAAGAACGAAATCTACTGTGGTTTCGTTATAAGTTTCTGGTAGCGTCATTGAATTTTCAACAATTGTGTCAGTTTTTACGATTTCTGAATCAAATTCATCTGAAAGTGATTCCTGAGCTATTTCATACAGTTCAGAAATAATAAAACTTCGGTTTAGCTGTTCTGGAATATCGATGCCATAGTCATCGGCCAAAAGAAGAAGATCTGCAGTTGATAAAGACTGAAGATATGCGAGTGAAATTTCATTGTCTTTCATAATATGAATTGAAATCCCTTATTTAAGTAATTTTTAAAAACTTAATTTTTTTGTTTTTAAGCTTGAAACAGTTCAAACTCCTAATCATTATAGGAAATTTTAGAAAAAAGTTCTACTGTCTCCTGAAAATGAAGCGGATATTCGATTTCAATCGGCTTGATGTTCATTTGAGGTGGCAGCGAAAGTTTTTTAGAAACAAGCATCATTTTTTTTATGCCATGTTCTTTTTGAAGTAATTTGTTTTTTTTGAAATCGCCGTATTTATCATCCCCGATTATCGGGCAATTTTTTTGTGCAAGATGTTTTCTTATTTGATGCATTCTTCCTGTTTCAAGTTCTAGTTCTATCAGGCTGAAAGTTATGCTGTCGAAGGAAAAGACGTTCAGAACTTTGAATTTCGTCCTTGCATCTTTTATGTTGCCTTTTTCACTGATAGTTTCGTTTATGACTCCTGAATTTTCATTCAGTTTTCCAAAGCATAAAGCGTGATATGTTTTTTTTACGTTTTTTGCAGCAATCAATCCTGTCCATTTTTGAGCAGCCTTTGGATTTTTAGCCGTAACTAAAATACCGCTAGTTTCTTTATCTAATCGATGCACAAGATATGCTTTGCATCCTAACTGCTCTTCCAAAAGAGAGTCTACGGAATTTTTTATTCCTTGCCCGCCCTGTGTCGGAAGATTATATGGCTTGTTGATTATGCGGATTTCATCATTTTCGAATAAAATTTCAAGAGGATTCATCCGTTAATTATATTGGAGAAATGTTTATGTGTAAACGGTTACGATTTTTTGCGATTTTCACTCTGATTCTGGTTTTCATTCCGAGTTTTCTTTTTTCGGAATTTTTGCGTGATGAGAAAAATGGTTTTGCGATAGATTTAGTGGACGGATTTTATCTTGCTGAAAAAACAGAAACTAGTTATTACTGCCTAAGTGATTTTATTCCTGTCGAAATTGTCGTCAATGTTTATCCGAAAGAAAGATTTTCATCTCCTAATGAAAGCATTACCTTTTCGTCAAAACAACTTGCTGCTTCTAAATGCGATGTTAGTACCGTTGAGTACAGAAATTTTCCCTGTGAAATTGCGTATTTAGAATTTAATTTTCAGAATACATCTTGCATAGGCTACATGCTTGCAATTCAGCTTGGCGAAAAACAGATTCTTTCGGTTCTTGGCTATACGGCAAAGGGAAATAATCCGATTTTTGAAAGCATAATTCTTTCGTGTCTGGATAGTGTATTCGTTGATCACGGAAGTTTTTTTACTCCTGGACCTGTCACAAGCTTTGTCTTTCCGAAAGAAGGAAAGGTAAGGCAAAACGTGACGATTGGCGGTGTCACGACATCCGTTTTGTTTGATAAAGTTGATGCAGAAGCTAACGAATATGTCATCAATCGAGAATACGAGATTTTAAAAATGCTGAGCAACACTGATTATTGGTTTTCGTCATGGCAGCGTTTCTATCAGTTGATTTATCGTGATTCTTACGGACGCATAAAGGACGCCTGTTTTAATTTGTGTTCGAAAATTTATTCCGTTTCGTTTGGAAAGGATGATTGTGACTTTCTTTATGCCCAAACAGTGCTTTCTTTTGTTCAGAATAAGCCGTATGGACGAAATACAGGAGGCTCTGATTTCCAAAACTTGATATCTACATTTTGTGGTGAAAAGTCCGATTGTGATAGCCGAAGTCTTTTGTGTGCAATTCTACTTAACATGATGGATGTAAAAAGCACTTTTTTTGTTTCTGTAGAGTATAGCCATGCTATGGTTGGGGCTTTGATAGAGCATCTAGGGGCAAAACTGCAAGTAGGCGAGGATTGGTACGTTTTGGGAGAAACTACTGCAAAAGTTGATTTTGGCAAGGTTGCAAAAAATATGTCTGATAGCCAAAAGTGGTTAAATATAGAACTTGCCCAGTAAAACGCTGTGAATAAAAAAGGGGCTGTCCAATAAGTCCTGTCATGCTGAATTTATTTCAGCATCCACACTATATATAGTGCTTAAGATTCTGAATCAGGTTCAGAATGACAGAGGCTTAATTCTTTTGGGACAGCCCCTTCGTTTTTTTGCTTTTTGCAATCGATTATTTTATAAGGATATTGTATGCATCGAGCGGCGTCTGTGCATTCAAGAGCGCATCCCTAAGTTCTTTGTCCTTTAATTTTGTACTGATAAAGGAAAGTGTCTGAAGATAATATGCATGCTGATTGTAAGAAGCAGCAATCATAAACAGGAGTTTTACCGGTGTATCGTCGAGGGTGGCAAAGTCTATGATGTCACTCTTGCAAATACCTACGCTCATTACAAGATCTGTAACAGAAGAAAGTCGTACGTGAGGAATGGCAATTCCGCGTCCGATAGCTGTAGACATAAGCTCTTCACGTTTTAAAATTTCGCTTGAAAGTTCTTCCTGATTTTTAATCTGAGGAGCTGTCGCAAGATTGTTTGAAAGCTCTACTAAAGCATCGTGTTTTGTTGAATGTGTCAAAAATACGATGCGATCAGGAGAAAGAATGTTCTTTATCTGAATCTGCATAGACTGTGAAGCAGGTTTTTGACCTGAAGAGAGTCTTTCATTGACCCATTTTTCGATTTCAGATTTCTTGAATCTCCAAACTGTTCCAATCTTTCCGGATGGAATCTCACCTTTTTGAGCCCAATCATAAACTGTTCGTTCTGAAACTCTAAGATATTTAGCAACTTCTTCGATAGTTAGGATGTCGTCACCCATTTTTTTAATTCCTTTAACGATTTTTTTGAGATGTAAAACTATGTAGTATTTTGCAATGTTTACGTTTTTTTGTCAACTACAAAATATTTTAGTTGGAAAATTTCGCAAACAGTGCGCTATTTTGCGTAAAGAATGTCAGTTTGAGCCTAATTCATGCAGTGAATCGCTCGGATAAAGCGTTTCAACGTCACTTTCTATGTGGTTTTCCCAGCTACAACCATAAATGATGGGCATTTTTCCATCGGCAAATTCACTGATAATTTGCCTGCATATACCGCACGGTCCTACCGGATAGTCTGATTTTGGCGTTGCAATTGCTATTGCCGCAAATTCTTTTTCGCCTTCAGAGACAGCCTTTTGGATTGCACTCTGTTCTGCACATCGTGTGGCCCCAAAGGAACGGTTTTCTACATTGCAACCGCAAAAAATCTTTCCGCTTTCCGTTAAAAGGGCTGCCCCTACTGGAAAATGAGAGTAGGGTGAATATGATTTTTTGCTTGCTTCTAAGGCCTTTTCAAAAAGTTCACTGTACGTCATAATTTTCCTCCCATAAAAAGTCAAGAAGATTGTTTCAACAATCGATTGACTTTTTACGCTGTCCCGTAATGTAATGAGGAACAGCAGTTTAATACGACCGGTCAAGGCACGCTTCGCTCAAGGCCTTGACTCGCTCGTTTTCAGGGGTTGTATTAACCCCTGAATAAGTTTGCAACGCAAACTGGCAAGATAAAAACTGACGCTATTTTAGCGGTTTTATCTTACATACGGTCATTTCTTGACATCAATCTTTTTGTATTATACCATTATTTCCATGAAAAACAAAAAAAAAATAACTGTGCCTATTATATTGATAATAGTTTTTGTTATCCTATATACGATATTCTGCGTTTTACCGACGCGCGTTGAAATCCAACTTTTACCAAAATGGACAATCAGACTTTCTGATGCCGAGGTCGTTCCTTCAAAAGACAAGACTCTTGTTCCCTTTAGGCTTGGTTCTACGGCTGGTTATTTTACGCTTGACGGGCAGCTTGCCTATTCTTACGAAGTTTCACAGCGATGTTCAATTTCGGATAATTATTTCGTTCGCTACAACGACAATTCTTTATCTTTCAATGTTTTGAATGCAGACGGTTCAACGGCAGCAAAAATTGATTCTGCAGGATTTCCGTATCTTCAGGAAGATAGGCTTTTTGTGTTTGCTCCAGGTGGAAATTCCATCTCGGCCTTTGATTATTCTGGAAACAAACTTTATCAGTATCAAGGATATTCTCCTATAACGGATTTTTCATCTTCAAGTGGCGGTTGTGTAATCGGTTTTGCTGATGGCGAAATTCGGGTTTTGGACAGTGACAAGGAATCTTGGCTTTCGGCTTATCCTATGGGTAGTGACTATCAGGTTATTTATGGGGTGGATGTTTCGGATTCCGGAGAATTTATTGGTTGTATCAGTGGTTATGACAAGCAGCGCTTCGTTTTGTACAAGAAAGTCGGATCGCAGTTAAAACCAGTTTTTCATGAATATTATGACGATCAGTGCATTACAACTTCTGAAGTTTATTTTACTAAAGATTCTGAATATGTTTACTATAACAGCGAAAATCATCTTGGAATTGTAGACTGCAAAAAGTTTAAATCTAAAAGAGTCCCGATAGACGGAAAGGTTCTTAAAATTGCAGAAGTTCCAGAACTTGATGTCGTTTGTATACTTACGAGAAATGGCGAAAATTGCAAAATCACGTTTATTGAAAAAACTTCTAATATCGTTGGTGAATATAGTTTTGTTGCCAAAAATGTTTTTGTTGGCTCGTGTGAGAACTTATTGTTCGTTGGTTCTGATGATGAAATTGCTTGTCTTGAAGTAGTTCGCCGTTAACGAAGGGGTGTTTATGAAAAGTTTTGAAAGATATTTTGTTTGTACGATTTTATTTTCACTTTTTTTGATAGAGCCTCTGTTTTGTGCAGACTGGCCTCTCGATATGACTGTTTCAAAATCATCGGCTGCTAAAGCTCCTTCTCCTGCAATTCGATATAATTTTGCTGAAAACAGGGAAGGCTGTTTTGTACAAGGTTTTGTTTTTTCGTCGCCTGAATCTGATGTAAAAGCTTTTAGCCAAGGAAAAATCATCTACAAAAATGACACATCGTCCTTATATTATGAGGATTTTCCATCGGCACTTGGCTCATCACTGATTGTAGCGCATCCTGATAAAATGATTTCTGTCTATTCCAATCTTTCGGAATTAAAAGATTCTGCTTTCGAAGATGGAAAAGTCGAAACTGGAAGTGTGATTGCAAAAGTGTCTCCTGATTTTGAGGGGCTTGGCGGATTTCATGCAAAAAATGAGACTCTTGAATTTCAGGTAATTGATACTCAAAGCCATGTTGCCATCAATTCATATATAATTTTGCCAAAAATTCAGAATCGTCCTCTAGTGTATCCGGGTTCTTTGTATATGCAGAATAAAAAGGGAACCATCTATAGCCTTGATGAACGAAAGGTTTTGCCGAATGGTTTTTATTCCATCTATCGTGATTTTTCGGCTGGTAGGATGCCTTTGTCTACTTCTGTTTTTGTGAATGGAAAGATTATTTCTACTATCAATTATGATATGCTGATTTCAAAAAACGGCCTCTGTCAGGCTGGAGGTAAAAATAACTATCCGTTTTCAACAATTTTTGCGCTTCCTAAAAAACAGTTTTTGGGGGAAGTTCAGTTGATTCGTGGAAAAAACGAGATAACCCTTACCGTAACCGATTTTGATAAAAATGAAAGAAAAATCACTTACGTAATCGATATTTATTGATTTTAGTGGGTGTATTTAATTGCTTTCTGTCTTAAATGCAGGTCGAGTTGAGAGGCAAAGTCTTTCCATGTCATTGCATAGCAGTTTTTATCAAAGTTTTCTTTAGTTTCATCCTCGTTGTCGATTATTTTGAGGAAAGTAAACCCGGCTTTTTTAGCGCCTTCTTTGTCGATATCTTTTGTGGAAACCATCAGGATGTTGCTTGAGCCATAGTTTTTGAACAGAATTGAGTTTTCGATTGTTTTGTAGGCTCTAGAGCTTGGTTTTAGGCATCCCATATCTTCTGCGGAGAAAACCATGATTTTTTCCTTATCGCAAAGACCTGCGGCTTCCAGCTTTTCTTCTGCAAAAGTATAGTCGGAAAAAACGATAAATGGTGTTTCAGTCCTTGTAAATTGAACCAGCAAGTTGTCAAACTCTTCTCTTTTGGGGTAGTAATCCTTGATAAGTTTGCAAATTTTAGGAAGATATTTTGTGAAATACCATATTCGGTAGGCGTCTATTTTGTTTTTTACCATTGTTTGCTCGGCTTTTATATTTCCGCGCTTTGAAAGAAATTTGATTAGAAATCTATCGATTTTTGAAAGAGATTTTTGTGCGCATCTTTCAAAGAAAACAGAATAAAATCGCTGCGAATCTTCAAAATCATTGTTTTCTAGTTCTGTTCTTACGGTCTGCTCGGCTTTTATTTTTTTCGTGTTGAACGGAAATGAGAGTTTGAGTTTTGTCTGAAAGTCATTCAATTCATAGATTGTTCCGTCCAAATCAAAAATGACGGCTTCGATTGTTGAAAAATCCAGTTTCATAGCGGTTTAAAATTATCAATGCTCTAAACTTGTTTGTCAATAATCGTTATGGTATAATCCTTTTTGTTATGAATTATACAAAAGAACAAATAAATGATTGTTTGTCACATCTTATCCTTTCTGCTTCGGGATGGCGTGGCGTTTTTGCAAAATCAGGTTTGGAGCAGGATTTTACGACAGAAATTTCAGATATCCATGCGGCCGTAAGTGCGATGGCTGCTTATTCGTTTGTTCAGTGGCTTTCCAAAAAATGTCCAAAGAATGATGGATCTAAATATACGATTGCTCTTGCTACCGATACTAGACCAACGGGAAATGCAATTGTTAAGGCGATGGTGAATGTTTTTTACGGATGCGGAATTAAGGTTAATTATATCGGAGTGGCTTCTGCTCCTGAAATCATGGCTTATTCTCGAAATCTTGACGCTTTTGTATATATTTCGGCTAGTCACAATCCTGTAGGACATAATGGAATTAAATTCGGTCTTAATGATGGCGGTGTTATTGACGGAAATGATGCAAAAGATTTGATTGCTCTGTTTAAGGCAAACTGTTCGAATCAAAAGGTTATTGATAAAATCTGCAATGCAAATTATGAAGCATATGCGAATGATATAAAAAAAATCTTTGCAAGTCGTGAAGTGAATAAGGGTGACTGTATCTATTCTTATATGGAATTTTCAAAGCAGGTTATAAGTGCTAGCACGGATAAAGCTGTTCAGAGCGAAATTTTCAATTCGATTATAGAAAGAAATGTGAAAAATCCTGTGTCCATTGCCTGTGATTTCAATGGAAGTGCAAGAACTCTTTCTATCGACAAAGAAATCTTTAAACAAAATAAAATACCTTTTTATTCAATAAACGATGAGCCGTTTAAAATCGTTCATGAAATTATCCCGGAACCAGAAAATCTTGTTCATGTTGCTCATTTTATGGAAAAACTACATGAGGCAGGAGATTCAACCGTAAAAATCGGTTATATGCCCGATTGTGACGGCGATCGTGGAAATGTGGTTTACTGGGATGGTTCTTCCGCTCAGATTCTGAAGGCTCAGGAAGTTTTTTCTCTTTCTGTCCTTGCAGAACTTTCCTATATGGATTATCTTTCGCAAAAATTCCCTCAGTTTAAGACTGAAAAAATTGCACTTGCTGTAAACGATCCAACCTCGATGAGAATAGAAGAAATTGCCAGAGTCTTTTCTGCCAAGGTTTTTAGATCTGAGGTTGGAGAAGCCAACGTTGTTAACCTTGCACGTAAGCTTAGAACTCAGGGGTACCAGGTACGAATCCTTGGTGAAGGATCTAATGGAGGAACTATAACTCATCCGTCTTGCGTTAGGGATCCGATTAATACGGTTTTTGCACTTTTGAAATTGCTTTGTCTCCAAGATGAGGTCCTTCCGAACGGCAAGACTGTTTATGGTCTTTTTCATCGATGGTGCATTTTGTCAAATCAGGAATCTTCATATAAAGACGATTTTTCACTTTCTGATATCGTAAAAACACTGCCTGTTTATACAACGACTGGTGTTTCCGAAAGTCGGGCTGTTCTTCATGTTAAAACTGCCAAACATCGAAAGCTCAAAGGAGAATATCAGGAACTTTTTCATATTTGCTGGAACAAGAATAGGGAAGCCTTTAAAAAATACGGAATTGTTTCTTGGAGAGCTTTTTCCAATAATGGAACCGAACAGACTGATGATATTCAGGATTTTTCGCTTTCTGCTAGAGGCGGCTTGAAAATTCAGTTTTATGATGCGATGAATTATCCGATTGCTTTTATATGGATGAGGGGAAGTGGAACGGAACCTGTTTTTCGCGTTATGGCTGACGTTAAGGGTGATAATGCTGAACTTGAGAAAAAACTTTTAAAGTGGCATTCTGATATTATTGCTAATGCAGATGAAAATGCATCTAAACTTTAAAAACGAAATTCTTGCTTTATATTTTGAAATATGGTACATTCAATCCTATGGGAATTCGAGGCGAATTATATACAAATCAAATTGTAGTTGATAACAGAGCGTATTATTTTAATGTAAAAGAAAATCGCAAAGGTGATGTTTTTCTTCAGATAGTTGAAAGCAAAAAAGATGAAGTTGATGAGCGCCATGCTATCGTGATTTTTGCGTCTGAACTTCAGAAGTTTTGTAAAGGATTTGATTCTGCTCTTTCATTTATAGACAAGAATGAAAAAGAGAAGAAAAAGGCTGCTTTGGAAAAAAAGAAGTCTGCTGAAGGAACTCAAAAGAAAACTTTTCGTTCAAAAAAAATCGAAGATAGTCGTGAAAATCGCGATGATGGAATCAAACGATCTGGAAAGGTGCATGTAGTTTCAAAGCGCACTGATAAATAATTTTTAGTTTAAGAGGAGTAGGGTATGGCTTTTTTTGAAAAGATGAAAAACTTTATGGATAAAAGCGTAAGTGCTTCAAAATCTGCTTTTGATAAAGCCGGTGATGCTGTCCAGAATTTTGGCGATAAGAGCGTTATTAGAATAGAACTGAAAAAACTTGAAACTCAGCTTGAAAAAAAATATGCACAGATTGGAAAATTCACTTATGAATTTTTTAAAACAAAAAAAACAGCATCCTTAAAGAATGATAATGCAGAATTTGACCAACTGCTTAAAGAAGCTCAAGATGTTATTCAGGAAATTGAAAAACGAAAGTCAGAGCTTGGAAATATAGGATCGGGAGAATCTGCAAAATCAGAGAAAACTGATTCTGGAAGCAAGAAATCAAAAACTTCAAATATGGCAGATGTTGCTGATCGTGAAGATAAAGAAACCTGATGTTTCTTTACGATTTTTGTCAAAAAAAATAAAAAATATTTAAATATTTTTTATGAAAACTGTTGACAAAAAAAAATGTGAGTGATATATTCTTAAACGTTCACCGCTAATAACGAGTGAGCGTTCTTGAAAAACATAGAAAAGATTGACATTTGTTTCGGTTTGTTACGATAATAAATGTAGTTTATATAAAACGAACG
>JAQYSN010000193.1 GCA_028725265.1 Spirochaetales bacterium | reverse complement strand
ACTCATGCTTTCCGAAGTCAACTCATTGCCAAGATTAAAACTTAAGTTAAGGCTATCAAGGTAATCAGGACCAGAATTCCATACGACTGACCCCAATCCGGAAAGCACAGAAGCAGAATCGACAAACTGAATATTGTTGAACATCGCTCCGTAAGGATCAGCGCTTCCTGAGATAGAAAAATGAGGAGAAAGTTCTTCTGCATTTTTTGAAGATGTGATGACCTCAATTCTCTTGAAATCAAGTTTCCAATCAGACATTGAATTGAAAACACCGTTCGTACCAATCGAAAGAGAAATCATTTTTTCAGAAAACTTTACAGGAAGCGTATCAAGACTGATGGCAAATTTAACAGCTTTTGCAAAATTTGCATCAAGATAAAAACCATAATCCCCCGAAAGAATAAGATGCTTTGAATCGGAAACTGAACCTGAAAGGGAATAAGGAATGGAGTTGAAGGCGAAACTTGAGTTAAAAAACATGTTTTTCAAGCCTTCAGAATAATCAGTAAACAAATTCAGGGAAAATTCCTGTCCTGCAAAAAGCAAATCGAAACGAGAAATCTGCGTATTTTGTTCATTACCTGCAAGAGAAGCGAACATCATCGAATTATCTTTTTTGGTATTTGCGATAACGACAAAAGGAATGTTATAGGCAAGAGCCTTAAAGTCTGACGAAACATAAATTTCGCTCGACATAATTAGGGACGAAACGATGCCTTTTGCAGAAGCCAATGCAGAATTCTGCTTTTCATCCAAGAAGAAGGCTGTAGAATTGAGAATAGCTTCAAGATAAAGATTGTCGAATGAAAAACTGCTTTGCAGATATGGCTTACCTTCAAGGAGGACGCTTCCATCAGACGAAATTTTACCGAGACTGCCGTTATTCTGATGCATATAGTCATAAACTGAAAACTGATAGTCCACAGATTTTGCTTCCGGGATGATATCCAGCTGAAGAGCCGTAAAAAACTGCTGCCCAAAACTAAGCTGAGGAACGAAACACATAAAGCCTTTCGGAAGTTCGTCAATATACATTTCAAAACTAAGCATATTTCCATTTTTCAAAAAATAATGATTCAAAAAAAATGTTCCCGAACTTTGATAGGTTTTTAGATTTGCCTTAAGGTTCATTTCCGCAGAAAGTTTCTTTGAATCGATTTTGAATGTCGGAAGATTAAAAGCCTTATCTGTGCCAGAAAACTCCATCAAGGCTTGAATTGTGCCGTATTCAGGAGAGTCTTCAACCAAAGTCGTTCCTGCAAAGTTGTAATCAAAAGTCTTGTCCTTTCCAAAATAATGAAAATCAAAATTTCCGCTGTAGGTTATACCTTCGATAAGCCTGTAAAAATCAGTTTTTTGCGAAAATGAAACAAGGGCCTTTGATGAAAGGTCATAAGATTGCGATTCAAGAGAAAACTTTTTTTCGGCAATATCGTACTCGCAAAGGACTTTTGCGTTGGCGTTATTTAACGAGCTCATCAAAGAAAGAATAGAATCTTTATAACCACAGACAAACTGGATAGGCTTAAGACGAATTTGCTTTGCCGAAACAGAAGAAAGCCTGAGTTGCGTCTCAAATTCATCAAGATTGCTTGTGATAGAACCAAGAAGCGAGAAATTACCGGAAATCGTTCCTAAATTTGCAAGAAATTTTTGTTTGGAAGTGGCCGAAAACTTTCCACGGATATCAGCGACGAAAAACTGGTTTTCATCACCACTTTTAAGTCTTAAATTTTTAAGTTCCGCAAGAGCCTGAAGAGAATCATTTTCAAAAGTGATTTTTGTATTTACAAGACGGAACCCGAACGGAATCTGGAAAACCTTATTTCGTTTTTTAGAAGTAGAATTTTTTTGCTCATTGGAAAGTGAAATCAAAGAACGAATTTTATCGACAATCTGATATTTTTGGATATTTTCGAATTCAACTGTCGTTCCAGAAACGAGGATTTCATCAAAAGCCTGATCGATTTTTCCTGTAAGAAGTTTTCCGAAAGAATAATTCAACCGAATTGATTTAATCGTAAGAATATTGTCTTTGCTATTTAAATCATAAAACTGAATGCCCTTGATTTTGACAGAACGGAAAACGGCAGGCGAAACACCTTTGTAAGAAAAACCAACTTGCAAGTCTTCCTGAAACTCGTTAACGTTTCGTTCAACAAAATTTTTTACATCACGAGAAATCTTGAAATAAACTGGAATTGAAACGGATACAACTGCGATAAATATTGAAGCAAGGACCAGAATCTTTTTCCAATTAGCCATTTTTAAAACAGACATTCAACTTAAATAATAGCATTTTTTTAATAAATATGATAGATTTATTTTATGATATTACAAACATTTATAGTATTTGAAGGACTGGATGGAACAGGTACGTCAACCCAGATAAAACTTCTTCAGGAAAAACTTGACGAGAAAAATTCTTTTATTACGGCGGAACCTACCGACAAAGAAACAGGTCTTTTTTTACGAAAAATGTTGAAAGGCGAAATCGCCGTAACTCCAAAGACAGCGGCCTATATGTTTGCAGCCGACAGATGTGAGCACGTTTATGGTCAGAACGGAATCGTAGAAAACTGCGAAAAAGGTAAAATTGTAATCAGCGACAGATACTTTTTTTCAAGTTTGGCCTATCAAAGTTTTGATTGTGGAGAAACTCTTCCTTACGAACTCAACAAAAACTTTCCTCTTCCTAAATATCTTTTCTTTTTTGAAATCGAACCAGAAAAATCACTTGAAAGGGTCATGAAACGTTCGAAACAAACCGGAGAACAGGTCGAAATTTACGAAAAAATCGAAATACAAAAAAAGACATACGAAGCCTATCAAAAAGTAATGACTTTTTATTCGAAAGAAGAATTTTCACAGATGAAAATCATACGAATAGACGCTTCCCTCTCTATAGATGAAATCCATAAAAAAATATGGAGTATTGTACAGGAAATGCCGATACTCAAATCGTGAAACTGAATAAAAAACTTTTCAGCTTAGTTTTATTATTAACAATCTTCTCATCAATGCCGACTTTTTCGTATTACGTGATGTATAAGGAACAGTTCTATAAGCTTTATCACGTACATTACCAGCAGTATCCGGAAGATGTAATCGAAAATATTTACTGGCTCGAAAAGGCCACGAAAGCCGATTTTTGTAATCCGCAATGTGCAATGACAAAAATCAAGGATAAAGACGAATGGGAAAAATACAGGTATCTTTTTAACATGCACCTGAACCTAAAACTCGTGGAACAGCACATGCGACTTGGCCGAATTCACGACAAGAGTGTCGCCTACTTCTATGACGCACCATGGAAAGAAGAGTATTTAAGTGAATTGGAAATGGCTGAAAGATGCTATAAGACGGGACTTGTCTATTGGAAAGAAGCAAAATTATGGTCAGAAAAAGCTGGAATGAAGAAATTTCAGTTCATGACGCTCACCGGAATCCAAAACTGGGAAGATGAGCACTACAGAATAGAAAATCACAACCTGGATTACGAAAAAATCCTTACACGAGAACTGAATCGGCTAGAAAAGGTTAAGTCGGATTTTGAATCTATGGATGAAAATACATATTAAAAAAAAAGGTAATTTAAAAATGGAAAACGAATCGTTTACTTTGAACTTTAAAAGTGTTCCCCATGGAACAGAAACTTCAAAATTGATTTATTTTAAAACGACACAGGATTTATTTGACTGTTTCTGGCATTCATTCCGAAGAAATTTTGAAGAAATCGTTATCGTAACAGATGAAAAAATCGCCGAACTCAATGATGTAAAATCATTTTTGGAGGAAGCGAGAAAAAAGCATGCAGAAATCGTAACAATTCCAACAGGAGAAAAAAACAAAACTTTCGACAATGTTTTTGTTATGCTCAACAAGGCACTTTCCAAAGGTTTTAGCCGAAAATGTACCTTCGTAGCTTTGGGAGGTGGCGTGATAAGCGACATGTGTGCCCTAGCCTCTAGCCTTTACAAACGCGGCGCACAACTTCAAATCATTCCGACGACACTTCTTTCAATGAGTGATGCCGCAATCGGTGGAAAAACAGGCTGTGATTACGGCGACTACAAGAACATGCTTGGAACATTCTATCCTGCAAGCATCATCTATTTTTGCCCTGAATTTTTAGAGACTTTGAGCAAAAAAGAATATTACTCTGGACTTGCAGAAGTTATAAAAACTGCAATGCTCTATGACAAAGAACTTTTTGCACTTTTGAAATCAGAACAGAAAAAAATCCGAGATCGTGACAGTCACATTCTTTATGAAGCAATAAAAAAATGCTCGATTGCAAAATCAAAGATTGTAGAACAAGACATCACCGAAAAAGATATCAGGCGACAACTCAACCTTGGCCATACCTTTGCACATGCCCTTGAAAGCGTGGCAGGGTTTGGGGTCATTCCTCACGGATGCGCCGTTGCGTGGGGACTTAGCCGAGCATTGGAATTAAGTCTGAATTTAGGCTACTGCAATAAAGAATACAGGGATGAAGTTTTTGAGCTTCTTGATATGTATGGGTACTGCACGAAATCAATTCCAGATGAGATAAAAAACCTGGAAGATGCAAGCACAAGATTAATCGAAGCGATGAGGCAAGATAAGAAAAATGAGCCAGGAAAAATCTGCTTTATACTTCAAAAAGGAGTTGAAGATACTTTAATAATCAATGTGGATGAAAAACAAATTGAAAAAGTACTATAAAAATTGTTTTCAGCATATTGACAAAAATCTCTATTTTTCATATAGTAAAAACACCTTTGCGGGGGTGGTGGAATTGGTAGACACGCTAGCTTGAGGTGCTAGTGGCGCGAGCTGTGCCAGTTCAAGTCTGGTCCTCCGCAAAAAAAAACTGACTTATTTTTAAGTCAGTTTTTTTTTGCTCAAAAAGATTATCTAAAACTCGTTCTAATTGTCATCAACATCCGTATCAAAATCTTAGACATAGCCTATCTGAGAAGAGACTCGAGAAAGAGAATCGCACGATTCGGAAAGTTTTGTACTCTGAAGTTCGAGTTTTTCCATTGTGTCGGCAATATTCTTGATTGAATTTTTCAGATAATTAAACGATTCGTTTTCCTTGAACACAATTTCCTGAATAGCCTGTGATGAAATAGCGGTATTATCCGACGATTTATAAATATCTTGGAATTTATCTTCAAGACTCTTTGAAAGTGTCATTCCATTTTCAATTTTTTTAGTTCCATCCTCAGACGAAAGTATAAGTTTATCAGAATAATCTTGGATTTCACTGATAGAGTTCTTGATTTCTGTCACGGCATTAAGAGTGTCGTTTGCCAATCGACGAACTTCAGTTGCAACGATTCCAAAGTTCTTGCCGGCATCACCTGCATTCATAGCCTCAAGTTCTGCGTTCAACGCGATAATTTTTATTTGATCTGCAACTGAGTCAATCATTTTTACTACAGAACCGATATTATCGATCTTTTCATTAAGTTTTTTGATTACAAAGATGGTTTCATCATTTGAATTTTCAATATCTTTCATATTCTGAATATTCTGAGTTATAAAATCTACACCGTAAGCAACACTATTGAAGTTCATGTTTGCCATGGATGTTACGTTCCCTACTTTCTCTACGATTTCGTTCGAAAGATTTGAAAATTCATCCAGAGAGGCTTTTATAAAATCAATAGAAGTACTGCACTGCTCGTAGGTATTCTTTGTGTTATTCCACAAATCGGTCAGATTATGTGAAGACATCGCAATTTCGCTTTTTGTATAATTAATTCTCTGAATCAAGTCTCGATATTTCAAAATTACCTGATTAATGAGAAAAACATTGTAGTCAAGCTCGTTCGAAAAGCCACATTCGATAAGTTCTGATTCGTTTTGGTCATTATAGATAGATTTAAGTCCTTTTTCAGAGCTATCAATCTGCTTTTGTATACTTGAATAAAAAATGTATCCAGAAAAGAACAGAAGCACAAAGTTTGTGAAAAGAACATAAAGGTTGTAAAAAACTTTCGTAAAATCCGATTCGTAGTGAATATGCATCGAATTGTTTTCAGAAGAAAGAAATCCACCAAAAACAAGAAACAGAATCGAAAGAATACAAAGAGAAGCCGGAATCACTATAAAAAGAACGAAATTCTGCTTAAGTGAAAAACCGAAACCCTTCTCAAAATTATTCTCATCAACTTCAATTCCCTGCATAACAAAATCTTTTGCATAGTGCATGCAGATATCTTGGACTATACTCCAAGTCATGATGAATGAAGCTATTGCAACATATAGACTGGCAAAATAACTGTAAATAGCATTTGCCTGACTGAAAAAACCAAAAACATGGGAAAGATAGCTAAAACCTATCAATCCGAGAGTGTCCGCAAAGAAAACTTCAAGTGCAATATAAAATGGCATTTTATAAAGAATTCTCAACATCATAGATCGGCTGTAGTCATCGTCTGATACGATAGTTTTGGACTGTTCCATCTTTTCGGAAATATTATGTGTTATCAATTTATTTGTAACAGGAATTATCAAAACAATTATGACAAAGGATACTCCTATTAGTACAGCAATAGCTTTCACCATTCCTGTAATGCTTACATTCGAAAAACAAAAAAGGAAAAGCATAAGCATAGGGAGGATAAGAAGATTCAGTTTTACGGCAGTTCTGTAAACTTCCTTTTCAAAAGTTTGGGCTTTATATTTCCATCCGAACATAATTTACCTCCCGAATTGGATATTTGATTTTTTCAGATTATTCAAATCATCAGCCATAGCCTGAAGTTTCAAGGCAGTATTGCTTACCTCATGCGAAGCACACGTATTTATTTCGATGCTTCCTGAAATTTCTTTCAAAGTTTCCAGAATCTGTGCGAAAGAAGAAATTTGTTTTGAGATTATTCCATTTACATCGTTTGCCGAACTTTGAATCGAATAAGACGAATCCTTGATACAGGCAAAATTCCTGCTAAGCTCGTCAGAAAATTTCAAACCTTGGTTAATGTTTACAGTTCCTTTTTTTGAAGAATTAATAAGATCATCAAATGAGTTTTGAATCCTAAAAATACTTTCCTTGATTTCATTGGTTGAAATTGATGTATTTTCGGCAAGTCGGCGAATCTCATTCGCAACGCTATGGAAATTTTTACCTGCTTTTCCTGCACTTGAAGCTTCAATTTCTGCATTAAAAGCTATAATTTTTGACTGTTCCGCAATACCGTCAATGATGTTTACAATATCCCAAATTGTGCTTATCTGTTTCGTAAGATTTTCAATTCCCTTTATCAACTCAACGTTGGACTCCGAAATATCAACCATCTTTGCAATGCTATCGTGCAAAGTCGCCAACCCCCGTTCAACGTACGTAAAGTTTTGCGAAATATCCTTCAAAACCTCATTAGTTTTTTTTGAGATATCATTACTGAGAAAGTCCGCATACTCCATCGAAGAAACTACCTGCCGAACAGTGGCAGACTGTTCAATCGAAGCCGTAGAGTTTTCAGTCGAAAGTTCAACCAAACTGTCAACGGCATTAGTAATTTCCATGCTTGCATCATCTGATTTTTCGAAAATTTCCTGCATGTATTTATTGTTTTTATTGATAAGATACGCAAGATATGAGTGCTGATCTGATAAATCAGCAGGAATCGATTGAAAGATATGTTTCTGTATATTTTCCGTAAGATTGGAAATAATTGCCTTTATGATCTTCTTTGGTCTGTGTTCATTAAATTTTATACATACAACCAAAATCAAAGTATTAACTACAGTCAAAATTAAAAGTCTCAAATTTCCGATGACAGAAACTTTAAAATCAAAATGAAGAATACAATGTTCAAAAACGACCAAAGTTTCAAACGCATACAAAACAACCGGAATGACAAGGAATAACAATGATCTTTTATGAGAAGATAGTCCAAAAAGAGAGTCAGGTTTTTCTTCTACGATGACACCTTCTCTTACAAGATCGCAGGCATATCTTGAGGTTATATCTTCAGCCCTAAGCATTGCCGCAAGAGCAATTGCATAACCGATATAAATTGAACTGAAGAACATAAAAAGCGCATCCACAAAAGCAAGCGGAAGTCCATCAAAATAAGGAAGTCTTGTGATAGAAAAAACAAAAACCAACCAAGTGAATATGAAAAGAATACACATTACAAGACTTGAAAGAAAAACTTTCAGAGGCAGAAAGTTCAAATCCTTCAGAAGATTGGTTCTCTGACTATCAGAAAAGCCTCGTCTTTTCCAATCGTAAATATCAAACGATATTCTTCTCGTATTCATTCTATTGGTAAGCGGAATAAACAAGAAAACAATGATAACAAAATTTATAACAGCCAAGAGCAAGAAAAGCCACCAGACCTGTTTGAGGTAAATTGGACTAACCATAAAAACAGCAAACAAACAGAAAAATGCGCTTGCAATGCCAATCGGGACATTAGTTGATTTTTGCATTTCCCTCATGAACTTAAATTCTTCGGATTTTTTATTTATCATTTCAAATCCTCCTGCATAATTCCGTTTTGGTACCTTTTGATAAGCTTGATAAGTTCATTTCTCTTGAAATTTATTTTCATTATATATTCCTGCGCTCCAAGTTCCAGAACTTTTGCTTTTGCTTCAGATTCATAAAGCGAACTGATAACAAATATCGGAACATTATTATATTTTTCAATCGAACGGATTTTTTCAACAAGTTCAAAGCCGTCCAGATTTGGCATCTGCAAATCCGTAATTACAAAATCATATTTTTTCTTTTTAATTTTTTTGAGAGCTGCTTCCCCATCCTCGGCAGTATCAACTTTAAAACCTGCCGATTCAACAATCTGCTTTTCAATAAGCCTTGTCGTTACCGAATCATCGACGACAAGTATATCAACTGGAGCAACATCTCCATTGATAGTGTTATTGACGGATGAAAACAAGAAGGTTCCCATCAGCATCTGAATAATCTGAGGAATATTAATGATAGGTATCATCGAAAAATTCTCATCAAACACGATTCCCTGCATGATTTTTTGATATTCAAAAACCCTCGGCAAGGGTCGGCTAATGAGAGTATCTGTATTATAAATTTTATTTACGCGCACCGCTATCTTTTGTCCAAGGTATTCAAGAATTACGATTGAATGAGTTTCTTTTTCTTCAAACTTTTTTTCAACATTTTCAACATTTTCAACATTTTCAACAGGTTTTGTTTCCGAACCAAAAAGATTAATTGAAGGCAAAAGTTCCGTAAAATCATAAACCTGAATAAGTTCATCGTGAAAATTTAGCATCAGCACGTTATTTTTTGTTATATAAGTTTGTTTCTTTACGTGCTGTACTTCATGAACGTAGTTAGAAGGCAAAAAAAGCTTAAAAGTACTCAACTGAACAAAAAGACCTTGCAATGTGGCAAGGGAAATCGGG
>JAQYSN010000192.1 GCA_028725265.1 Spirochaetales bacterium | reverse complement strand
CTTGAACAAAAGGAATTTGAAATTTATCTTCAGCCTATAGTCAGCCTGATTGAAGAAAAGGTCGTAAGTGCCGAAGCTTTGGTTCGATGGAACCATCCTAAAAGAGGGCTTATGGCACCAAGCGGATTTGTCCCGTTTTTTGAAAAATCCGGTTTGATTGCGACGTTGGACTATTACGTCTGGGATTTGGCTTTTGCATATCAGAAAAAGCGATGCGATCAGGGACTTCCCGAAATGCCGATTTCCGTAAATATTAGCCGAATGAGCCTTTATAATCCAAAACTTTGCGAAGATATAATCAATCTTTCAAGGCGCTACGACGTAAAACCGCAGCTGATTAAGCTTGAAGTTACAGAAAGCGCTTACAATGACAATCCTGCTCAAATGATGAACACGATGAGCGAATTGCAAAAGTATGGCTTTGTTATTTTGATGGACGATTTTGGTTCGGGTTATTCTTCGCTCAATATGCTTAAGACGATTCCTGTTGATATTCTTAAAATCGACATGTGCTTTTTACAGGATTTTGGGAAAGTTTCGAAAGCTGCAAGTATTTTGACATCTGTCGTTCGAATGGCAAAATGGCTCAATATGCCTGTTGTTTGTGAAGGCGTCGAAAATAAAGATCAGTTGGATTTTCTTAAGGAAATCGGGTCTGACTTCGTCCAGGGTTATTATTTTTCAAAACCGATTCCTATCAGCGAATTTGAGAAATTCGAAAAAACGGATCTTTCGAACAGGGATATTCTCAATCCGATTATCCATGATATTTCAGAAATCAGTGTTATATTTGATAACAATGAATTTGCATCCCGACTTTTCAATACTTTTATTGGGGCAGTTGGATTCTATGAATTTTCAAATAACCATCTGGAAGTTTTGCGTGTAAATGATAATTATTATAGTATGATGGGGTATACTCCAGAAACATTCCATTCCAACAAGATGAATGTGTTTGAAATGATTGTGCCCGAAGATCGCGAAATAATCTTGACAGCTTGCAAGTCGGCCGTTCACGGTAATATGCCGGCAGAAATAATGATTCGAAGGTATCTGCCTGATGGAACTGTGATTTGGCTTAGTCTGATTGTTCGCTTTATCGGTGGGGACGAAAATCGTGCGATAATTTGTTGTGCGATGAACAATATTACCGAACAGAAAGCCAGTGAGTCGAGGGCAGAAGAGAGGTCTATTGCTTTGGTGAAATATCTGGAACGGGTCAGAACGATTTTGGATGCAATTCCTTACGGTGTTTGTCAGTATGAAATCGAAGAACCGTATGTTCCGATTTTTGCGAACCGTGCCTGCTATGAAATGTACGGAATTTATCGTCAAAGTGATTATATTTCGGAAAATATTCATTCGGATTGCAATTTGTTCAAAATGCACGACGTAGAAAAATTCTACGAAATTTTGAAAAATGTGAAAGAAACTGGCAAGACTGCTCTTTATTCTGCCGAAATTATAAGAGCAGACGGCTCTTGTTTACCGATAAAGGGTCGTGTTTCGCTTGTTGATTACTATGATGGTAGAAAAGTTTTTCAAGACACATTTTATGATGCAACAAAAGAAGGTAGTTCGTAGTCCAAGTTTATTTTCTCACTTTTTATTTTGCTTGCCGAATTTGCGTCGCATCTTTGTCTTTTTGATTTTAATTCTTTGTTTTAACGCATTCTCTTTTGCAGCCGCTGTATGGTCTGGAAATATGGGTACAGATTCTTACAAGAATACAACAGAATCTTATATGACAGGTGATACTAGTTTTGACAAACTTACTATCTACTGTGGTTCTACATATTTTACAGTGGATTTATGTGGATATAATTTAAACATTTCAACTCTTAAACTTGGAGATTTCTCTGCAGGTTGGATTAAATTTATAGACTCTGTCGGTGGAGGAAGTGTAACTATCGGTACAATTGATGCTAGTACTTCTGCGGGATGGTTTGGTGGTTCAAAAAAAATTTATATCGATTATGGAGTTACAGTAACTTTAACAACTAATTATTATAAAGACACTGGTGGAGATATTACGATTGAAGGTGATGGTACTTTCATTATCTCAGAATCTGCCTCTAATGTGGATGAAATTGACGAAATTTCTTCCTCTGTTACTGTCGAAGGCGATGGTTCAAATGCAGTCTTTTGGATTTCAAAACAGTATACAACTACTTATGTGTGGGGCGGACTGACCAGCACAGACTGGTCTGTCGGTTCAAACTGGTACTACGGCGGTTATGTCGCTTCAAATCCTCCGGGCACTGCGGATGCTGTTCTAATCCCTACACTAACAGGAACAAATCAGCCAGAACTTACTCAAGATGTTTCTATTGCTTCTCTTGAAATCCGCCCGTCAATGACATTATCTTGTTCTTCTTACTCATTAAATCTTTCTGGAAACTTAACTGCAAATGGAACGATAACTTCAAATTCAACTGTTACTATCGGCGGTAATATAACATCGTGTATCAACTCCCTTACAGTCGGCTCTCTATCTGTTACAGGAACATCATCTTTTTCAAACGATGTTACGGCAACTTCTGGATCAATAACTTTACAAGGCGATGTTGAATTTCTTTCAAGTGCAAGCCTTTCAAGTTCATCAGATATAACTATATCGGGTAGTTTTAATGCAAGCGACTCATTTACGATTTCTGGCAATAATGTTGTTTTTGCAGGCTCAAATTCTACTTTTTCAGGTGATGTGGATTTTTCAGGAAAAAATGCAACTTTTTTAGGCAATACAGATTTTTCTGCGTGCTCATCGGTTGCGTTTTCAAATTCCGAAAGTGAAATTTATGTCTTTAATACAGAAACAACTGTTCATAACTTTACGTTGCCTTCATGTGGAATTTCAGTTGATAAACTTTACATTGCAGGAAACATTAACGTAAATTTGAACGGCGACCTTTCGGCAACGACAGGAATCTATGTTTCAGACCCTACATCTGGTACCTATTATTCAACTAGCAATTTTACAATGCGTTTTACAGGCTCTTCTTCAGTTTCAACTTCAACTTTGGACATTACTCGATGCAGTGCGACAAACGGAGTAATCGCTACAGTTGAATTTTCATGTGACGTAGATGCAAGTACTGAAATTTATGGTCATTCTGGAACTTACATAAAAATCAATTCGGGATACACCTTATCATCTGCAACATATATTCATGTTGCTGGAGATACAGGACTCCTTTCAACTCTTTATGTTGCCGGAAATCTTGAATTGTCCGGTAACTTGAATTTCTGCTCAAATTATGAAAGCCCTGAAATTAGGGTTACATCAAGCGGAAAAATTTCCTGCGCAAATGTTCTTAAGACCTCTTTAGTAGCTGCCTATCATAACTCTTCTTCAAGCTATCTTTTTATAAATAACGGCGAAATCGAAGTTTCATCATCATTTATTTTCTATGATGATTTTCCATATTCAGGAAGCGGCTCTATCATTCTTAACGGAAACGGCGCCTATATTTCAAATACAGGTTCAAATGATGTTTCAATTAGTGAAGTTGAAATTCAGAATACTGCGAGTATTGGTGATTCAAGCGGTGAGGGTAGCGGCGCTATCGAGTGCGAGACTTTTACGGCAACAAATCTTGGTGGAAAAACGCTTACCTTGAACCGCGACCTTGTCGTAACAGGCACGTCTTCTTCATCTCTTGTTTTGAGCGGAACTTCCGAAAGCTCTCGTCTTTCACTTGTATCCTCTAGCGAAGGAAACGGTTTTATAGTTTCTACAAATTTTAGTAGTGGAAATTATCTTTTAATTGATAAAAACATCGTAATAAAAGACTCTTCTGGAACTGTTACAGAGGATGTGACATATACTGCTGATAATTCTGAGCCGTCTAGTGGCACGACAGCTGCTGACTATGCAACTGTAATAAAACATGGCTGGATTATTATAAAACTTCAAAGTCTTACTTATAAATGGACAGGAACAGAATCGAGCAACTGGGAAAATCCAAAAAACTGGGATAACGGGCTTTATATTCCTTGTGAAAATGCTTCGATTGTTATTCCTGACAACCTGCCTTCTGGAAATTATCCTGTACTTCCGTCTTCGGGAACGTTTGAAGGCGGAAATATAACAATTGGCACTTCTGGCTCTGGAACACACGATGCTACATTGACTTTGGGAAATACAAGTCTTTCTCTTAGCGGAATGGCCGATTCGGTAGCGGCAACTAGCATCATTACGAACTACGGAAAAATCATCTATACTGGAAGTGGTCGCCTCACGGATAGTAGCGGAAATTTTATAAACGATACTTCTCAAGGTACAGTCGAATACAATTCATCATCTGGAAGTGGTAATGAAAGTGGTACAGTTTCTGATGCAGGCGGTGAAGATTACTTCAATCTTTCAATTTCAGGCGGCACTTGGACTTCTTCAACTGCACTTGCCGTCCTTGGCGATTTTATCATAACAGGTAACAATTCTTCCTACAACAATACAAAAGAAACGACTGTCACAGGCAAAATGGAAACGAGTGGAAAAATCAAACTTGGAGGTTCTTTTACTGTAAACGGTGTAGACGGCATCCAGCATTTGACAAATGATTTAACATTAATTTCTGATACAACTTTAAAAACAACTAATGGCGGTATGGTTTTTGGCGGTGATGTAAAGGGTTCTTCTTTCAACTTAATTTTGAATTCTGCATCTGGCATAACTTGCGGCTCAAGGAATTTAAGTGTTCTTGTAAAAGCTATTCAACTTACAGGGTCTTTTGTAACGACCGGTTCACATACAATTACATTCGGAGATGAAAGCAATTCCTGCAACTTTTTTGCCTATCCTAAATCTAATATGGCATTGGGTGGAGGAACTGGTAATATAAAGATTTACGGTGATTTTTACGTTCTAAAAGGTGCTTCTTCCAGCTTAAATTTTTCTATAAATTCACCTTTGGAAGCAGAAAATATAGGACTGTTTGATTCTACAATAAGTTTGGGCACAAATTGCAATTCACTTTCTGCAAATGGCGACTTTGTTTTAATGAATGGAGAAGCAAGCTTAATGAACGATGATTCTGAAAGCGGCGTTTCAGGACTTTATTCATATAATCATTCTGGGCGAACTGTAACTGATACTAGCGGCCAGACTGCGGCTGTAAATATGACTTTCCCAACTTCACTTCCAGACGGCACATCAATAGATCATTCTAAATATACTTGTGCTTTTTCAAGTGGCACTCTAAACGGAAAAACTTTGTCTGCAGGCAAAAACTTTTATGCAAATGGCATTGATTTTGGTGACACAGCGGCCTGGACTTTGACCATTCCAGACACAGGTAATTCGACGGATGCCTTTGCGGAAATGTATAACTGTACTGTTGATTATTGTTCGGCTTCACACGATGTTGCAGCGTCACTCCATAGTGGAAACAGAGTCGGTTCAAACTGTACTAATGTCTATAACACGCAGCCGGTTTTTACGGATGTTTACACGGTTTACGACAACATAATCCATGTTAAGGTTGTAGATGGTGTCGCTCTTGCAGGCGGTACTACGACACAATTAAAAATTGAAAACTCCAATGGTGAAATAACAAAAGCCATTTCAAATATTTATCTTAATGATGGAACTGTTGCATTTGACGGTGCTTACA
>JAQYSN010000191.1 GCA_028725265.1 Spirochaetales bacterium | reverse complement strand
TTATGAACCTATTAAAAGGTTTAGATTTGCCTGTCACTACAAAAAAGAAGAATCTTACAATAGGCAACAAACAGACACTCTGTTTAAAAAACGAAAAATGTCTGCTTTACGCTTTGCAGAATCTATAATGCGTTTGCCCTGATAAAAACATCGAATTGAATGACAAAACTTTAAAAGTGATATACAATTTGAAAGGTGACTTTAAGAACTTGAAGCCTGCCGAAAAAGACTTGTTGGAGTACATGGCGAATGGTAAGTCCAGCAATAATTTCACAGACAAAATTGACGGCATCGTGGCAGAACTGAAAAAGCAGGAAAAATGGAGACGCGAATATATGACATGGGAAATGACTATGCTGCAAGTACAGGAAACCGCCCGAAACGAGGCAATCCATGAGGCTCAGGTTGAGGCGGCAATTAATTTGTTTGCAAATGGCGTGCCCGTCGAAACGATTGCAAAATCGCTTCACATGAGCGAAGAACAGGTTGAAGAAATCATAAAAGGAAATACAGCGGAAGCGTGAAAGTTGCCTGATTTAGGTAATCGCAAATCTTTTTATACTTTTGAGCGTAGAATTCATTTTGCCATCGTGCTGGCAATTTTCACGAGGATTTGCTTGTCGTGTGCGGATAATTTTTCATAGGAATTTACAAGAAGGCTTTTGCCGGATTCGATTTTTTCGGATTCTGCAGAAGTCTTTTCTTTTTCAGATTCCTCTCCATCCACCAAATACTCGACTGTGACACCAAGATATTTAGCGATTTTTACCGCTGTTTCCACATTCGGAAGAACGCCTCTGGCATCGATGTAAGAAAGAAAAGTGCTGTTGCTTATTCCGACGGCCGCAGAAACTTCTTTTATCAAAAGTCCCCGATATTCAATTTCGTCTCTTAATCTTTCTTTGAATCCCATATTTCTATCATATCAATATTTTGATGTTAAAAATTTGACAGTATCAAAATTTTGAAGTAGAATTTGTTTTACAACAAAATATTGATGTAGGTTCAACAAATTGATTATGGGGAGATACGGAGTATGAAACAATTAAGAAATTTTATGTATGCGTTTTTGTTGCTTGCAACGATGATGGTTCTTTTCAGTTGCAATAACGATTATCAACAAAAACAGGCCCAGGTCCTTGCAGAGTTACGCTCTCAGATTTCGGTTAATGTAAGCGGTGCAAAATCTATTGGCGGTGGAGGCTCGTCCGAAAATTCAAGGAGCCGTTCAGGGGATGCCGTAAGCCGTTCAAGTGCAAGTGATGTTATGTCACTCGTAAAATTTTATTCGGACGGAAAAAGTGATTCAATTTTTACAAGCTTACCTGAATATAGCAATATGGAATATTGTTCAGTAGACAATATTGTCGTCTCACCCGATGGCTCTATTTATATCGTATGGGCGCAAAATACTTCAGCGCCTTCATTTTCAAATGTTCCTTTTGTTGACAAAATGAGTATTGATTATTCTGCAGGAACAAACGCTTCCCCTGCGGTGATGCTGCAAACAGGACAGGTCTGGCGCATTACCAAGGATGGTGAGTTAACTTGGTTTAACCAATATGAAAGGGGGACGATGTACGGTCAAGAGCCGATACTTTCTTTCCCTTGGGGAACTAATCGAGCATGGAATGGTAATTCTTATGAATATCTGTACCCAATCGACAAATATGGCAACTTGTATGCCTTTGAAAGCAACTACAGTTCTTCTTCAAATCCAAAGATTCTTCAGTATAATCCGAACACACAGACTGTAAAAACAGTTTCGTTGTGTGCCACAAATAGCGCATCTTTTAAGATTTTTGGTGATTATATTATTGAATATGGAGAATATGGAGATTATACTCGCGTAGTTCCAATAAATGATCCTGATGGCTATTGGTATCTTAGTAGAAATGGGAATGGTTCCGACATATGGTTCTATGACAGTATAAATGATGTCGGTTTTGGATCTCCATCTCTTTATTCACCGTTCAAACCGACAAATATCGTTGCTTTTGAAAAAGCTGAGGGCTCTACTGTAACGCCTTTTATTAGGGGGAAAAAATTGTATGCACGAGTTTCTGATTCCAAAATTTATGCAATGAACTATTCCAACCATGAATATACTTTAGATGAAAGCAGTGTTATTGATGTAACTGAAATCAGCTCTAAACTTTTTAGCAATGGCAATATTCCTGAAAAAAACATGAATTCTTTGGGCTATTTCTATTTGGATAGTGACACCGTCGACTTCTTCCCGCATATTATGTTCGTAGATGGTACGACAGGTACAATCCGAGACTTGAACACGAATCTTCCTAGTAACATCGATATTTACGACATCGCTGTAAACGAAACTGATGTTTATTTCACGGGTGCACGAGGCACAACCCCTATTTCAGGAAAAATCAACATAGCAACTGGTGCTTATACAAATTCGGGTACCAGCGTCCCGATTAAGGTTCTTGCCACAGTTGATTTCTAAAATGCAAATCACTAGCATTTAACTTCCCATCAGAGCCAGAGTCTTTCTGGCTCTTTTTTTTTCGAAAACCTCGTACGCTCACTTCATTCAATTTATTATTCCTTTAATAAAAACTGGTTAAAAAACTAGTTGACTTTTTGTATTTTTTTGAACTATCCTCTCTTTATGTAGATTTGAATAATCTTCAACAGGAGGATTTTATGGCTCTTACTTTGACACAAGTTGGGAATAACGAATATTCAGTAGGCTCTTTCGAGGCAAAAACGTATTTTGCAGAACTTTTGCGAAAGGTTCAGGAAGGATGTGTCATCAATATCACAAAAAATGGAAAAAATGTAGCAGTTCTCCAGAATAAACGCTCCGTTCAGAATGAACAGGCTTTAAAAGCGTGGGATAGAATTATGAAAAGAAATATGCAAGTTGCAAAAAGGAATAAGCGAAAAGGCATCAGGCTTCTTACGATAGACGAAATTACGGAGGCTAAAAACTATGGCAGAAAGTATTGAAAACGAAAGTGAAGAATTTCCATGTTTCGTTGCTGATTGTTCTTTTATGACTGCATTTTTACTTGGCGGATATTGTAGCAATGAAATTTATGCTGATGATGCTGCGAAAAAAGCAAGATATGTATTAGAAAAAAACGGGCAGTTTTATGTTCCTCAATTATTTTGGTTTGAAATAGAGAATGTTCTGCTTTTACATTCTCGAAAAAATCGAAAAGGAGAAGTCCAACTAACTTCAACTGAAGTGGAGGAGATTCGAAGGGATTTATCCGAACTTCCAATTTATACGGATTTGCAGCCGGATGCAGAAACTCGTTCCCGAATTAGGGTTTATGCACGTGAATATGATTTATCCTATTATGATGCATCATATCTTGAACTTGCCAGACGATATAACCTTAAACTGTATACTTTTGATGCAGATTTGAAAGCTGCTTACGAGGCCTGCATAGAATAAACTATCAGTATGTTTTGCGGTAAAATAATCGTGAAAAAATTCACAACAAAAGCGTTTTTCACTTGTAAAACTTGGCTTTATTGATTGAAATCAGTTAAAAAAAATCTTATAATTAGCATCGTTAATTAATCCATTTTAAGGAGTGTTGGATGACAGTTAGTGATATTAAAAATGCAAAAATAAAAGCTTGGGTTGAAGAATGTCAGGCTATGTGTGAACCAGACAACGTTGTAGTTTGCGATGGTTCAAATGCAGAATATGATCGTTTGATGAAAATTTGCGTAGATTCTGGTCTTGCAACTCCATTAGCAAAAAAAGAAAACTGCTTTCTTTTCCGCTCAGATCCTTCTGATGTTGCTCGTGTTGAAAAACGAACATTTATTTCTTCAAGAAAACAGGAAGATGCAGGTCCTACAAATAACTGGATTGATCCAGTAGAACTTAAAGCTACAATGAAAGGTTTGTACAAGGGATGTATGCATGGTCGAACAATGTACGTTATTCCATTCTGTATGGGGCCACTTGGTTCACCAATTGCAAAATGTGGTGTTGAAATTACAGACTCAGAATACGTTGTATTGAACATGGATATCATGACACGTGCCGGTGAAAAAGTATGGCAGTATCTTGATGACAATTTCGTTCCATGTCTTCACTCAGTAGGAAAGCCACTTAACAACGGTGAAAAAGATAACGGTGTTTGGGCTTGTGCTCCAGTTGAAAAGAAATATATTAGCCAGTTCCCAGAAGAACATCTTGTATGGTCTTTTGGTTCAGGATACGGCGGAAACGCTCTTCTCGGAAAGAAATGTTTTGCACTTCGAATTGCTACAGTTATCGCTCGTGATGAGGGATGGCTTGCAGAACACATGCTTATCTTGAAATTGACAAACCCACAGGGTGAAGTTAAATACGTAACAGGTGCTTTCCCATCAGCTTGTGGAAAGACAAACCTTGCTATGCTTATTCCTACAATCCCAGGATGGAAAGTTGAAACAATCGGTGACGATATTGCTTGGATGAAATATGGTGATGATGGTCGTCTTTATGCTATCAACCCAGAAGCTGGATTCTTTGGAGTTGCTCCAGGAACATCTGCAGAAAGTAACAAAAATGCTCTTGTTTCAGCTGAAAAGAATACAATTTATACAAACTGTGCTCTTACAGAAGACGGTGATGTTTGGTGGGAAGGAATTGGATATCCTGCAAAAGGCGATTTGATTGACTGGAAAGGAAACAAACGACCTGCATTCCCTAAAGACAAGGCTCCTAAAGGTGAAGAAATGGCTCATCCAAATGCACGATTTACAGCACCTGCAAAACAGTGTCCATGTATTGCACCTGAATGGGAAGATCCAAAAGGTGTTCCGATTAGTGCAATCCTTTTTGGTGGACGACGTCCTTCAACAATTCCGTTGGTACATCAGTCAAGAAACTGGAACCACGGTGTATTCTTGGGATCTATTGTTGGTTCTGAAATTACTGCTGCCAGCACAATCAATCCAGAAGAAGTTGGAAAGATTCGACGAGACCCATTTGCTATTATTCCATTCTGCGGATATAACATGGGCGACTATTTCCAGCATTGGGTAAACGTTGGAAAAGCTGCAAAAGATCCAGACAAATTGCCAAAAATCTTCTATGTTAACTGGTTCCGAAAGGATGATAACAATCCAGACCTTCCAGGCGGATTTATGTGGCCAGGATACGGCGATAACTCTCGTGTACTTGCTTGGATTTTTGATCGATGTGATGGAAAAGACAACTATATCGATACACCAATTGGATATATGCCAAAAGAAGGTGCTATCAATACAGATGGTCTTCCTGAATACTACAAGAAGACTCTTCCAGAAATCACAAAAGTTGATAAGGAAGGTTGGTTGAAAGAAGTTGATGACATTAGAAACAATCATTATCCAAAATTTGGTAAACATTTACCAAAAGAATTAAATGATTGTCTTAATGATCTTGAGGCTAGACTTAAGAAATAGTAGTTTCTAATGGCATCTAAAAAACAGTCGTCCGAAAGGGCGGCTGTTTTTTTGAAACCACATTAGAGGATTGTACAACAGACTGGTTGGCGGATGTGTCTGATACAGGAACTTTTGTAAAGGCTAATGGTGTAGATTGGTCTAGGGATGCAAATGGAATTCCTGACGGCTGGACGATTGAATAAGCAACAACAAAAAGATTTTTATTGGCGACCACAGGCCTTCTCTTCAAGGAAGTCTGCGCTGGTTTCTGCCCATGAATACTGGCTCATGAATTCACCAGAATAAGAAGAGTGTTCATTAATCCAGTTATTCCAAAGTTTGCGTAGATATGTGGAAACATTTTTTGCTAAGAGAGAATATAAAAAAGCAAAAAGGTTTATAACTGGACATAAGGAAAAATATAAAATCGAGAGAAAATGCTCTTGCAAGTTGCCATGATTTTTTATGCAAACAATTGTCAAACAAGGTCAAATTTCAAAATCCAGGCAGGCACGGCTTGCGGTAAATGGACGAACCTTGCTGTCTGCTACAAGCACGTGTTCCGGGTGCTTTGAATATCCTTTGAGGGATTCTTCAGATTCAAAAGTGGAATCAAGCATCAGGTCGGCAGTAGAAGATGCGAGGCGGCCGCTTGTGTTTACCTTGATGTCTACAAGGCCCGGGATTTTTCCTTTGAGGCCTTCAAGTCCTTCTTTGATTTCAGCTTTTACAGATTCCTTTTCAGAATCGCTCATTTCTTTTAATGTCCATAAAATTATGTGTTTTACCATTTTTTGTCCTCTTTTTATATCAGGTTAAATCATATTGCAGCCGGATTTTCTTTCTTCCGGGTGTGCTACTCCAAAGCCGCAGTTTGCTTCCATGTTTAG
>JAQYSN010000190.1 GCA_028725265.1 Spirochaetales bacterium | reverse complement strand
ACAACATCGTCGTGGAGCTGTGTCATATATTTCCACCAGGCATTCTGGATGTTTCGCTTGAATTCAACACCCAACGGACCGTAGTCCCAGGCTCCTGCCTGTCCGCCATAGATTTCTGATGACTGGTAAACGAAACCTCGTCGTTTACACAAACTGATTATTTTATCCAATGTACATGCATGATTGTCTGCCATAATTATTCTCCTAAAAATTTACACAATTTGTTTTTGCTCCCGCCAGATTCAGCATCCGAAAACGGCTTCCGCTAATATTTCAAATTCACAAAGATTTAAAAGATACAAAAGATTAATTGCAAACTTTTTTATCGTTCCAATCCTTTGTATCTTTGTTTATATACGTTCTTTGAACTAAAAAGTTGCCAAAGTTTTTTCAACTCGTTCAAGGGATTTGTCGATTCCAAGAATCAAAATTGAACCCATAAGTGGTGGTGAAACACGGCTTCCTGTTACTGCCATTCGAATCGGCATCATAAAGTCGCCCATCTTGATTCCCATTTCTTCGGCCATTGAGCGCGCAAGATTTTCCTGTGCTTCATGGTCAAGATTTGGCAATGCCTTGATGAATTCCTTGGACTTTTCCAAAACTTTTTTTGTCATTTCGGCATCAAGCTTTTTCGGAATAATCTGTTCAACAGGCGGAACGGCAGGTTCTGTAAACAAGAAACGAACCATTTCGGCGCTGTCTGTCAAAAAGTGAAGTCGCTCTTTGATAAGTGGCATAAGAGCCAAAAGTTTTTCTTTAATCTGTTCGCTTGTAAGATTTCCGACAGATTTAACAGGAGCAAAACCGAAAGCTCCGCTTGAAAGAACTTCATCGCTAGCAAGTGACAAACTTCCGTCCTCGTTCATTGCAATTCCAGAAACGGCAGGTCCAACTTTTGGAGCCGGGAACTGTTCGCTTGCATTTACAGGAAGAGCTGCGTCTCCTGTGCCTGTTATGAAAGGCAAAACTGCCTCATAAAGTTCTTCGTCGCTCATCTCGCGCATATACTGGCCGTTGAACCATTCAAGCTTTTTGTAGTCAAAAACGGCACCAGCCTTGTTCAAATGCTCCATTTTGAAAAGGCGCTCCAAATCAGACATCGGATACATGTCGCGACCGTCTTCGTAACTACAACCGAGCATCGCTACATAGTTCACGATTGCCTTTGGAAGATAACCGCGGGCACGGAATTCATTTACGCTCGTAGCGCCGTGTCGTTTAGAAAGTTTTTGACCGTCGCTTCCGTTTACCATAGGAAGATGGCAGAACTGTGGTGGTTCCCATCCGAAAGCACGATACATCTGAACATGAAGTGGTGTTGAAGGAATCCATTCCTGTGCGCGCATTACGTGCGTGATGTGCATAAGATGGTCATCAACGACATTTGCCAAGTGATAGGTCGGAAAACCGTCAGATTTGAGCAAGACTGGGTCTGGAGAAATATCTTCGTTTTTCCATTCAATGTCGCCCAAAAGTGCATCGTTGAATTTTGTAACGCCTTCCAGCGGAACCTTGAGTCGGATAACATAAGGTTTTCCTGCATCCAAATTTGCCTTTACTTCTTCTGGAGTAAGATGACGGCAGTTTCTGTCGTATCCAGGGGGCATCTTATTTTTTGTCTGAAGTGCACGAATTCTTTCAAGTCGCTCTTCATCACAGAAGCAATAGTAAGCCTCGCCTTTTTCAACAAGCTCCATTGCGTATTTTTTGTAAAGTTCAAAACGCTCGCTCTGAACATAAGGACCGTATTCGCCACCTTTAGAACCGCCTTCATCCCAGTTAATGTTGAGCCAAGCCATCGTATCGTAAAGATTTTTTACGTATTCTTCTCCGTATCGGGTACGGTCAGTATCTTCAAGCCTTAAAATAAATTTTCCACCTTTGCTTCGTGCAAAAAAGTAGTTGAACAATGCGGTTCTAACACCGCCGATATGCTGCATTCCCGTAGGAGATGGTGCATAACGTACTCGAACTTCCATTTTTATCCTCGTACAAAAAAAATAAATTCAACGCAGCGTTGCATCAAATTGATGACTAATCACGCAAACATATCTAATATATTAAATTTCATGAATAGTTACAAGGTGGATATCATTCACAGATTTTTACTGCTTGCCTTCACAGATTTTTACAAAAAAAATTTTTAAAATGCCAAATTTTACTTGACACAATAATCAAAAGGCATTATAAATATTGTCCATTTTTTCAATTTTATTATCTTGACTAAAATAAAACCTATTTGCTATACTGAACAAGATGAGTACTTATTCAGACCCAAAATTGGCAAAAGTCTACGAACTTCTTGAAACTCTTGAAGTCGAACAGGCTAAAGATTTTTTATCAAAAGAGCTCGTATACGATTTATCCAATCCGGAAATTCTTTTTTGCCTTAAAACATGTGGGTTTTGGATTATACGAAAAAGCGAAATCTGCGACCTTTCTGAAACATTCGAAAAAGCAGAGCGTTATCTTCTTAATTGGAAAGAATTTATCGATTTGATGGGTGAAGAGATAAAATCTCATGAACAGTGCCTTTACTCTATTCGAAAAGGCATTTTTTCAAACGCCTTGGATCTTTACACGTCGATTCTAGAACAGACGACTTCACAAAATTCTACCCAGATTCCTTTGCTTGAGGCCAGAATTGCTCTTTGCCATAAAGAAATCGGGGATTACAAATTGGCACTGAGGTGTTTTGAAGAAGCGCATAAGCTCGCAAGGGATGATTCCCAGATTCTTGCAGAAATGGCTGACTGTTATGCTCTTTGCGGTGATGACAAAATGTCAAAACTGCTCTTTAGGGAAGCTTTTTATATCGACCCTCAGGGAATCGACATTAAGTTTCTTGAATCTGAAATGTTCTGCCGTCTGTATGATAAAGTTAAACAGAAATATCCGGAAAACGATATTGCAGCAGAATGGATTCCAGTCGAAGGATTGTTACTTGGCGTCCTTAACGTAAAAAGGGAACTCAGTTCCATCGAGGTTGGAAAACTCAAGCAGAATATTTTCGCAATTGATACGGAATTAAAAAGTAATGGAAATCAGTCAGAGCTACTGATTCCACGATTAATAAATAATTATTTTTGGCTCATTGATCATTATGTTGCTACAAATGAAAATGATTCAAAGATAAATGATGTTCTTAAAAGCATCAAATTACTAAACAAAGATATTTTCGAGCGGTACACCGTTTAAAAAAACTTAGGAGAAACTATGTCTGAAGAATTGATTAAATCAGTACAAGAAATGCTTAATGAAGAAAAGTGGACTCGAGAAACAATTTCGAGCTACACAAAAAACAACTTCATTGAACTCGGTTCAAAAATTGAAGCAGCAGTGAACGAGAACTGTATTAGTGAAGTAAAAGGTTTTTGTGATGAATATCTCAAGCACACAAGAAACAGCATTATTGCCTTGTATATTTCAGGAATGTTGGGATTAAAAGAAAAATCTTTGGACAATTCTGCAATTACAGAGCTTGTTACAATCTTTATTGATAACAAGAAAACACCTGTTGTTGAATATCTTTGTGAAAAAATCCTTGATGAAGATGAAACTAACAAATTCGCACTCAGAACTCTTGCTGACTGTTACAAGGAAACTAACAACGAACAGATTTGGGAAATCTACGCTGCAATCGTAAGACTTGACCTTGAAGAAGCAGAAATTGCAAAACTTCTTGCTGAACACTACAAGGAATTGGGTGATACAGAAACATCCGTAGAATACTACAAAAAAGCCCTCATGAGATTCGTAGCCCGAAAAGAAAATAGTCACATCAAAGAAGTTTGGTCAGAACTTATTAAACTTATCCCAGAAGAAATTGACTTCTTCTATCTCGTACAGAGAAAAATCGCAAAGACAATCAGCGAAGACAAAAGTGCTT
>JAQYSN010000189.1 GCA_028725265.1 Spirochaetales bacterium | reverse complement strand
CTGATATGCCGGAACAAGTTTCAAATCTGCGACAAGATATCAACCAGATTATGGAAAACATGCCTAGAATTAAAGATGCTATCGCTAAACTCGAATCTTTGGATAGCATCATAGAAGAAACCAACAAGCACTTTGATGAGCTGAAGAGTTCTCAAGAATGGCTGGGTAGAACAGAAACCAGGCTCAAGGATTTGGACAAGCGATCTTCGGATAATCTTTCGTTGCTCGGAAAACTTGCAAACGAAGCCTCTTCATCTTCGGATTCGCATGCGCCAAATGTTCAACTCAAAGAAAATATCAAGCGATTGAAGAAATTGGGCTGGACAAATGAGGCTATTTCAGAAAAACTCGGTGTTCCGCTGGGTGTAGTTGAAATGACACTCGGATTGTAGAGCTTACAAATTATAGACTGAATTAAACTTTGGTTTATCTGGTCAAAAGGGCTGTGCACCAAACCTGTACAGCTTTTGACTGTCCAATTTCGCCGAGTTTTTCGCCGGTTTTTGCCTTAACAAAAATTTGATTTTCATCACAACCTAGAATTTGTGCAATTGATTTTCGAATTGCATTTCTATGTGGAAGAATTTTTGGCTTTTCAATATTGATTACGCAGTCAAGATTACAAAGTTTCCATTTATTTTCGAGAATCTTATCCCAGGATGTTTTCAAAAGCATTTTCGAATCGGCATCTTTCCATTTGTCATCAGAAGGAGGAAAGAACTCTCCGATGTCGCCGAGTCCGGCCGCCCCCAAAAGGGCATCGGTAATTGCGTGTAGAAGAACGTCTCCGTCCGAATGTCCATCTTCTCCCAATGTGCTTTCGATTTTTATACCGCCCAAAATGAGGGGGCGGCCTTCGACAAGGGCATGTAAATCATAGCCAAGACCAATTCTAAACGGAATTTCTTGATTTTCATATTTGTCCTGCTCTACGTGCGCACTAGTGGAAGAATTTTCTGAATTATCAGGCATAGAACAGCCAGGAGTGCTTTTTGTGTCACTAGCATCCTCAACTGTGTTACTTTTATCACAATTTTTGTTGCATAAATCTTTAACATCAGAAATATATGTTATCTTTTTATTGTTTTCGTCGCCTTCACAAAAAAACACTTTTTCACCGCTGAATGCTCCCCAGATTTCGGTATCATCAGTTGCGGAAAAATTATTTTTCTCTGCTTCGACATTTGCCTTCAAAAGCTTTTGGAAATCAAAAACTTGTGGAGTCTGGATTGCACCGAGTTCGTCCCTTCTTAAATGAGAACTGATTGTTTGGTCATCACCATCAATTTTTTTGATTGTATCGACAACCTTAATGATAGGAGCGCAACTTCCTTTTTCAAAGGCCGTTTTGAGACATTTTTCAATTAATTCAGGCCGAATCCAAGGACGGGCACCATCGTGGATTGCTACGAAATCTGGGTTTAACTGCGATAAAAAGTCTAGCGCGATTTTGACGGACTCTTGTCGAGTTTCTCCGCCCGGAACAAAATCGATTCTGGCCGTTAGCTGTTCTGCAAGAAGGCTAACTTGTGGACTTGCGAAAAAGGCTTCGTATGCTTCCAAATTTGCCGTATCATCATCTGGTGGAATAACAACAACAATTGATCTTAATTTATATTGCGGATTATTTTTTGCAGCCAATAAAAAAGCCTCAGCTACGCATGAAAGCACAGTTGAAGCTTTTTCGTTTTGGAAAAGCACCGACTTCATAGGCAAGTATTCTTTTTTGCCACCCTGATAATCAGTGCTTTTCTTCATCCTTGTTGACAAACCTGCTGCCGGTATGACAACGCTGAATGTTTTACTCATCGTCTTCGTTCATATCCTCATCATCATCGATATCGTCATCTTCATCAGCAGGTTTATCTTCTTCCATGAATTCTTCGTCTTCATCATCTTCGTAATCATCATCAGAAGAAACAATCTGCTGTTTTGCATGCAACATTCCGATTGGTTCGAGTTTTGCATGGATAAGTGCTTCGATTTCTTTTGCAGTTTTGCCTAAAGAATAAGCTATTTCGTCTTCAAGAAGTTTTTTTGCTGAATCATAAAGTTTGCGTTCAAGAATCGGGAGTTCTTTTACCTTGCTTCTGTGGTAAAGGCATCTCACGATAGAAGCGATATCTTCGATTTCACCTTTTTTCAACAATTCAAGGTTCATCTGATAGCGCAATTTCCAGTCTGTCGTAATAGGCTCGTAATCTTCGCCCATCATATCAATTGCAGCCTGTGCTTTTTCAGGATTTACGATGGCACGTAATCCGAGTTCGTCAGCCTTATCAACTGGAATCATAACTGTCATATCGGAAACATCAAGGAAAATGATATAATACATATGAGACTCGCCTCTAAAAACTTTTTCCTTGATTTCTACGATTGTTCCAACACCCTGACTTGGGTAAACGATTTTTTGGTTCAATTTGTAAGTTGTTTCAATCTCGCTCATACTAATTTACTCTATCACAAAATTTATTTTTTTTCTAGTTATCTGTATTTAAAAGGACCACATTCGGAAGTTTTTGCTTTTCACCGATGTAAAGATATTTTAAAGGATGGATATTCATTGCGTTTTCATACCAACCTTTCACAATATTTCTGTCAAGAATGTTAAGGGAAATCGTATGTGAAATCGGAATGACCATCCCCTGATCCAAAAGATATTGTTCTGCTTCAGAAAGTTTTTCGAATCGTTCGTCAGTTTTGCAAGTCGAAGATTCCATGAGCAGTTCATCATAAATTTTATCTTTCCAGCCGGAAATGTTAAGCCCAGAATCAGAGCGGAAAAGCTCGAGGAAAGCCATCGGGTCGGCAAAATCTCCAATCCAGTTATATGTAAGAATGTCGGCATCAATTGCGTTGATTGTCTGGAAGTATTTTTCAGACGGGAGTTGCTGCACTATTAAGTTTACGCCTAGTTTCGCCCAAGATTGTCGTAACAAAGCTGCAAGTGAAAGTGAATAATCAGTTGCCGGAATTGCGATAATCAGAGAAAGTGGACTTTCGGAAAGTTTTTCGAGTTGTTCTGCTGCTTTTTCAGTCGACCAATCTTCTTCTGTAACGGCATATTCAAGGATATTGCCGTAATCTGCTTCCTTTAAAAGTTCGATGGCACTTTCTAAATCGTATTCGCTTACTCCAAAAATATCAGGATAACCTGGGAGCGGAATCAAAAGACTTTTTGCTTTCACTATGGAGTTTTTCTGAAGTTCTTCCCAAGGGACAGCTGAAAGAAGGCTGTTTCGAAGTTTTGCATTGTTCCACGGCTCATGAACTGGCCTGAAAAACATGTATTCTGTGCCGAATTGTGGAGCCAGCGAAAGATCGTTGAAAGACAGAACTTTCGAAGATTCTATTCCGTCGATTGCCCAGTCAATTTTGCCGTTGTTATATTGATAAGTATTTTCATCAAGATTTGATGAAATTACAAACTTGATTGATGGAAGGAGGACATTTTCTGCATCCCAGTAGTATTCGTTTTTGGCAAAGCTGATGTAATCTTTTGTTTTCCCTGATATTTTGAATGGACCAGAAGAAACCAACTTGTTCGGATGAACTACTGCAAAACTTGCATGGCAGAGGATGTTTGGAAAATATTCAACTGGAGTCGTCAGTCTGATTACCAATGTTTTTTCGTCTTTAGCGGTGATGGAAACGTTCTCCGAAGGGGCAAGCCCTGTCCGATATTCTTTTGCGCCGGAAATCACATCTAAAAGCGAGGCGAAAGGTGCATTTTCGGTTGATAACAGTGTCATCCAGGAATTTTTAACGTCATAAGCCGTAATTTTTTCACCGTTACTGAATTTAGCTTCCGGCCTGATAAAAAAAGTCCAGGTTTTTTGATCTCGGGAAATTTTGAAGCCTTCACAAATCGCATTTTCGCTTTGAAGTGTTTTGGGATTATACGAAAAAAGACCTTCGTAATTTGCGTTCATAATCTGACTTTCAACACTGAACGATGAAGTATGAGGATTCAGATTCAGGTTTCGCTCCGAAACCAACACGACAAGCTCCCTTTGTTCGGTAGCCTGATTTTCGCGCTTGAATTTTGGTTCTTCCTGTGCAAAAACAGAAATCGATGAAAAAGTTATGAAAATACAAGCCAGTAAAAAACGACGGAAGTAAAAAATGTTTTTAGAATACATCATCATCTGAAATTCCTAGCCTTGCCATTTGACGTTCTTCTTCAACAATCGAAATGTAGTCAGATTTTTTCTGATTTGTTTTATAGAGGGAATTTTTTATGGCAGTAATTTCCATCGATATGCCTTGTATTTTGGCACGCTCTGTTCTAGGTGTCTGGGTTTTGAAAAAATCGTCAAGTCCTGAAATAATCTGCAAAATTTTGCTAAATTCATTGATCTGTTTCATTATGAAATCAAGAATTTCTTCATCACTTTTAGAAATTATTTTCTTGTAAAGCGTGGTTTCTTGTTTTCCGAGTGCTGCACAGGCCTTAGCCTTTCTATCGAGATTCATTATGAATTCCTGAAAGTTAATGATTTCTGATCGTTTAATCTGCGTGTTTTGGTCAGTGATAGAAATTTTATAAGAGCAAGGTTTGTCTTTTAATCCAAGTGCGCGTCTAATTTCAAGCAAAAATTTTTGGAATTTTGAGAGTTTGCTCATTTCGAAATTTATGCTATTTGACTGGAGCTTTTCTTCTGCGACAAGAGCCTGTCCTGAAACTGTGGAAAGAATGAGTAGCGTTTCCATAAGGATGTCATGAGGATTTACCTTATTTTCTTTCTTTGCTTTTTTTTCTTTTGTCTGAACTTCGAATTTTTCAAAAAGCTTTTTTCGATATTCTTCTTTGTTTTCACCGATTGTTTCTTCGATAACCTCTTTTACTAGCTCAATATCGTATGGAGCCTTGTTTCCAGTTTGTTTATAAACTTGTCGGATTTTGGCTTCCATTTTTTCTTTTGACTCGTAATCGCTTTCTTCAAAAGTAGGATGCTCAAGGACATCTTTTCGAATGTTCATTTTATAAACTTCGCGTTGAAAAGAAGCCAAATCGTTAAGAATTGCATTTATCTGCGACATGGTTTTATCAGCAGTATGGAGAGAGTTGTTTGCAAGATCAGTTGCAAATGAGTCTGAACCACGACGAATCGTATTAAGAGCTTCTGCCAAGCCTCTAGTATTCTGCGATTTTGATGTAGTAGCTATCGAACTCCATGTGAAGCCTTCATTGAACTGAAGGAGGGCTTTAATTTGATCTGTTGAAAGTGTTGTAATGGAAAAGTTAAAATAGTTGCAGATGAAATCAAGCATCATTTCGTAGTCGGAAAGTCGAGCACCGATAATCTGAGCCCGATCGCTTTCAATGTAGCTGCCGCAATCGATAGGCGTTACCTTTGATATCTTTTTGTCATTTTTGTACGGATCAGCTGCAAGTGCACCTTTGTTGATGAGCGTCTTGAGAATGTTTTCGACCAAAGAATGCATATTAACATAGTTTGACTGCAAAAGTGGAATTTGGGTTGATGTATACCAGGCCAACTTATTGCTAAAAGCATTGAACAATTCTGAATTAAAATTTTTATCTACTTCCATAATATTATTATCGGTTGAAAAGTTGAAATCTACAAGGATTTTCGATATACTGACTTAAATAAGAATAAAAAGCTAAAATTCGAGGCAAAAAATGAATCAATCAAATGAAAAGTTATCTCTAATACGCCATAGTTGTGCGCATGTAATGGCAGAGGCCGTACTTAGACTTTTCCCAGGAACTAAAATAGCAATTGGTCCGGCAATCGACAATGGGTTTTATTACGATTTCGATTTTCCGACAGATCACAAGCCGACTGAAGATGATTTTGCAGCAATCGAAAAAGAAATGAGAAAAATTCTTGCTTCAAATGCAGAATTTGTTCGAAAAGAAGTTTCAAAAGATGAAGCCTTAAAGCTTTTTGCAGATGAACCATACAAAGTTGAACTTATCAACGATTTGCCAGCTGATGCAGTAATTTCTACATACACACAGGATGGATTTACTGATTTGTGCCGAGGACCTCATGTTGCTTCGACAAAAGAAATCAATGCTCAGGCATTTAAGCTCATGAAAATGGCTGGTGCATATTGGCGAGGGGACTCAAATAGACCTATGCTTACTCGAATTTATGCTGTTTGTTTTGAAAAACCAAATGATTTGAAAGATTACCTTGCGATGCTTGCCGAAGCAGAGAAAAGGGACCATCGAAAACTTGGAGTTCAACTTGATTTGTTCCATCTTGATCCTGAAGATCCAGGTCAGATTTTCTGGCATCCAAACGGATGGAATATGTACATTACTTTGCAGGATTATATCCGAGAAAAGATTGTTAAGGATGGCTATCTTGAAGTCAACACTCCTGCAATCATGCCAAAATCTCTTTGGGAACGAAGCGGTCACTGGGGACATTATCAGAAAAACATGTTTACGACCCAGAGTGAAAACCGGGATTTTGCTGTAAAACCAATGAACTGTCCGGGAGCCCTTGAAATTTTCAAGAGTAGAACTCGCTCTTATAAAGACCTGCCTTTGCGACTTGCTGAATTTGGCCATTGTGTTCGTAATGAGCCTAGCGGAACTTTGCATGGAATCATGCGTGTGCGTGGCTTTGTTCAGGATGATGCTCATATCATTTGTACGGAAGAACAGATTGAAAGTGAAGTTGCAAAATTCTGTCGTCTTTTGCTTGATGTTTACAAGGACTTTGGTTTCGACCAGAACCTTCTCGTAAAACTGTCTACAATGCCAGAGGATCACGTTGGTGATGAAGCAACTTGGCAGAGAGCAGAAGAATCGTTGGGAAAGGCATGTAAGTCTGCCGGAATGGATTATGAAATTCAGGAAGGAGAGGGTGCTTTCTATGGACCAAAACTTGAATTTACTTTGATTGATGCATTAGGAAGACAGTGGCAGTGCGGAACAATTCAGCTTGACTATCAGCTTCCTTCTGCAGAACGACTTGATGCACTTTATATCGGAAATGATAACCAGAAACATCATCCAGTAATGCTTCACCGTGCTGTTTTAGGTTCCCTTGAAAGATTTATGGGTATTTTGATAGAAAATTATGCTGGTGCACTTCCTGCTTGGCTTCATTTCGAGCAGGTTGCAGTAGTTCCAGTTGGTTTAGACTTCAATGATTATGCAGAAAAAGTTGCAGAAACCCTTTTTGATGCAGGAATTCGAGTAAATGCATATACCGATGAAGACAATATGAAATCAAAAATCAAAATGATTACAAGTGAACATAAAACTCCGTACATTTTGGTTGTGGGTGCAAAAGAGCAGGAAGAAGGAACCGTTACAATTCGATTCAGACAGTCTAGTGGTATTCCTCAGCAGACGATGAAACTTGAAGATTTCAAAGCTTACGTTCTTGAAAAAACTGCGACACATTACAACGGAATTTAATAGATTTTTAACGTAAAATTCATTTTTGCGACAATAATTATTATGACAATAAAAATTGGAGCGAAATATGAATATGAAATCGTTTTTATTTGGAAAGAGCGCCGTCCGAAACAAATTTGTTTTTCAAAGGTTTTGGATGGCCTCTTTTTTTGTTACTTTTCTCTGTTTAATTTTTTATGGATGCGTTTCCCTTCATGAAAATTCAAACGAAATCAGCGCTTTTCAACTAAAAAATTATATCTACGAATATCTTAATGATTATGTTCTTGAAAATGATTTGTCAGGGTTTGTTTTGGATTGTGAGTTGCAGGAAATTTCGATTGAGGTTGCGGAACGCGGATGTACCGATGGAGAAACTGTTTTTAGAGAATTGGTGGATGTAATCAGTAACTTTGAATTTTTCGAGCAGGAAATCAGTTTTGAATTTCTTTCGCTTGATGATTTTCTTCTGAATTGGCCTTTGATTCATATTGATGAGAATCCTGAGATGTAATATCAAATTTGAATCTTACGCTTAAACTGATGATTCCGTCTTGAAACCAGGAATAGGCTTCTGAATTGCCGGCATTTCCCAAAGGAAAAAGGATTTTAGCATTGAATCCGAAAGACGAATCTTTAGAAGTCAAAAAATCCCAGCCCAATTGCAGTGAAGGATACAAAAATCTAGCTTTTGACCAAAAGTATTGGTTGATAGTCGTTACGCTTTCTTTCTCGCTCGATGGTACCTTGGAGGCAAGAAACGCCGCTCTTATATATAGTGCGAGTCCTGCTCCAAAATAAAACTGAGTTTTTTTAATCGGGATGATATAGCAGACTGGCATATCGAGGAGGATTGAAGTGACATAGGCTGTTCTATTTTCCGGTGATGAAGGAAGAGCCGAATCATCCTGCAAAAGATAATATGTTCCTGAAAATTGCATGTCAGGCCGAAACGCAAATGTTTCATAAAAGCCCAAATCAAAGCCGAGTCCGAATGAAAAAAGCACAGGACTAGGAGCTGAAGGAAGGGGGGCTGCGTTGTATTGGATATTTGTGCCCATGCTTGGATAAAGTGCGTATGTAAGATTTGGCGATTTATTTTCTTCTGCAAAAAGCGGTATAAAACAAAAAGTCGAGAAAACTAAAAATAGAAATGTAAATCGGAATTTCATTATAAATAATTTTATACTAGTTTGTAAAATTTGACAAATTATGTGTATATGAATATAATTTAGTTTAAGAAAAATATTAAGGAGTTTTTATTATGAAAAAAGGATTGAGCGTATTGGTTATTTTGGCAGCATTGGTTGCATTGGTTGGTTGTGGATTTGCTGCATCTACACTTGTAGGAACAACTTGGGAAGAAAGAGCAGGTAATTTTACTATTACTTGGGTATTTGGACCAGATAGAGTTCTTACAAAAACAACAAAAGTAGAAACATCTATAGGTAGTACTACTTCTACACCTGTAACATGTGAATACTCAGTTTCAGGTGACAAATTGTTCATCACAGAAGATGATACAACAACAGAATATACTGTAGTAAAGACAGTTTCTACTGATAAAACATATTACCTTGAAATTAAAAACAGCGAAGGAGAGACGTTAAAGACATTGTATCCAGCTGTGAATTAATTTTCAAAACTTATCTGCAACCTAAAAATTAGCAAATTGTAGAATTTTTTGAGGTTGCTATATCTAGATACAGACCGCCTTCATTTTGGGAGGCGGTTTTTTTTTGCGCATCAATTGCGGGCTTGTGTTGTCCCGTATTCGATTACAGAATCTTCGCGCCCACTACACCAAATATTTGTTTTCTGATAAAATTAAAACTATGAAAACCTCTCAATTAATGATGAATACACTGCGCGAAGTTCCAAATGACGCAGTAATTGCAAGCCACCAGCTTATGCTTAGAAGTGGTATGATTAAAAAACTTGGAAATGGACTTTATTCTTACATGCCAATTGGTTTGCGTTCTTTGCGCAAAGTTGAAAATATCATACGAGAAGAATTGAATGCAGCAGGTCTCTTGGAAATGAAGCCAACTGTAATTCAGCCTGGTGAGCTTTGGAAGGAAAGCGGACGCTGGGATAAAATGGGAGATGAAATGCTCAAGCCTCAGAATAGGGGCGGTCAGGACATGGTTGTCTCTCCTACAGCAGAAGAAGCTTTTACGGCCCTTGTTCGGGATACTTTGACCAGTTACAAACAATATCCTGTAATTCTGTATCAGATTAATACGAAGTACCGTGATGAAATTCGTCCTCGATACGGAGTTATGCGCGGCCGTGAATTTATCATGATGGATGCTTATTCTTTCGATGCAAATCAAGAGTCATTGAACCAAAGCTACGAAAAATGTGCAGTGGCATATCGAAAAATCTTTAAACGAATGGGCCTGTCTACGATATCGGTAAAAGCTGATACTGGGGCTATGGGTGGTTCGGGAAGTGAAGAGTTTATGGTCGAAAGCGAAGTTGGCGATGACACATTAATTCTTTGTCCTAAATGCGGATATGCTGCAAACGTAGAAAAAGCGGCTTGTGCAACGGAAATCCCGCTTGATAGCAATGGAAAACCTCAGGTTAAGACTGATTTGCCGATAGAGCAGGTTGCAACGCCTAATGTTTTCTCAATCGAGGATATGGAAAAATTTTTCAATGCAAAATCAACTACATTCCTCAAAGCTTTGATTTACAAGGTTTATAACTGTGCAATTGATTTATCAAAAACAGAAGCTTACAAGGATGCAAAAACAGTAACCGAGGGCGGAATAAAATATATACCAGAAACTTTCTTCTGCGTCGTGATTCGTGGCGATTTGGATGTGAATGAAGTAAAACTTGCCGCTTTACTTAAAGCAAGCGGAGCTGAACTTGCCGAAGCTGACGATGTTTTGCGTTTGAGCGGTGCACCACATGGGTTCGTAGGACCTGTAGGAATCAAAATCCCTGTAATTGCGGATTTGTCTACACAGGAAATGCACGACTGTATTGCAGGTAGCGGAAAAGAAGGATATCACATCAAACATGTAGAGCCAAAACGTGATTATACGCCATTCATGTATGCCGATGTACGAACTGTAAAACCTGGAGATAAATGTTGTGAATGTGGAGCGGAGCTTTACACAAAAAAAGGTAACGAACTTGGACATATTTTCAAACTAGGTGATAAATATACAAAATCAATGAAAGTTACCTACTTGGATGAAAACGGCAAGTCTGTTACTCCTGTTATGGGATGTTACGGAATAGGTGTAGATAGAACTCTTGCTTCTATTATCGAAGAGCATCATGATGATAATGGAATTGTATGGACTATGAGTTGTGCACCGTTCCAGGTTGCAATTGTGCCAGTAAAATATGATGGTCAGATGAAAGAAGTTGCTGATAAGCTTTATAATGAGCTTTCATCACGGGGAATCGAAGTCTTGCTTGATGACAGAAATGAAAGACCTGGCGTTAAATTTAAGGACATGGATTTGATTGGAATTCCACTTCGGCTTGTAGTCGGCGAAAAAAATCTTCCTAACATTGAGCTTAAAGTTCGTTCAGAAACTGATAGTCAGCTGATTTCTGAAGGAGAAATTGTCCAGAAGGTGGAATCTATTATCAAATCTGAAATGGAGAAACTTCGCGCATGAAAAATTTCAGACGCATTTTTGTAATTCTTTTTTTAGCGCTTCTTTCTGTTTCTCTGTTTGCGCTTCCAGGTGTTGAAGAGACTTTTCAGACGGAAAGTGGGCAGTATGTTTACTATCGTGACTATAGGCTTGAAAATCCACTTTATATCGGCTTTTTGTATTACGGCGAGGATATGATTCAAGTAAGATATCTTTTAAAAGCTGAAGGAAAAAATCTTGTTCAGGATAAGTCTTTTTCGATTTATTTCTCGCTTGATGAAAAAGCCAATCACCTAGAACTTACCGGTGAAAAGTTGCCAGAAGGAATTACAAACGATGATACCGAAATCGTTAATTACATACATTCGATTCTTTACGAATTTGCGTCAATGAGAATTCATTCGAACGATGAAGTTTTTTTTGATGTTTTTACCAAAACTCAGGATGTTCCCTATTTCGGTGGACAGATTCAAGTGACCTATGATGAGCAGATTCCTGTTTTTAATATCGAATCAATTGATTCTGTAAGCGGAGAAAAGATTTTTAAGGCTGTAACGATGGGAAGCATCAACGACAATGCCGATATGTCATTTGAAAAGTTTTCTGGTTTTGTCGATTTTCCATCTCGGCCTAAGTCAAAAAAACTTTCCTCAAAAAAACTCGCTGATTTCATCTGGAACGACAGCGAGGATGTTCCAAATTTAAAAACTTTGGGGGATAATGCCGTATTGTGGAACTTAGAAATGGATATTCCTAAAAGTGAATTTTCAAAACGTGGAGTCACTGTAGATCAATATTTTTCACGTGCAAATCGTATGAGCCTTAATGGTTCGTATGTTTATTTGCCTGAATCAAAATGTTTCAAAAAAGGCGACAACTTGATTTGTTGCTATCCGCTTTATAGCCCTTCAGAGACGAACCCGTTCAGATATGTTGTTAAGGTGTTTGAAAAAAATGAAGGTTCTTATACTTTGACAATAATATCAACTTATTTCAACTTCTATTGGGAAAATAAACAGTATTTCGACACTTTGTATTAAAACTCAGATTAGCTCCAGAATTTTCTGGGCAATCTGAGTCCTCGGGATTATGCTTTTTGCCGCATTCAATTTTACTGCGGCACCTGGCATCCCATAAATTACACTCGTGGATTTATCCTCGACTATTGTATATCCTTCATTATCGATAATTTCTTTGCATCCTTCAGCGCCGTCTTTTCCCATTCCTGTAAGCAAAACGCCAAGGCACTTTGATTTGAAAAATTTTGAAGCACTTTTGAACATAACGTTTATGGATGGTTTCAAAAAATTGACAGGAGCTTCATCAGACAGTTTCAGTACAGGATTTCCCTCTTTGCTGATATAATCAATTACAAGATGTTTTTTTGCTGGAGCCATATAAACGTGCCCTTTTTGCGCTACAGTTCCATTCTCTGCCAATTCCATCGGGGTGTTAGGACAATCATGGTTAAATAGTTCTACAAATTTGGTATCGAGACGAGAATCAATGTGTTGCGTATACAAAATCGGAATCGGAAAGTTGTCCCCCAAGCGGCTTAATATAGTGCGAACAGCAGATGGTCCTCCTGTGGAAGCTCCAATACATAGAATCTGAAAATTATTTTCATGGACGATTTTATTTTCGTCTCCAGAATCATTCGGACTAGAGTCTTCCTGCGAAAAAGAATTTTCCCTTATCTTGCTGAGATGAGATAAAACTTCTTCTGCAAAATTCAAAGAGGATTTTTTTACGAAAGCGAGCGCTCCGGCAGAAAGTGATTTTGAGTTCAGCGATTCATCATCTGAGAATATGATTACGGGGATATCAAGGTCTCCGGTTAAAAACTTAATTGATTCAAGTCCGTCCATTTCAGGTAGGTCGTAAGCGCTTAGAACTGCATCGACGGTATTATTGCAACAGAAATTGATAGCTCCTTTTGCATCAGACTGTGTGCTAATGACTTTGATTTTTTCGGTGTGTTCTAAGTCAAAAACTATGGAGCTTCTGTCTTCAAGTGAGTTGCTTACTACTAGGATTACAAATTTTTCTTTTTCCATAAAACCGCTTACCGATATGAATATCGTCATAAACAGTTTTTATCTTTAAAATCAATTAAAAATTTCAAAATTTATTTAAACGAGAATCTAGAAAGTGGAGAACCGATCCAAACGCCTTCTCCTCCAAGATAGTCGATTCGTTGTCCTTCAATCAAAAATTGAACATTGTCTATCGTAGAAAAACTTGTAGCTGTGTATACAATCTGCATCAACTGAGTGATTTGTCCCTGGACTCCGTAAGAATTGTACGTAAAATCCTCATTGAAGTTCAAAATTGCAGTTTTGTTCGTTATTCTGGCTCCTAAGAGTTTTGTCGTCGGCGGAATAATCGAAATATAGCCTTTTTGCGACTCTGTGGCTGTTGGTCCAGAAATCAGGGCATTTATAGCGGTCGTAAGAGGAGAGCTGTTTTTTTCAACCGTTCGGATTGTTTCACGTCTGATAATTGAACCGTCGCTATCATCAATCTGCACGAAACATAGATTTATGTGCATTGTTTCTGGAACGACTTCTTTTGGAGTCTGCTGTTCAGTTTTTTCTTTTTCGGCAACCTCTGGTTTTTCTGTTTTTTCAACTTTCTCGGTTTTCTCAACCTTTTCTGTTTTCTCAAGTTTTTCTTGCTTATTTGCCTTTATAGTTATTTCTGCGCGCTCTTCGAGATCAGCTTCTGTTCTCTGAATTTCCTGAGGAATTTCCTCGTTTGAACTCTGGCTTGACTTTACAGAATCCTTATCTGTTTTCTTTGGCTTTTTCGTTTTTGCTGCTTTTTCGGCCTTTTTCTTTTGAGCGAGTTCTTCCTGCTCGGCTTGGGAATTAACTAAATCTGTGATTCGTGTTGGTTCTGTCCCGATGACTTCATTTATAAAATCAGTTTCTCGAAGCACGCTTGCAATTCTTCCCCTTGCAATTAAAAAAGCAATCACAATGATGACGGCAAATGCTAGCCAGAAAATAAGTCCTGATTTTGGTCGGATTTTATTTTTTTTGGATGAATTTTTTTTTGCAGGCTTGTTGTTTTCGTCGGTTTCTGTTTTTTTGGTCATATTATAGAGTATAATTCAAAGCAATTGAAAAAACAATCTTTAGTGTTTATAATTATTGTTGCTAATTTATCTTTTGGAGAAAGGTTTATGAATAATTCAAAATCAGTTTTTCTTTTGATTCTGATGTTTTTTTCTTTTTTAGTTACGCCTATTTTTGCACAGGAAAAAATCGATGCACTCGTTCAGTATAGAAATGGCCGCACCCTTGAAAATCAGGGAAAAATGGATGAAGCAAAGGCTTTGTATCAGGTTGCTGTTGATGTTTGTACCAAAGAACTTCAGGAAAAACCGAACAATATTGAGTCTTATGTCGTTTTGACTTGGTCGCTTTTGCGAATGGGACGTTATAACGAGACTATTGCAGAGTGTAATAAGGCTTTGAAAATCAATGCTAATGAAAGCCGAATTATTGAAACAAAGGCCGAAGCTCTTTTTTACGTAAATAATTATACTGAATCCCTCACTTGCTTTGAAAAGTATCTTGGCTCGGCAAATCCGAATCAGGAGCGATATTCTACAGCTTATTTTTTCGTAGGTGAAATTTACAGACTTCAGCATAAATACGAGCACGCTGATATTGCTTACTCGCGGGCATTGCAGATTTATCCAGGTGCTTCATTGTGGTGGTATCGTCTCGGAATTTCTCGAGAGAATAGCGGAAACAAAGCCGGAGCAAAAGTTGCCTATCAGCAGGCTTTAAAATGGAGACCAAACTATCCTGATGCAACAGCAGCCCTCAAACGCGTTCAGTAAAATAGCATTTTTTTCGGCACTATGCATGTTCCTTTCTATGATTGAATATGCTGTGCCAAAACCTTTGCCCTTCATGCGCATAGGTTTTGCAAATATGAGTGTGATGATTGCCATCTTTATTTTAACTCCTTGGCAATCATTCATTCTTGTATTGCTAAAAGTACTCGTCCAATCAATAATTTCAGGAACCCTTTTTTCGTACATCTTTATCTTTTCTTTTTGCGGCTCATTTTTTGCCTTGTTTTTTATGTTGCTGGTAAAATCACTTTTCAAAAAAAACATTTCGTTTGTGGGAATTTCGCTTGCAGGAAGTCTTGGAAACAATCTTGCACAAATCGGCCTTTCTTATGCGATGATTTTTAAGGAAAGTACAGGATATATAGCACCTGTTCTTCTTATTTCAGGATTGATAAGCTCGATTGTACTTGGAATTTTTACCGAAATCTTCAACGAAAAATCCGTGTGGTTTTCAAAAATGATGGATAATAAAGAATTTGCGTTTACTTTTGTATGTGAAAATGATGCTTGCAGTGAAGATAAACCTGAAATTGTTAGGAGAAAAATTTCGGCTAAAACAGTTTTTACTCAACTCTTGCGCGATTTGATTTTGATTTTGTCGATAGTTATTTTTAGTCTTCTTGTGCCAAGCGGAAAGGTGCTTTATAGAATTGGAAATTTTGCTCTTACCCAGAATGCGTTGTTTTTAGGTTTGAAGCGTGCTTTGATTCTTGTTTTGTCCGTTGAAATATCTCGCCTTGTTATTCCAAATAGGATTGTTTTAAAGGGGCGGATTGGAAATTTCATCAATCTGATATTTATCTATTTTAAAAAACTTTCGGAATTCGAAATTAGCGGAAAAGCAAACAGGAAGAAAATCCTCAAAAACCAAAGTGAAAATCCCCAAAAACAGTTAGAAAAAGACATCCCAACTGATTCAGAGTCTAAGCCCAAAATAAAAAACGCCGGGCTAAATTTTACCCAGCGTCTTGATTCTTATCTTATGGATGTTTGTTTTTAGTTACCACAACCGCCGCAACCACATTCTCCGTCACCGCAGTCGCCACCTCCGCAGCCTGAACAACCACCGCATCCACCTCCGCAGCCGCCACCAGTCATCATTGCAAGTTCTTCTTCAGTAAGATCTCTTACTGTTTTAACTTTTACATCAAAGCAAAGAGTTTTTCCTGCCATCGGATGGTTTGTATCGATGGTGATTTTTTCAGGAGAAACTGCTTTTACGCTTACTAACTGTCCGTTTTCTGCTTCGAATTCTTGGCCAACTTGAATTTCAGCGCCTTCTGGAAATTGGGTTCTTGAAACTTCAAAAATCAAACTATCATCATATTCCCCATAGGCATCTTTTGGTTCAATCTGTACTGAAAATTCATCACCTTCAGCTTTTCCTTCAAGGGCATTTTCTAATCCAGAAATAAGATACCCATTTCCGTGTACATAAATGAGCGGTTCATTTTCTTCTGAGGCATCAATTACTGTACCTTCCAAATCTTTTAATGTGTAGGCAATTGCTACAACTTTATTTTTCGTAATATTCATGCGTCTAAGATATAAAAAAAAGACAGCAGTGACAAGTGCACGAGGGGCAAAACCAACGATAACAAAAGTAAATTTGAATAAAATTAATGCATGGATGAAAATTCTGTGTTACAATTTTTGTAAAGTTATGGAAAACGAAATTTTATCAGATAGTGATAGGCAAAAAATTGTAAAGGCAATTGAGGCTGAAATTCCTATCATGATTACATCTTACACTCTTCCTCATGATATAGAAGTTTACATAAATGAAGTGACCGCGACCTTTCTCAAGATGATAAATCAAGAGCAGATGATAGAGTACATAACTTATTGTATTCAGGAACTTACGACTAACGCGAAAAAGGCAAATACCAAGCGAATTTATTTCAAAGAAAAAGGTCTGGATATTTTTGATGAAGAACAATATGAAAAGGGAATGAAGATTTTTAAGGAAGATACCCTTGGCGACATTAATCATTATATGGAACTTCAGAAAAAAGCAGGATTGTACGTAAAAGTCGTTTTGCAGAAGATTGGTAGCGAAATTCTCGTTGAAATTCGCAACAATAGCAAAATGACATATTTTGAATACAGACGAATTCACGACAAGGTGAGTAGAGCAAGTCAGTTTGAGTCAATTGAAGATGCTTTTGATAAGATTTTGGATAATTCCGAAGGCGCTGGTCTTGGAATCGTTATAATAATGCTGATGCTCCGAAAAATCGGAATGGACGACCAGAGTTTTTCTTTCGGTAATGACGGCGACGAGACTGTTACAAGTTTTAAAATAGACACAGATTTGAAATTTCAAAAAAACATTTCTGTTTCATCTCAGGCTATTTTGACACAACTTGATGCTCTTCCTAACATGCCTTTTGCAATTGAATTGACTCAGGCTTTGTTGAAAAAAGAACCGGTGGATTACGATGAAGTTTCCAGAGTTTTATTGCAGGACAAAAAATTCTATGATGAATTGATGACCTTGATTAATTATGCACTTTTTTCTCATAACGAAAAATGTGCGACAATCGAACAGGCTGTAAACATTGCTGGTATGGAAGCCATTCAAAAGATTCTTTATTCATTTGGAGCGATACATTCGTTGGCAGAGCGAAATGAAGTTGCCGTTTCAGTTTATGAGCACAGTAAGAAGATTGCTTTTTTTGCTTATAATCTTGCGAGGAATTTTTATCCTAAAAAGACAGAATTGATTACCGACGCCTATGTTGCTGCCATATTGCATGATGTTGGAAAAATCGTATTTTTTGGAATGAACATTCACGAAAATTATTCGACACTTTGCGAGCATTACACATTGCCGGCAACGGTTTTTGAGCAACTTTCAGCGGGAATTAATCATGCTGAAATCGGGGCGATGATTGCTGAAAAATGGGATTACGAAGATGCGATTGTGCAGGCCATTAAATATCATCATAAGCCTGGCTTTGCTCCAAAGAATTTTATGGATTTGACCGAAATCGTTTATCTTGCAAATATGATTTCTTGTTTTTATAAAAACGAAGTCGAATTCTATCAGTTCAATAAGACGATTCTCTATAAATATCATCTTGATGATAGCGATACTCTTAAAGAACTTGCTGCGCAACTTGAAGAAGGTTACGAAAAGCTCGTTACCGATTCAAAAAAATGATTTTAACGCGAAAGTGATGAAACCCAGCTTTGCATGAGGATTCCGAAAGCAACCCCCACATTTAATGAAGACTTAATTCCCTTCATCGGAATTGTTGCAGTTCCGTAATTTGCTATCTGAAGGGCTGCTGGACTAATGCCGAGCTCTTCAGAGCCAATTATGACGATACCTTTTTTGGGAAATTCGAATTCATCGAGTGGAGTTCCACCTGTTTCTAGAGCGAAGATTGGTAGTTGATTTTTTGTTTCGTCTGTTTCAGAGCCGGTGCCTGCGCCCGAAGCGAAAGCGACTAACTCTTCCAAACTAAGCCGTTCCCAGCTTAAGTTTTCGATGCACCCCATTCCGGAACGAATTGCCCGCTGGTGATTCGGATCAACACAAAAAGGTGAAATGAAAACTTTTTCTACGCCCATTGCTTCTGCGGTTCTGAAAATCGAACCTAAATTAAAAGGCGAACGAATATCTTCTGCATAGACATAAAGTCCTGGATAAAAATCTCGTTTTTGAACGGTTCCTTCTTCTGCACCGGAATGGGGTGCGATGACCAGGTCCCATTCTGCCGGGAACGTCCCGATGATTGCCAAAAGATGATTTCGGGCGCAGTTGCAAAGGCGACGCTCATCAACAGGCTCTTCTTTCATAAGGTTTTTCAGTTCTGATTTTGCTTGGTCTGGTAACTGTGGATCCTGACATAAAATCGAAACGAGTTTTTTTGTGTATTCAAGGCGGCTCATGCTGTGAAAGGTGTATTCACTGCCTTTCTCGGCGATTCCTGCAATATCCCTTTCAAGTGCACCGAAACAAAGAGCAAGTTTTCGTCTTCTTTGCCCGCCTTCGAGTTCAAAAAGTTTGTTTGGTGGAATCATCAGTATGCCTGCTTTACGAGCTCAAACAAGTCGTCTGCATTCATTGATCGGTGAAAACCATCGATTATATCGAGGCTGCCTGCATTTTCTGCAACCGAGGCAAGCTGTTCCATGGCAACTGAAAGAGATTTCAGTTTTGAAGGAATGTTGTTTTTGGAAAGAAGTTCGCTTATGTAATTCAGAAGATTTGTTTTTGCCTGATCTTCAGAATCCGCATCTGTCGAAAGGTTCATCATTCTTGAAATTTTGGCGATTTTATCAAGTTTGCTTTTTGAGCAGTCTTCAATAAACGAACTCATCAGTATTGCAGTTGAGAAAGAAGAATCAATTTGGAATCGACCTTGCATTACAGTCGAAAGGGCAGAAACTGCGCCATATCCGCTTGCACTAGCTGCCAAAGAAACGAGGACTCCGCTTTCCGAGAGAAGTTCCGAAGAAGTTTGGTTGTTTTCAAGTCCGTCGTCGGCTTTTAATCCTGCTGCTAAAAGTGAAACGGCTTTTTCTATCAGCATATCAGAGAAAAAATTAGCCTTTTGAGAAACGTATGTTTCGATTGCGAGATTGAGGCAGTTCATACTGTCCAAAAATTTCTGATGTTCCCCATTTTTTATGTTATAGTCTGGGTCTATTACGATAAGGTTGCAAACAGGCTTTTTTGTCTTTAAAAGAACGGTTTTTCGATTTCGCGCATCAACTACAAGAACTCGATTCGAAAACAAAAATTTATCATGGAGGTTTGTTGAAAGACAAATCAATGGAAGCGAATCATTTTCAAATTCTTTGCTATCGATGTAACTATAAACATCATTTTTTTGGTAATAAAACATTGCAACGGCTTTTCCGAAATTTGTGGTGTTATCAGAACCGATTGCAATTACACCCCTGATTTTTGCTTCGCGGGCGAGCCACAATACTTTTTCTAGTGTAGATGAATCTGGAGTGGCAGGGATTTCTTTGTATACAAAAAAATCAATTTCGCTTTCTTCGAGAGATGTTCTAAGTTTTGCTTCTATATCTGTTTTTTGTAATGCCGTATCAATTATCAACATGTAGCGGTTTGCATAGTCTTTTGCGTACTGTCCCAGCCTTGAACTTAAATAAGTTCCTAGCATGATATTTGGTGAAATTTTGAAAATAAAGTCTGCCATTGTGTCGATATCCTATAAAAAAAGGCGGAAACTATTGTCCCGCCTCTCTGCTTCTATTCATTTCTGAATCTAATTAGATTCCTACGCTTTCAAGAAACTTATCTGCAACAGAATTAAGAAGTGCAGCATTAATGTAGTTTGGATCTTTGATCTTTTCTTTTACTTGTGCAACCAAATCTTCTCGAATATCTGGAGTCTGAGCTGCAATTTCAGAAAGCATGTATTCTTCTGCAAGGCGTTTAGCTTCGTCAGATACAACAACTGTATCTTCGAAAGTAGAAACCTCAGCCTTTTTTGAAACCTGCTGTGATCTTTGTACATTCTGAAGTGGATTTATTCCACTAAGTCTTTCTATCATCATACTTGACCTACCTTTCCCTCACACTATTATTATCGGCAGCAACTTTCAGAAAGTTGAACTTTTTTTAACTATTTTTTTCTACTGCCTGAAACAAAAATTGCAAATTCTCCCAAAATTTTATCACGTCCTGCGAAGTCATCGCGAACTGATGCTGCATCCCCATCTACAATTTCTTCGTGCAATTTTGTCAGCTCTCGGCCAACAACAACACGTCGTTCACTTTCAATATCGGCAATGTCCGACAAAAGTTTAACAATTCTGAATGGAGATTCGTATAAAACGAATGCATCTCCAGTCTCAAGAAGTTCTTTTACTCTAGACTTTCGTCTGCCTGGTTTTGGCGAAAGAAAACCCTCAAAAATGATTGTTTTTCCACCTGCGCCTGCAACGCTTATCAATGTGGCAAAGGCCGACGCTCCCGGAATCGGAATTACGGTATGACCGGCTTGTCTGACGAGCGTTACTAAAACTGCTCCAGGATCGCTAATTCCTGGTGTTCCTGCATCGCTTGCAAAGGCAACTGATTTTCCTTCATCCAAAAGTTGAATAAGTTTTCGAGCGCCTTCTTCTTCATTCTGGGAACGGCAACTTACAAGTTGTTTGTGGAACTGTTCATGAGTTCCGTATCCCTTTGTCTCTAAAGCATTTAGAAGCTGCAGAGTGTGGCGGGTATCTTCGGCTGCAATTACGTCAACATTTTTAAAAGTTTCGATAGCTCGAATCGTAATGTCCCCAAGATTTCCTATTGGAGTTGCAACAATAAATAATTCCGACACAAAATTATTATAACTTCAAATCAGCGTTGAACGCAAGCGGAAACTATGCTAAAATATAGTAATAATGAGTAAAATTTCAATGAAATGTAGATATATTTTTATGTTGATGATGGCCTTTTTGATGCTCTTTTTTCAGGGCTGCACAAAATCTTCATCATTTTCAAAGGCCGTTAGGCAATCGAATCCGGAAATAGAATTCAAGGAAATTTCCAAAAAGAACCACAGATGGTATTATTTTACCTATGACGGTTTTCAGAGGGTAGCGCTTCCGCAACATGCACCTCAGGTTTTGATGAAGCCGTGGACTGAAGCAATCCGAATTTCATCGAGTCTCTCAATCGGATCAGATTCATTTATGACCGTAAATAAACTTGGTCTTTTTAACTGCGATCCAGAAAATGAAAATCAAGGTGTTTTGATAACTGACAATGCGATTTTCTCAGGACTGACAGCGGACAACTTGATTGGAATCGATGGCTATCCTGTTTTTCACGTTTACAAGGACAAAGAATTCAATACAAACGGCAAAAATAAGGATTCAGACGTAAATCATCCGTTTTTGGTTCAGTATCATCCGGATAGTTCCGTTTTTCTTCCACTTTTGAGTACTGACGATTTGGATTACGATAACAACGTTGAAGTTTCAGATATCATGTATGAAAACAACGAATGGTCGGTTACTCTAAAATCTATGGACAACAACCGAAAAAGATTTGATTACATTACTTTTTCAACTTACGACAACTTGACCAGTATCGAACCGAACAAACGAAAGGACATGCTGCGAACCGAATCAATTTCAGAAGGGGAGTTTCGTTCTAAAATGACTCCGGAAGATATGTCTCATTCTCCGGAAAGAGTTCAGCAACTTTTATCACGTCTGCCTAAAGATTTCACTTATTACATCCAGCTTTCAAAGCAAAACACAGGTATCCAGAAAAGCTATGTTAAATCGGATGATTTGAGCAATCCTGATATTATGGAAAGTCAGGTGCTTTTGGGCGACACATATTCGATTGCTATCTTTACCGATGGAACTGGTTTTTTCAGCGGTGCCTTGAAGGACAGGTATGTTTTGAACAACGATTATCCTGTTGCCTTTCGTTTGCCAAAACTTCCTAAGAATTTTACCTATGGACCGCTTATCATTGAAGGTGATATTTTGTACATTGCGTGGGAAGAATCTGTTTTTTATGAAACAGGTAGAAGCGGATTTCTTTCGGTAGATTTGGGAAAGGTTTTTTACGAAGACGAGTAATTTGGAGAATAAGATGAGCGCTGAAAATTCAACTGATAACGCAGAAAAAATCCGCGATGTAATTCGTTATATCAAGCGTTTTAAGAATGCAACCATCGTTATTTACATTGATGATAGACTTATTGATTCTCCGCTTTTTTCAAGTCATATTAGTGATATTGCGCTGATGCACGAGACAGGCCTGAACGTATTGATTGTTCCTGGTGCTAAGATGCGAATTGATGAAGTTTTGCAATCTGCGAACATCAGCTGGACTTATAAAAATGGACTTAGAATTGCCAGCGATGAGGCAATGCCGCTTATCAAGATGGCGGCTTTTGACGTTTCGAATAAAATCATGACTTCTCTTTCGGGGCACGGAATTACGGCCCTGATTGGTAACTGGGTAAGGTCCCGCTCTAAGGGTGTAATTGAAGGCATTGATTACGGAAATTGTGGCGAAATTGAAAAAATTTCTGTAGATGCAGTTCGTACCGTTTTGAATGACGGGTTCATCCCGATTTTTCCGTGTATTGGATGGAGTGTGAACGGCAAGCCGTATAATATTTCTTCTGTAAAACTTGCCTGTGAAGCGGCCGTTATGCTTGGTGCAGAAAAGTTATTTTTCTTGACCTATGACTCGGTTCTAAATGCTGAAAATTTTGAAATACATAATGAACTTCCTCTTACGCCTGAAAACACTATTCCTGCTCTTAATCTGGAAGAGTTGGATGTTTTTATCAAGGCAAATGAAAAGAAAAATCTTCCTGAGCTTTCGCTACTTGCGAATGCAAAAGATGCCTGCAGAAGGGGTGTTTCGCGAGTTCATATTTTGAACGGTTCCGTTGATGGAGCTATGCCGTGTGAAATTTTTTCAGGGCTCGGTTCTGGCACGATGATTTACAAGAATGATTATGGTGGAATTCGACCAATGCAGATTGACGACATTCCTCGAGTTTTGGGCGTGATGAGGCCTTTTATCGATCGCGGAATTTTGCTTCCTAGAACTGAAGTTGAATTGAACGAACACAGGGATGAATTTATCGTGTATGAGCTTGATGGTGGAATCAGGGCCTGCGCGGCGCTCATCCGTTATCCGTCGGATGAGAACGAAATTGCGGCTGTTGCTGTAGATGAAACCTATTCTCATATGGGAATAGGTCCTAAAATGGTCGCCTATCTTGTAGATAAATCGAGGGCACAAAAGGCAAAAAGCGTTTTTATCTTGACGACTCAAACTAGCGACTGGTTTGAAAAATTAGGTTTTGTGCCCGATTCTGTGGAAAAGCTTCCGGATGAGCGCCGCGCTAAGTGGAGCCCATCTCGGGGAAGCAAAGTATACAGACTTAAACTGTAGGTTAGGCTCTGTACAAGTTGCACCGTCGGCGTTGGACTCGACTTGTGTAAATTGGCGAACTTGTGCCGGCTTTGCACGAGCCGGTCAATGGCTGGATCGAGGACGACACATGAGGGGCGACCGACTGGCAACAACAGCGCCGGGCCGAGAACGGCACACGAGAGGCGACCGGTCTGCAACAACGCGGCTGAGCCGAGAACGGCACACGAGAGGCAACCGGCCTGCAACAACGCCGCCGGGCCGAGAACAGCACACGAGAGGCGGCTGGCAACAACCCCGCCGGGCCGAGGGCAACCGACCTGCAACAACGCGGCTGGCTTATTTCAATCGTTCAATCAAATAAGGCAGAGCTTTTTCGAATTTAACTCCGTACCAGTGGTCTTTATCGTCTTGAGTTTTTTTAATCGATTCAACTACGAAATCTGCGGCGATTGCACTTGCTTCAACGAGTGATTTCCCTCGAACGAGAGCTCCTGCAACTGCGCTTGCATATACATCGCCGGTTCCATGGCAAGAACGAGGTTGTTTTTCAGCAAAGTAGTAATCAGTTTTCACACCATCATAACATGCAGCACCAAGCTTTGATTCTTCAAAACTTACTCCTGTTAAAATTACGTTTTTGGCGCCGAGTTTGTGCAAATCCTTGAGAATTTTCTCTGTTTTTGCTTCAGTCAAAACTGGATCATAAGGAATACCGAGGAGAAAAGAAGCTTCTGTAAGGTTCGGCATGATTACATCTGCACCGTTTACGAGTTTTTTCATCTCTTCTGGAAAATCATCATCGAATCCTGCATACATAACGCCATTATCAGCCATAACTGGGTCTACGATTCGTAGCGCGCCAGACCGTGCTGTTTTTTTCATGATGTCAAGGATGTAAGGAATTTGAGCTTTGCTGACATAGCCGGTGTAGAAAGCATCGAAATCAATTTTTTCAGTAAGCCATCGTTCAAGGATTTTTGGCATATCGTTGGTCAAATCAGTAAAAGTCCAGCCAGAAAATCCCGGGGCTGTGTGGTTTGAAAGTACGGAACTAGGCAAAATTGCTGTTTCGATTCCACAAGCAGAAATGACAGGCAACGCTACGGTAAGTGAGCATTGTCCTACGCAAGAAATGTCTTGAATTGTTAAAAGTCTTTTATCCATAAAAACCTCTTGAATTTATAACTTGAGAGAATATTAGTATAAATCTGGTATTATGGATATACCCAATTTACTGAATATTTAAAAGGTCAGATTTTTAAACCTCGGGAGAGTGCGAGTCTAAGCGACACTATCGATACTATGCAAAATTATTATGAATTACAGCTTAGATAAAAAATACATGCAAAGGCTTTTCGTTCTGTTCATGAAGGAAACCATGATTCGTTTATGAAAAATCGGAAATCGAGGAGCTCGGACTCCGCCTATGCCGTACATAATCCAATTGTTGCTATCTTTGTCGTAAAAAACGTAAATTGCAACTTCCATTTTTTCAGGTTTTACGCATTCTATTATCTTGCAGTATGTGACTTTTGTTTCGTTAAATGCTTGATATAAAAATTCGGACTTGGTTTTTTGGACTTCGAAGCGACCAGTGACGACATCTAATGGATCCATAACTACATCAACTATGACAAACTCTTTGTTACCTTTCGAGTATTTATCTTTGAGTTCGGCATACGAGAAAAGGTCGAACCATTGCTGTGATTCTTCGGACCAATAGGGAATGCCTGTAAAGTCCGAGGCATTGTATAAAATTCGGTCAAATCTTTCGGGTAAATCTTCCATGCCATCGTAGGGAATGTAAGTGATGACTTCAGCAAGGTAGCGTGGTCGGATTTTTTTCATCGATGTAATAAGTTCCTTGCTGAAATGCTTGTTTTCCATGTTTAAGCTGATGTTTCTGATGTTATCAATGTTTCGTATAAGAACTTCGCCTTTTTCCAAAAGCTCAAGTTCCTGCTTTGACATTTTCGAATTGAAATTTGGATTTTCGCCATTTTTAAGTTTTTCGTCGGATGAAATATTTTCGGGTATGGTGATTTCGATTGGAGCATCTTCGTCGACCATTGCTTTTTGCAAATCTTGGACTGTTACTTCCTGTGCGCTGATTGGGAAACTAAAAAGAACGGCAATTAAAATTAAAAACATCATCTTGGAGATTATATCATATTACTTTCGAAATTTTAAACCAAGCGTCCATTTTCGGCTTGGGATGTAATAATTGTCGTGATAAACGACTCTTTGATCGAGGAGATTTGAGCCTTTTGCATAGATTTGAAATTCAGCATTAAATTGATAGCTTAGACTGGCGTCGAGAAGATGCATTGCGGGGTAGAATGATTCGTTCTCATTTGTCTTGTAGCGCTTACTTGTAAAAGCGTAATCGATTTCAGTTTGAAATCCTTTGTATTTGAAAAAGATAGCGGCATGAGATTGATATTCTGGAACCCACATGATTTGTTTGTAAGTTTCTCGCAGGCGGGCTTCGTTTAGCGAAAAATCGGCTTGAAGCGTAAGATTTGAATCTGATTTTTCGGATTGCCAGACTTTTTGTTCGTAGCCTATGGTGAGTGCGTAGAAGTCCGCGTTTGACGTATTTTGAGGTATGAGCACGCCTTCGATAGTCGCCCACCGGATTTTATTTTCGTAATATGTATATGTCATGCGTGCGAAAAGCGGAAAATCTTTTTTGCTGTAGGCAATCGTTGTTGCCCATCCTGTTTCAGCTTTTAACTCAGGGTTTCCGACGGCATAACTTGTAGTTGGCCAATAAAGCTGATTAAAAGTCGGTAAGGTAAAAACTCGGTAGGCGGCAACTGTAACCTCGCCTAGTTCGAACGTCAAACGCGGAAGCGCGGCGAAGGTCCAGCTTCCTGTATGAAGGCCACTGGTGTCCCAGGTTGTGCTGTCTGTTGTTGTGGTCGACGAGCTGGTGCTGGAGAACGCCGAGAACGACGCTGATGAAGCTAAGGACGACGCTGATGTGCCTAAGAACGACGCCGAAGTGCTGGCAGAGCCGAGGTTGCCGCCGTACGCAAGCAGCACGAGCGATGGTTTTAGCGTGAACCAATCCCAATTCCAGCTTTTGCTTATTCCGCTTTCAATTTGATGGCGGTCAGCGTTACTTGAATAAGAATGGTCTTCCTTGTAAGAAACTGTCAGATTTAATGGTAAGTCGTTGTCAAATTTAAATGTCATATTTTGGCGCAAACTGACAGACTGCGTATTTGTGACATTTGTGACAGGTTTTGAGTATGAATAACCTTCAAGATAATCAATCTGCCCATAAAAATATGACAGAATTGTCGTAGTTTCGAAATTGTCATATTTGAAATCGGCACAAAAGTTATTTTGTGTTGTGTAATCGTCTTCAAATCCTGTCGTGAGTACCGGGCCTGTAGCATACGCTTTTACCTGGTTGTAAGCGAAGAAATCAGAACCGTAAAGTGAGAAATTTTTGCTAGCTTTTGCGTTCCATGAAAAACCTAATGTTCCCATGTGGGCAAAATTGAAGGTGTTAATGGCACCTGATGAGCCTTTATAATATTCATTTTCATAATAAGCAAAGGCTGCATTTATTTTATAAAAGAAGTCTTTTGAATTTCCGATGTAATTGATGTTTTGGTAGATTGAATCAAAAAAGTTTGATTCGTAGGAAGAGATGGCAGTTTCTGTAGAAAGCATGCTTTTTTCTTCCCTGGGGTTTTGAGAGCTAGTTGTGATGTAAACTACGCAACCTGCAAATTCAGCTGAATCGATGCCTGGTTGCTCGCAAATTTCGATGGATTCGATTGAGTTGATGTCAATTGAGTTCCAATCAAATTCTCCAGTTGCAGGATTGTTTGCGTAAATGCCATCAACGTAAACTTTTATACAGAACGATGTAAAGCCTTTGAATGAAAGTTCTTGTTTTGAACCGTAAGCTCCCGTTGTCATGACAAAAAATCCTTTTTGCTTTAGAAAGTCTCCCAAAGAGGAACTGTGGCTGTTTTCTATTTGCTCTTTTGTGAAAGTGCGTTCAGAAGATTTTTCATCATCAGTTTTTGTGTCTGATGAATCATTTGTATTTTTGCTTTCTCCTGTTTCTTCAGCTGTTTCTTCAGCGTCCAGGGCGACTTTTTCTTTTTGTTTTGCAGAACCGGGGAGCCATTGACTAGAGCGAATCAAGTTTCCGTGTTCATCATAGACTTGTTCGGAAAAAAGTGGATAGTGGAAAAAATTTGCAGATAATAAAAAAAATGCACCGAAGGCAAAACTTTTAAATTTTAGGATTCGGTGCAGTTTATTCATATTTATACCCAACTTTATACCCAACTTAGTTTCTAGTTGCAGTTGTTGTGTAAGCTGTACAAGTTGCTTCGTAGCCGTATGTTTCGAAAAGGGATTTTAAGTTATCAAAGCTGTCTGCGCAAGTGGTGCATGCATAGCTATTTCCTGGGTTGTTAGCAGCTTCGAGTCCTGTATAAAAAACAGCACTTGCAAAAGTAACTGAAGTTGATGAAATATCAGAAAGGTAGAAAGCTGTGTAGCAGCCTGAATGTGGGTTGTCTTCATCGTAGTCAGGATACTGATAGTGACCGTAGTTTGTGTGTGTCGATGTTTTGATGAAAATCATTGTGCCATTATAACCTGTAGGCTGGAAAGCACAGCACAAAGTTCCTGCTGTTGAACCATAATCGCTTGCGTAGGTGACAGTTCCATTGGATGTAACTGTGAAAGTTTCTGAACCATAATCGCTTGTGTAAGTGTAGGTTTGGTCGAGAGCCAAAGTTGTGTTACTAGCAAGATATTGTACACAAGAAGAAGCAGGAATTTCTACGATATTGGCTTCGGCACCATTGTTGGCACATCCAGCAAAACCGAAAATTGCGATTGCAACCAAAAGCAATGCGCACAAAGATTTGAAAGTCAAAGACTTTTTCATATTTACCTCCGTCAGCCAGGGCGTGTAGCTGAGAAAAGAAAAATCCGCATTTCATACGAAAGCGGGGCAAAATTACGTTTTTGTGGCATTAGGACTTGTCGGATTTTCTTGCGAACTTTCCAGACGGAAAAATACACAAAAATTACCGGCCTACCTCATCACTCCATGTTCAGGACTTCGACCTGATTTCCCACAAAAACTGATTCAGCCAAACTTGATGTTAGAATTATATGCGATTTTGCGAAAAAAGCGCAACCACGGGGTAGGAATGCGCATTAGAACAAATACCTTCATCCGCGCCTTCCCGCGAAAATTGGCCTATACTCACGCGATTTCGCATTCGCTCAAAGCGTTCGATAGTCCATTTTCGCTCACGGTGCCTCACCGTTTTTTCCATGCGCGCGCCTGTCGAGCATCTTTTTCATCCTATTCCATCCTTGCTAAATGCATGGGAAGAAATACACGCGGAATCGGGGTTCGCGCAAACGCAACATCTGCGGGTGGCGAATTTATGAGCCAGGACCCGGCAGCAGTTGCGGATTGTGCGGTTCCCGATGGAAGCGGAAGTTTTTTATTTCCTCCCATCCATCTTTGCTAAATGCATGGGAAGAAGAAGCGCGGAATCGGGGTTTTCGTTCGCTTTCGCGAACTATCGAGTTTTCGCAATACGAAAACTCACGACATCCGCGCCTTCCCGCGAAAAATGGCCTATACTCACGCGAGAGCATGCCTTGACACGCGGGAAATTTGCGACTAGTTTTTCAGTATGGATAAACAATCTGTCAGACAAGAAATGCGGACAAAACTTCGTTCGCTTTCTCATGAAGAAATAGCCCGAAAAAGCACAGAAATTTGCAAACAGTTCGAAAATAGCGAGAAATTGCAATTCGTTTTTCAGAAATCTGAAAATCTTGCATTTTATATGCCGCTTTCAAATGAAGTTGATGTTACACCTCTGCTTTTGGATGCATTGAGAGAAGGCAGAAATTGCTATTTGCCACGTGTAATTGATGATGGAAATATGGAGTTTTTCAAGATTGATAATTCGGTTTCTCTTGAAAGCCAGCTGGAATCTGGTTGCTACGGAATTTTGGAGCCACTTTTGACTTTGGAACGCTTGAAAAAGCCGTTTTGCTATTCAGATTTTTCTGATATGGCAATTATTGTTCCAGGGCTTGCTTTCGGACGCGACTTTACGCGGATAGGTAAGGGGAAAGGTTATTACGATAGATTTTTTGAAAAACTAGAACAGGAAGGATTTAAAGTTTTTAAGATTGCAGTCTGCTTTGATTGCCAGCTTTTGGATTCGGTTCCTCATGATAAATATGACAGAAAAGTTGATACAATCGTTACGGAAAGTCAGTTAATTGTAATTTAGAAAAATTATGCTATATTAATGATATACGAATCTTAAAAAGGAGTTTTCGTCATGGAAGTTATACAAAGTTTTACTATCGATCATACAAAATTAAAACCTGGAATTTATGTTTCACGTGTTGATAAAGGTTTTACCACTTATGATCTTCGCATCACAGAACCGAACAAGGAGCCAGCTATCGCACCTTCGGCTATTCATAGTCTTGAACACTTGATGGCAACTTGGTTCCGAAATTCCAAAGTAAAGGATGATGTCGTATACGTTGGTCCTATGGGATGTTTGACCGGAATGTACATAATTATGACTGGAAACTACACTGTTCAGGATATGCGAAATTTGACGATAGAATGCCTTGAATGGATTCTAACTCAAGATGAAGTTCCTGCAACCCAGCCAGAAAGTTGCGGAAACTATTTGTTACATGATTTGCCTATGTGTAAATGGGAAAGCGCTCGTTATCTTGACCGTTTGAAAAACAATTTTCACAGCGAATATACAAAACTTCAGATTAGGCTTGAAGATGGAAAAGTTTTTGCAGATGCGTAAATTATAAAATCATAAAAACAATCGAAAAAAAAGGCTGTCCAACAAGTTTGAAGTACTAAAAGTGCACCTCAATTATTGGACAGCCTTTTTACTGTTTAGTCCATTTTTTGGTTAATCCAAATCCGGATTTTTGAAGAAAGTCTTTGTGCTATTATCCAGAATGATTACCTTGTTTCCGCGGATTTTACCAATTACATCGTATTCAGCCCATACCACTTCATTTCGGTAGCTGTCTACATGAGGACCTGTCGTATCGCGAGTATCGCTTGTTGCATTCATCATTGTGTCAAAAAGTTCGCCCGTATTGTAAATTTCATCACCGAAACCTCCATTTTCACAGTCACGGTCTAGCCACATTGCATCTGAAGTTGTTCCTAAAATTTGACTGCTTGCATAAGGCACAATATCACTTCTGTCGCATAGCCTGTGAAGAAGGTATTCAGAATCACTTTGGTTTAGTTTTGGAGAACCAAAAGTTACGACATTCAGAACATTATAATTGTTTTTAACAGAGTCTTTATCACTGGCTTGTTGTGCAATCATTCCTCCAAGAGAATGTCCTGTAACTAATAAGTTGCTTCCAGCTGGAAGTCCTACGCTTAAAGGTCCTGTACCTGTTGTGCCTATTTTACTTGCAGATTTGCTATACTGGCTTGCATCGCCACTGATTATATATGCAACGTTATCGCAATAATCGCTACTTCCTCCAAATCCTGATTGTAAGTCTGTCCAAATTCCAGTTGATTGACCGCTAACTAATTCTGTTCCCGAAAGAGTTACGACGTAAAGTTCCGTAACGCCTTCATCGTGCGTATCAGTTGCAATATTGAAGGTGCCAGCCTTGTCACTTGTCATCATATATCCTTTCGTTATGATGATAGGACCATACTCACCTTCGTTGTAGCCTTCGCTAATCAAATTGTAAAGGTCATAAGAATGTGAAAGCCTTCTTGTCGTATTGCTTGCTAGCGTTACAGGCGTATGATAATCGCCAAGCAATGCATCGGTTGTAATTGAACTATCGTCGCTTACTTCACTTTCACTTAAATTTACCCAGCAAGCAGGAACGATACCCTTATCGCTCTTGGTAACGTTGTCCGAATTGTTTGGATTTCCGTTTTCTTTTATATAAAGGAAATTCTGCTTGTCATTATCTTTTTTCGGTGTTCGGATAAGATAATGTGCATAACCGCTCTTTGTATAAACTCCGCGACCGTTTGCATAGTCTGTACGATATTTCTTTCGTGCCCATTCGTCATCGAACTGACCGCCTGTAAAACCATAATCATTGTTCGTAATTTCTTCCAAACTCAAAAGGAAGATTTTATCCTGCGTGTTTGGACTGAATCGAGTTATCTGCTTTGTCGTCGCCCATTCACTTCCAAGCGGAATAAGACCACTTGTGATGTCGTTTTTAACTGTATCTTTGTAGATTAGTTTTCGCGCGTCTGAAGTGAATGCCTTTTGCAAAAATCCTTTTCCTGTAAAGTTAAATCCAGATGTATCGCCTTCGCCTTTGTGATAGCCAGAAGCGTCAATTCCGTTGAGGTAGGCTCGGATTGTACTGTGATTATATGAGTTAGGATAGAGCATTGCACCTTTTCCGTAGGCATAAAAATCGTGGTAGCTGCTATCGTATCTGTCCTGTTCTGCACCTATGATATCAAGTGCCGAATAGGTTTTTGTTTCATTTCCAGAATATCGCCTTACATAAGGTGCATTCGATGAAACGCTGTCATTCCAATAGAACTGAATGCCTGAATCAAGGCAGTATTCACTGAACAAAAGTGCCTTATTGCCCTGAACAGTAAGGGCGCGCCATACGATTGGTTCTACCTGATAATAGGTTGAACCATTAAGTTCGTAGTAGTTACCATCACTTCCGATGAAGAAGTTGCACCATGGAGCCCTGCCGCTTGAAATTTGTACTTCTTTTGATTTTGCTTTCTGCGGATAGTCACCGAATTTGTAGAAAGTTCCGCTTGAAGTAGGCTCTTTGTCGCCGTCCGTCGTGTGTGCATAAGTTTCCTCGCCCGAAATTTCCACAGGAATTTCCGTGAATTGATAGGTTGCCTTGTGGATAAGCTGCTCTGCTTCATCTTCCAAACCTTCCGCACTGATTACGAGCGTCTGATTTGCTCCTGTTAATTCATCAAAATTCGTTGTGTATTCCTCAGGATTAAGTGTGCGCCCTACACCATACTGATTGTAGATTGTAACCGTAAGTCCAGTTGGATCAAATTCTTCGCCTGCAGCATAATATTGCTTGTTAAGAGTTCCGCTAACTTTGAGCGTGTCTACATAGCCGTTAAGACTTACCCAGCAGGCAGGAACGATACCTTTGTTTGTTTGTGTTACACCATCAAAATTATCAATATTACCTTTTTTTGAATAGCGGACATTATCACCTTTATATGTTATGCCCCATGAACTCCCATAAAACTGTGAACGAAGCCAATAATGTGTCATACCATCATCTGCATAAGCTCTACCATCAGTGTAATCTGTTCTATAACGATAGCGAGCTTCATCGTCACTATTTCCTTTTTTGTTAAAACCATAATCTGGGTTTGTTATTTCCCCTGCACTTAAAAGGAAAATTTTATCATTAGTATTATTTCCACAATATGATTCATTAGTTCTATTTTCAATATCACCAGAATTTGAACTATTAGAATCCCAATCATTTTTTACTGGAGTTTTATAGATAAGACCGCGAGCATCATTGGTAAATGCCTTCTGTAAAAAACCACAACCAGTATAATCTCGCGAATCATAATTTGCACCATTCAAGCCATTTAAATATGCACGTATCGTACTGAATTCATAGTTTGTCGAATAAACTTTATTACCATCAACACGTCGATCAGGAGATGTGTCTTTGTATTCAAACCAATTTATGCCTGCTTCAAGACAGTGCTCTGCAACAAGGAACGCTTTGTTTATAGTTTTATAATTTTCATCACTACCAACTTTTGTGTTCAAGCATCGCCAGATAATCGGTTCAACCTTGAAGAAATTTCCGTTTAACTCTTCATAGTAGTTTCCGTCCTCACCAATCATCCAACCACACCAAGGAGCACGGCTTCTGTCAGCAGGAATATCTACTTCATCTGCCTTTCTTGACTGCGGATAGTCGCCAAATTCATAGAAAACTGCTGGCACTTCGACAGTTCCCGGGAAAGCCCAAGACGTATGTTCCGAAAGTCGAGGTTCTTCTGTAAATCTGTAACTTGCACGATGGATTTTTGTTGGCATGTCGCCTGTAAAACCACGCCACTCAAAAGTCACGGTTTTGTCGCATCCGACAAGCGAATTAAAATTTGTCGTGTAAAGTCCTTGCGGCACTTCAAAAGATGTGCCGTTACTTCCCTTACAGTAAACCGTTATTCCTGCAGGATCAAATTCATCATCAACAGCATAATGAACTGTACGTGGAGTTCCCTCAATTTCAAGGTGATAGTCAACTTTTGAATAAAGATTGTAGGAGGCATTTGAAATAGTTGAAGAAGAAGTTCTTCCTGGCATGATGATTATGCTTTCAGGAATTGTAGCAATCAAAGCTCCGTTAAAATCATAGAGATAAAAAATTGCAAACTGAGTCTTTCCTGTGTATAGAGAGGTTTCGGTGTAGGTTACAGTCGCAGGATTTGTAGAATTATCAATTACCAATTCGATTGCGCTACTTATGTCACATTCATCGATGTTTGCAAAAGGAATTGATGCGATTCCAGCTTTTACCTCGCTTACACCTTCAGAAGGAAGTTGCAATGTAATGCTTGCCGTTGAAGTAAAACCTTCGCTAACTTTCATGACAAAATCAAGACGGTTTGTACTACCTTGCAAATTGAGGTTTAAAGAGCCAGAGAATGCTTCGGTTTCAAACAGATAGGCTTTTAAGGTGAAAGTATAGACTCCTGCTTGAATCGAAAAACTTTCGGATAGTTTGGAATAAGGCTGGTTTTCAAAAATCGTGGAAACCGTTCCTGCAGAATTTGTTGCCGTTAGCGAGAATGTATAATCGCCGGATGCAAAATCAAAAGAAGATGAAATTGCTGATCTTGGCTGTATTATTGAAAGCGTAAAGTCAGCGGTTTTGTTAAAATTGATAAGTGGAGCACAAGAAAAAAGGATAAAAGAAACTAAAAATATCAATGATAAAAATGATGAAATCTTCAGGGATTTACTTCTCATTTTGTACCTCCAATTTTATATAATGCGCCTAATCTAAAGCCAAGATAGTGAATCAAGTCGTGTTTTTCAGGGCTAAGTGAATAGGTCGGAGTCAGGTCAAACTCAAGGTTGCCGTTCAGAATCTTTTCATGTGAATATCTTAGACCAAGTCCAATTTGAATGAGTTGATCAACGTAAGCAGAGGAAATCCCTGTTGAATTGGTATAACCTTCGCTAACTTTTGGAAAATAAACCAAAATACCGTAATCTAATTCGGGACTGAGTGCAAAACCGGTTTTACCGAATTCAATTCTAAAAAAACAGCCAATATCGAATTTCAGGTTTAGCATGGAAGCTAGCCTTTCATCCGTTACGATATTGTCATTTACGGTTAAATGCACGACAGGTCCGATTTCGAAAATCTGAAGAAGCGGAATGCCCAGTTCATATGCGACGCCTCCTCCCAAACTACATGCTACAAATTGATGTAATGCTCCCAGAACAGGCTCGTAGGAAAGATAGCCTCCGACCCGGTGAGAAAGATTCAGTTCGTTTCGTTCTATAGATTGGTCCTGCTGATTATATTCATTCTGCTGTTCTTCCTGCCCTTGTTGTTGGTTTTTAGAAGCGGCCGTCAGCGGAAGGCTTATCAAAACTGAAATGATTCCAATAACCAGCAAATTTTTACGAATAGCTTTCATTCTTTACCTCCTGATTATTGAACTGTTACAGTTGCGGACGCTGTGTATTCTGCGTATCCGTCCTTTGCAACAACAAAAAGTGTGTAAGTTCCGGCAGAAACATCATTTTTTGTGAATGAACTTGATGTTCCGCTTTGTGCTACTCCATTCAAGTACCAGGTGCACGAGGTGATGTTAGTTCCTGAACGTGTGCAACTTGCCGTAATTGTCGTGCCCGTTACCTCTACCGTAAGCGTGATATCAGTTGTTCCAGGATTTATCATGCCTGACGAAGTTGATGCCTTCGACTTGTATTCAACTCTTACAACGCTTGTTGCCTCTGCTACAATTGTGACATTGGTTACAGTCGGTGCATAATAGCCTTCGACACTATCCTGAGCCGCAGCGGAAACGGTCGTCATTTGTCCGACAAGTCCCTTTTCGCTATAGGTTTCCTCGTCTTCAACCCATATTGAAGTTCCTGATGTCGTGTCTTCAAAATAGTACTTGACTGTATAAAGTGCATGAGTTTGATTCCACTGAGCTGTATAAACCTCGTTGACAGCTGGGAAGGTTTCGTTTGCAGGTGCAGGCGACCAACTTGTACATTCCCAGGTTTTGCGGAACGTACTCTTTTCTACATCAGAAGTCGTATATTTAAGCGCAATCGTATCTCCGTAGTAGCCTGTTACTGTTTTACTAGTTCCGCCTCCGTTTGCTTCGGTGAACACTCCGTATTCACCATTTTGAGCGCCGTTCGTTACAGCATCATCGCTATCAGATTTATATGTCAAAGTGATTTCTTTTCTATAGTAGTAAACTTTGATGATGTTTGCGTCTGAATCATCAGAAATTACAAGCGACTCCGGATCAATTGCGGTAAATCCAACATATTCAGGTATTGAAACTGTTATCTCTGAGCCGATTTCAGCCATTTTTTGAGAAGGCTCTGTCGCATTTTCGCCTTGAGCGTATTGGCTTCTGTTGAAATTTTCCTCATCTACAGAATTTGTTTCCAGGTAATGCTTTCCGTTTCCCAAATCCCACTTTTCAAACCAATATTGGACGTTGTAATTTGCACCGTTACTTGTCAAAACCCATTTTGCAAAATAGGTGGCGTTGGCAGCAGGAAAAGTTTGTTCAAAAAATTGTTCAATTGAACAGGTTTCCCCGAGCGAATTTTCCCATCCGGCAAGGAAGTAAGAATCTGGATCGGTGAATGTCATATCATCTTGCGTTGGAATGGAATTTTCGGTAGATGCACCAAACTTTCTCGTGATGCTATAAATTGTCGAACCGTCTCTGTATTGAGCGCCGTTAGGGCTTTCCGAGATATCAAAGCTCAAAGTTATATTCTTACGGCGATAGATGAGTTTGAGAATGTAGTTTCCGTTTGAATCTTGAACGATGGACTTCGATTGATAAGTGAAGCCCGAAAAATCTTGCGGTGAAGAGAAACTGTCTATAGAGCCAATTTCTAGATGAGAAGCCTTAATAGGTGTCGAATAATCAACTTCATCCGTATCTACTCCATCGGCATAATATTCAACTGTGAATTGAATGTTATCCGAGCCATTTTCCTTAACGAGACTATTGAAATCTTCAATCATGGGAGAACAAGTAAGAAACACAAATGGAAGGAGGACCACGAGGAAGATATTAATTAATATCTTTAATTTATAGTGATGCTTCATACCGAAAATGCTAAGTCTAGTTGTTTCGGCTGTCAACTTTAAAATGCTCGAGAATTGTAAATTTTTATCTTTTTTTTTTGGGGGGGGCTTATTTCAGTATATTGCAGACTATGTTTGCACTGATTTCAGCGGCAGCTTCCCTGTTAAAACTGTAATCGGTGGTTACGTTCTCATCTGCATTGTCTGAGATGCTTCGGATTATGACGAATGGTACGTTATTTACGAAGCAGGTATGCGCTACGGCACAGCCTTCCATTTCGACGCACATTGGATTACAATCCGATTTTATTTTTTCTTTTCCTTCCTTCGTACAGATAAATTGGTCTCCGCTTGCAATTCGGCCGCTGTAAATTTTGAATTTATCGGAAGGGGAAGAGAGGGCTTTTTCAACTAGTTTTTCATCAGCCTTGAAAAAGGTTGGCATGTCTGGAATTGTGCAAGATGGATCTCCAAAAAAAGTTGTGTCGGCATCGTGGTAAACACATTCTGTTGAAACGACTGTGTCTAAAATGCGAAGTTTTTTGTCCATTGAACCTGCTATTCCTGTATTGATGATGTGGGTTGCATCGAATTTAACGATTAATATCTGTGCACACAAGGCGGCGTTTACTTTGCCTATTCCTGATTTTATGACGACTACAGATTTTCCTTCCAAAATACCTTCGTAAAAACAAAGACTTGCATATTCAGTTTTTTTTATATCTGTCATTCTTGCAAGTAGAAGTTGAATTTCAACATCCATTGCACCAATTATTCCGAATTTCATTTTTTATGTTCCTATAAAAAAAAGTCAAGAAGATTGTTTCAACAATCGATTGACTTTTTACGCTGTTCCGTAATGTAATGAGGAACAGCAGTTTAACCTAAAGTTTGCAACGCAAACTTTAGGTAAGATAAAGCCGCACTATTTTAGCGGTTTTATCTTATGTTCCTTTTTTTCCAATTTTGCGGCTATCTTCTTTTCGGTTTTTTCACGCTTTACTTTTTCTTTTTGTTCGAACTCGGCTTTTTCCTTTGCGAGTCGGATTTTTGCTTTTTCGTAATACTGATCGAGGTCGTTTTTCATTGCATCAAGTTCTGTATGGAACTGCAAGATAAAATTGTTCTTTTCGATTGAAGCCTTGAAGTTTTCCAACTTGATGACGACTTGTTTTTCTTTTGCAAATTTTCGGATTCTATCTGCAACTTTGAATGAATGAATGATATCAATCATAAGTACGCCGTAATAAAACCCGATGACAAATGAGAATGCTATATGATGGACAAACCAGTCCAGATCATTCAGGATTCGCGGATGGATGAAAAAATAGTAAAAGGCCGAGAGCAACATCCAAAAAAACGAAAAGAGCGGGCAGATGATGCCTTGTATGTTTCCCCACATTTTTGAATAATCCCACAGTTTGATTTTCATTCCTTTGATAAAAATTAAACCCGCAATGTATTCAACGATTGTGATGCAAATTGACATCACGATAAAAAGAACCAGCTTTTCAAGTCTAGGATTCGTAATGAAAGACAGGTCGATTTGTGCCAAAAGATAAAGGGTTACAAGGCTGAATCCGTACAATGGAAGGCACGGACCTGTCAAAAAACCGGGATTAATCCATTTTTTATGAGCCCATCTTCTATATACAACTTCAAGACACCAACCTAAAAGGCTTCCTGTACAAAATAGAAAAGCTAGTTTTAAAAGAAGATATATGAAATTCATTTGAACCTCTTTACAAAATTAATTTTTAAAGATTTTATCACAAAACGAAAAAATTTCGTAGTAATAGGCATGTAGAATTTCGTTGTGACTGCTGAAAAGCTCGTGTTCGGTTCCGCTCATCATGACAACTTCGCAATTTGAGGCGTTTTCTGCAAAAATTTCCTGTTCCTTTGCTTTTACGTATTTGTCGGTTTCAGCCTGGAACATTAAGACTGGCATCGTTACCTTTGCTGCATTCCTTGGTTTTGCGGCTTTTTTTCCGCCGTTGATGGCTTCGAAAATGAATCTGTAGGTGGCGTACTTTGAAAAATAATGCTTGTCGACTTTTCTAAGTTCGTTGTAATAAGCGTATCGGTTGAAACTTACGCTTGGACCGCAGTTCATTTTGAATTCGCCTTTGTAGTCAAAGTCATGCGCTCCGATTATGTAGTCGGTTCCGCCATTTTTTGCAATCTGGAGGCGGCAAATGATTTTAATCAGCCAGTTCGGAAGACCTGCCGTAATCATGCCAAGCATTGGGCAGCTTAGAATTGCTCCGTCGAAAAGTTCGGGGCGCTGTTCGATAAGGTTTGCTGCAACGCCGCCTCCCATCGAGTGGCTGTAAATAATTACCGGCTTATCATTTTTGTTCGGTGCAATTGCTTCATCATAGACTTTGAGAGTATCGCTAATGAAAGAATCGAAATTGTGAATGTAAGTTTTTGCAAAATGACCGTCATCAAGTTCTCTGTAAGAATAGCCATGTCCTCTAAAATCAAGGGCAACTACAGAATAATTTTGCTTGAGGAAGTAGTAAATCACTTCGTAGAATTTTCCGGTAAACCCCGTAAAGCCGTGTAGCATAAAAATTGTTCCGCGACTTGTTTCTTTAGGCAAGAAATATGTTTCGTAATGGATTTTGATTTTTTCATCATCCTGATTTAATTTGTCAACACCATCTGGATGATTTCTTTCTATATAATTATCTGCAACTCCAATTTCAGCATAGCAATCTTTTTTGAATTGATTCATAAAAGGATGTGCAGTTTCAAACATCTGGTTTGTGAAATCACTTTCATCTAAAAGTGCCATATCATTGTAGTTTTTTGTGTAATCGATTTTGCGTTTTGTAAAGCTCATACTAATGAGTCTAAGGGCAAAACTGTAAACTGACAAGAGGTATGTTTGTATAGAAATTGTCTTGCAATACTGTCATAACCACCAGTCGATTTTCTAGTAAAATTGAACTTTTGGTGGTATAATAAAAGAAAAAAGGAGTTTCCATCTTGAGTTTTCAATCCGAAGCAGAATTAGAAAATTGGCTCATTAATGAATTGCAGCAGCAGTTTGGATACTCATATTATAAACAAATTGAAGACAAAGAAATTCTTGAAGATAATTTTCGTACAAATCTTTACAACTTAAATAAAGAAGATTTGAATAATTTACCATTTACAGACACAGAATTCGACCGCATTCTTACCTATCTAAAAGACAAATCAGTTTATCAATCTGCCAAACAGCTTAGAGATAAATATGTTCTGGAACGAGAAGATGGCAGCAAAGTTCATATCAAGTTCCTGGATTATGATGATTATTCAAATAATAAAGTTCAGGTTGCAAATCAAATAACCGTTATAAATAAATATGAAACAAGATTTGATGTAACTCTCTTAATAAATGGTCTTCCTTTGATCCAGCTGGAATTAAAGAAACGTGGAATTGCACTGGAAGATGCCTTTAATCAGACAGAACGATATCGCCGCCATGCATATACAGGTCTTTTTAAGTATATTCAGATTTTCATTATCACAAATGGTACCAATACAAAATATTATGCAAATAGTGATAGTACCTTCCTTCATTCCTCTGCTTTTTACTGGACCGATAAAGAAAATAAAAGAATTAATGATATAAAAGATTTTATTCCGGCTTTTTTGAATCCAGACAGACTTTTTAAAATGCTGCATTTATACACCGTTTTAAATGATACAGAACGCTGTATGATGATTATGCGTCCATATCAGGTTTATGCTACAGAACTTCTGCTTGATAAAGCTCTTTCTTCTGATGATAACGGTTATATCTGGCATACAACTGGGGCTGGAAAAACTCTAACTTGCTGGAAATGTGCAAAGCTTCTGATAACACACCCAGAAATCAAAAAAGTCTTTTTCCTCATAGACCGTCGGGACCTTGATACACAAACTGCAGACGACTTTAATGAATATGA
>JAQYSN010000188.1 GCA_028725265.1 Spirochaetales bacterium | reverse complement strand
ATATCAAAGAACTCACTTTATTTGATGAATTTTTATAACCGTGCAATTATCGCATCAGTACTATTTCCCTTTCATTAAAACCTTTCGGACTGTGATCAGGGAAGATTTTTTCTGCACCCATAGTGCGGGAGCGGCAATGAGGCAAGTCTGCCGTGAAGAATACTCTTTTCAACGAAAAGGAAGATTGTCCACAAAGCACGACTTGCTATTTGACGCGGACGTGATAACTTCGCAGAAAAAACTTTCCGCTGTCACTTGTCCGACAGGAAGTGAAGAAGCATCTTCACGGGAACCCGACATGAATGGTTATGCCAATCATAGTAAAAGAGGATGTCTCCGTTCAGACTATGTGGTGATGTGCGGTCAGGAACTGTTCTGTTCAGGATTTACATACAAGGGGAATGCCCTCCGAGCAGGATATACTCGAAGGCACTTGGTTGCTCATTCCTGTTTCCTGCCAATAAGTTTGTTGAACTCGCACGGCATTTCTATTGGTTCCATCATTGTTTGTTATGACTAAAACCCCAGCTTAATCTTTGCTTGTTTTGTTGATTGTCTGTTCACTTGTAGGAACTTAAACAACACCGTTTTCCTGGGCAACGCAATGGTAGTTCCACTACATTCTGTTATGACCTTGTCGAAAATACAATTGTGGTGAAGGTAATTCAGATTTAGTAATTAATTGGGAGAATCAATTTTTATTAGACCTATTTCATATTGATTGGGTTTGATAATAAGAATCTGAATAATAAGGTATCATCTTATAAATTATCTTTTGTATTATGCACTTTTTCGTTTTGGTGTATAGGAATAACTTCATAAAAAAAATCACTTAATTCTTTCATATCAGTTTTGGATTTCCTTTCATCAGAATTTGGACTAAAGCTTCCTATTCAGAGAAGAATATGCTATTTTTAAGCATTAGGAAAATGTAAAATTTGGCATTTAAAGATAAAAGTCGTAATTTTGCAAGCAAAAATTTGAATCAATATATGTTTGCATACATTATATTATATGTTGGACAAACTCAATCACTTGGTGAAAGAGTGTTCATTGGTGCTTTATCTGGTTTGGTTCTTAGTATTTTCATTTGGTTGATGAATAAAAGATCAGCAAAGAAAGAGCAAAAAGAAGCAGAGTTGGTGAAGGAACAACAAACAAAGCAAGTTCAAAAAGAAATTGCTTTAGAAGTTGTTTCTAAGCATATATTTGACGATTCCTTAGATTATTCCAATCTATATGAAGAACTGAGGGAAAAGTGCAATCCTTCAAACTATATGAATCCATATAATGCAGAGAAAGTTGAAATTGCAAATTCAATTTTTTCGCAGTTAGATGGCTTCAAGGATGATATTGATACACTTGTTCAGTTGAGAAATCAGGCAATCAATAAACTCGGGCTTTCTTTTTCATCCACAGCCTTATTTAATAAATTGTGTGATATATACAATCCATCAAACTTTATGGGTAAAAACTATGATGCCGAAAAGCTATCAGCCGCCAACATAATTTTCGCCCAAATTCAACAAAAGAAAGATGACATCATTGAATTGGAAAGAATTGCAAAAGATAATAATATTTGTCTTCACAAAAAAAACAATACCACACATAGCCAGTCAATAGTTTTTTCAAAGGAATCTCCTGAAGTTAAAACAACTTCCTATAAGTCTGTATTTATTTGGGGGGTTTTTATGGTTGCTTATACTGGAGGAGTTATTGCTTTAGCTTTGAATTCTAAAAATCCATCTTCTCCATCATCAAACTATTTAAAACCATATTTAACAATTATAAAAGGAGATTTTCCAACTGAAGAGGATGCATTAATGACAGAAGTTCTTACCCTAAATGACACATATTACTTTGACAAAGGATGTGTTGAGGAAGAACCTTTTGAAGGGGAAGAATCTTATATGTTGGAAGCTAAAGCTAAATTTACAAAAACAGATGTAATTATAACTATTGGACAAAACACACATCATTATAAAATTAAAAAGGTAATATCCAAGATGCTTACTGGTAATAATGCACAACATCTTTATTGCATTATTAAGACTGACAAAGAAGATATTCTATTCAGTAGGTTTTATGACATTGTACCTGTTTCTTCAGAGTACAATGGTGAAACGGAAAACCTCGTTGTTTGTATTGATGGGGAAGTGATAAGATATAGTAATTTTAAGAAGTGGAATTAACGGTGAGTAGTGCCATTATTATGTAAGTATGAGTGGCATTATTTTCACACACTTAGAAGATTTGAAAAATCATATACCTTCCAATCGGCATTGAATACCCCTAAAAAGTACTGTTCCAGATGCTTCAGCGGCAGATATTGTGTCTGATAGGCAAAATCAAGTTCTTTACGGAGTATGCG
>JAQYSN010000187.1 GCA_028725265.1 Spirochaetales bacterium | reverse complement strand
ACGACTGAACTTACAAAGGACCTTTTGACAATCGGAAATCTTACAGAATTAAGTCTTTCGTTTTACGCTGGAAAATAAATTCAAAAGCAAAACGTTTCGCTTACACGGTTTTAAAACCGCAACCGAGACCGTTCATTTTTTCGACATAACCAGGGAACGAAACCGAACAACATTCAGAACCATTGACTTCGATTTTTTCTCCAGCAGGAAGACCAAGCCCAATACAGCTTAATGACATTGCAACTCGGTGATCGTCGTAGCTATGCACAAGGCCGCCTTTGAGATTTGCACCGTCCAAGACGCCCTGAATCGTCAGCGTGTCGCCCGTATCTTTGACAGAAGCTCCGAGTTTCGAAAGTTCTTTTTCCATGACAACGATTCTATCCGTTTCTTTTTTGCGACAAATTTCGATGTCTTCAAGGACCGTTTTGCCATCAACAAAGCAGGCAATTACGGCAAGAGCACAGATTGCATCAGGAAAATCTGCAAGTTTTACATGAAGTTCGCCATTTTCAAGATGTTTAGTAGAAAGAACTGATTTTGAACCGAAAACATGAAGGCTCGATTCTTCGTATTCTATTTTGGCACCGACAGATTTCAGTATATCGACGATTTTTTCATCCCCTTGAGTTCCTGAAGTATCGATATTGTCGATATAAATGTCGCTTTTACTGATGAGGGATGCAATGAGCGGAAAAGCAACACCTTCCCAGTCAGACGGAATAGTCTGTTCAAAGCAATGGATTTTTTGAACTCCGGTCACTTCGATATGCTTGTAATCATCGCTCATTTTTAAATTTACACCGACGTTATTAAGCCACCATTTTGTCATCGAAAGATAAGGCACTTCCTTTGGATCGGTAAGCTCAATTTGTGTAGTTCCTTCGATTTGAGTCGATGCCATCATCAAGCCAGAAATATACTGAGAAAGTTTTCCGTCAGTAACAACTTTTCCGCTTTTGATAGGACCAGAAACTACAAACGGCGGCGCATTTTTTCCAGGCTGGGTAACTTTTGCCTGAGCGCCAAGCTGATTCAGCGCATCAATAAGATGCAGGACGGGCCTTTTTCGGATTGACGAATCTCCAGTAAAAACCGAAATACCAGGATATGTTGCACAAATCGGAGCAAAAAAATACAAGGTTGAACCAGAATTTTCAACATCAATTATGTCATCAGGAAGATGAAGATCCTTGGCAGACGAAGTTACCGTCCAAACGCTTTCTTCAGGAAAACCGGAAATTTTAGCGCCGATTTTTTGGATAGCCTTGGCCGCACTTTTGCAATCATTGCTTGCAAGCGGATTTTTTATAACACTTGTTCCTTCGGCAAGACTTGCAAGAACAAGTGCACGAATCGTATGACTTTTTGAACCAGGTACCGTGATATGTCCTGATAAAGAGTGCTTTTCTGATATAAGATTCAAAGGTTACTCCTTGCGCCCGGCTATGTAGCAGTGCGAAGCAGCCACCCGCAGGGGGCCGCGCGGATAGCAAGCTGCGGAACAGCCGTTAGGCGCCCATATTTTTAACATTTTGAAGAATTTCTAGCGAGGCCTCGTTTGAATTCAGTTACTCGAGCGCTTGCCGTTGTTGTCCATGGGCTTGTTTCGCCACGTTTCAAAAACTGATAGCCAACACCTGCAATCATTGCACCATTATCAGTGCACAGTTTAAGTGGTGGAAAAATACAGTTTATTTCCTTGTACTCGGCAAGCATTGAACGCAGTCTTGAATTAGCTGCAACTCCACCACCTGCGACAACAGTCGTAAGGCCCGTATCTTCGACGGCTTTGAAAAGTCGGGAAAGCAGAATTTTTACGGCTGCTTCCTGAAAAGAAGCTGCAATATTTTCAGGAGTCTTTTCAAATTCAGGATTCCAGAATTGATCAAGCTGATTGATGGCTGCCGTTTTCAAGCCTGAATAAGAAACATCGTAGCGATGGTTTTCACCACGTAAAATTGGCATTGGGAAGTTTGCGGCCTTTGGATTGCCATTTTGAGCAAGTCTGTCTATGATGACCCCTCCTGGATAGCCGAATCCGTGGAACTTTGAAACCTTGTCAAAGGCCTCTCCCACGGCATCGTCGATTGTCGTTCCCAAGACTTCGATCTGATCAAAATCACTGACCTTGCAGATGATTGTGTGGCCGCCACTTACCAAAAGCCCGATATACGGATATTCGATATCGTTTGCAAGGTGTGCGGCGTACATGTGTCCTAGCATATGGTTTACTGCATAAAACGGCTTGTTATTTGCCCATGCAAGAGATTTTCCAAAAGTAAGGCCGACCAAAAGAGAGCCCATAAGCCCCGGACGGTTTGTGGCGGCCACAGCGTCGATGTCGTTTATCGTAAGGTCCGCATCTTTAAGAGCGGTTTTTACGACCGGTTCAATCCACTCGGTATGCTTACGACTTGCGATTTCTGGGACTACACCCTTGTATTCTTGGTGAAAAGGAATCTGCGTTGCAATTACGTTGCTTAAAATGACTTTTCCGTCTTCTACAACGCTAGCGGCGGTTTCATCACATGAAGATTCAATACCTAAAACTTTCATTTTCACTCCAATTATTCAAAATATTAAAAAGCTGCAAATTCAAATCCCTGAGGGCTGTACTCAGAATACATCTTTTGAAGTACATCTGCAAGATTTTTACCCGACCAAACATGACCTATCATTATCACGCTGCCTGTTTTTTTTGCATACTCAACTCCGCGCCTGAACTGAGCAACCATATCATCCTGATTCGGAGTATTGTCCAAAAAGATGTTTCGCTCGTAAATAGGCATTCCTAGTTCGTCCGCTACTTTTTTGCAAACTGATGCGACATTCGTTCTTGAGTCCAAAAAGAAAATGTTATCTTCTTGGCAAACCTGAAGCACAATTTTCATGATTTGTGCATTTTCAGTAATCAAAGACCCTTCGTGATTGTTCATGCCGACTAGTTTTCCGATTCCCCCATCAGAAGAGTTGATATCTGCAATATTTTCTTTGATGATGGAGCGGATTTTTTCAGGTGAAAATTCAGGTTCCAAAGCTCCTGGTCCTGGATCAACGCTTCGATTGATAGCCTGCATAGGCTGATGAAGCATCAGTGTTTTTCCAGAAAGAACGATTCTCTGTGCACTATCCTTTGAATGTGCAAGATGCGGCAAAACTGCAACAGCAAACGGAAAAGACAATTCCAAAAACGGCTGAAGCTGAACAACATTGTGTCCTCCATCATCGAGGACGATATAGATTTTGTATTTTGGGTTCATTCCTGAAGTGGACGATGCACTTTGCTTGTCGGAAACAGGCTTGTCGAGCGGAATTTCTGACGAGTTTTCCGTGATTCCACTCGTTTTTCCTTCCGTTACGTCAATTTTTTCAGAATCAATTTTAGGCAGCTCATCAGAATTAAAAGTCGGTGTCTGTTTTTTATCAGGTTCTTTTGTGCTTACAGGAGGACGTTTCGTCTTTGGTTTGCCTTCAGCTGCCTCCACTGCCGATGAAGAAAGGCTTGCTTTCGTCAGTTCGTCTTGTTTGGTCAATGAAATGCTTAAAAAAAGCATCGCCACGCACAAAACGATAAACACTGAGGATAAAATAAAAGCTGCTTTTGAAGAAATTTTTGGCTTCTTAGCCTTTCTTTGAGACATGTTTTTATTATAACGAAAAGGGAAAAATTCTACAATTAAGGAGAAGCGCAAGAAAAAAACAGCCTGCATTTCGTTTTGAAAGCAGGCTGCATTTTTTACATTTTAATACAGCAAGGCAGTCTGTAAGCCTGTCTTGATTCCGTAACCGAGCATTACAGAGTTTGCACTTCCGTTTGTCTTTTCACCTACACCGATTGTGTAGTTCAAAAGTTTTGTTGAAAGTGCTGTTGGAAGAACTTGAACTTCCCATGCTCCGGTAAACTTGTCTGTAGCAACACCGTTTACAAAAGTATTTGTATTTCCCGATGACTCATTTGTTCCCAAAGAAACAGGCCATGCAACCTTTGCCATACCGATTGCACTAGAGTAGTAAGAGATGTAAGGAACATATCGTGTTACACCGTCCTGCGTAATGGTTTTAGAACTAGTCTCAATGCTGATGTTTTCTCCTACAGAAAGGTAAGAGTCTACCATACATACATCCGCAGTAGTTGCTTTGTAAGAGGAAAGATAAGCATACTTAAGTTTGTTTCCTGCGCGGTAGTATGCAATATGAATTCCACCAGCAGCGTCTACGGCAAGGTCACAGTATTCACCGGCATAGTCTGCATCGATAACGATTTCATCTGACCAGTTATTTTCTGTTGGAGTTTCGTTGTACTTAAACTTAAGTGCATTACCACTGTTCCAGCAAACTACAGCAGTGCCGCCTGTTAGTCCTGAAAGTCCGTTTGGAATTACACCCACGCCTGCATATTCACCGACACCAGAAGTATCATCAATAACTCTAGCATTTGTAGCAGAAGTTTCATTTCGAGCTATTATACCCATTCCGTTATTTGTACTGAAAGTCACTGAACCTGAAGCCTCTCCATATCTAAACACAATGCGAGGGTAACTTATGTCATAGTACACGGTGTACATCTTAGTTGTATTGCTTCCTAAAGTTGCAATCTTTGGATGCTGGATACGTTCAGCGTAGAATGTGTCTCCATTGCCAATACAACTTTCAAGAGCTACATTGTTTCCGCCTTGCGAGTAAGCACCCCCAACGCTATTATAATTCTTACCATTTTTTGTATCAGCTAAAGCATAGAATTTATAATTCGCATATCTTGTCTGACTAGAGATTCCAGAGCTAAAATTTCCTCCTCCACTATCTCCATTTTGTGCACTTGCATAAATATGTCCAGATGAATCTACAGCACAAGCTGTCGAATACCATTGAGAAAATGAAGTATCAAGTGTTTTCTTTGTATTTCCTAGAACATATCTTACCGTTTGTCCATCATGGTCGTAAACAAATCCTATTGTCTGATTTGCATCCTTACCTATTCTAAATGACGGATAACGAACCGTAGAAACACCTGTCAACACATCATTCATACCCCAGACATACACGCTTCTGTCATCAGTAAGAATGTCATTGTTTATGCCGTTTGGCTCAAGGTTGTATTCAGCCGTTGTGCTGTTACTGTTGTTAAGAGATGGAACAGAACTTACAGTAACATCAACATAACCTGAAGTTGCCGTATTAGGAACAGTAAATGTTACATAATCACTTGTATTTCCCGCAGTAACAGTACCAACACTTGTTCCATTAAACTTGACAGTTGTACTTGCTCCATTAAGGTTAAAACCGTAAAGTTTTATATCTTCCCCACGCATTACAGGATAAACACCAGTTGCAGAACGATTGAATACTGAAGGAGAAGCAGAATATGCTTCATCAAGCCGTGAACATATCTTTGTAATATACGGTCTAACATCAACACTTGTCTTTGAATATCCCCATGAATCCATTGAGAACCTTGAAGTTAAAGTTCTGTATGAATTTTCAGTAACATATTCCGAAGGTGCAGATGTCCTGTTATTTCCATCAATAACAATAATTTCTACATTAACATCAACTTTTGCAACATCATTAATTGAACTTGTATCCCATAGGTATGCAAATTCTGCATAATGTCCTTTCTGATTTAAAATCTGATGCAATTCCGTAGTAGAATTATTAGATTTTAACAATTTATTTGTAGAATCCCACGCTGCAACTGTTTTGATACTTCCGTCCAATTTTAGCTGGATTTTTTCAATACGTTGATTGTCGAGAACTTGTCCTCGTATCCAGACTTTACCACTCAAAGTTGGTTTTACTTCAAGAGAAGGAAGCGATTTTCTAGGCTCTATATGTCCAATTGAAGAGTCAAATGTACCCCAGTTAAGAGAACTAATCTGATATATATACCAATCTTCTTCATCAACTATTCCGTCATCATTTTGATCAACTGCATAATCAGAGAATGATTCGTACACTTTTGTATTAAATTCAAGCAGCTGACCTACAGGATTTGTCGTATCTTCATTTTCCATATCCACAGTAATTGTAGAAGCATCAGTTGTTAAGCCTAAGTAATCGTCAACGTGAATTGTATAAATCATTTCACCACTTGCAGAAAGTGCATCGCAACCTTTACCTACAAAAACAAAGGAAGTATTAGTACTGTCCCAGAAAATTCCATTATTACTTGAGCCTTCAACATAGGTTGAACAAGAATAACTTGTGACAGTTTTACTTTGACCAGTAGAAGTTGATGTATATGTCAAATAGTAAATTAAAGGTTTTTCAGCCGTTACATTATCACCACTTACGTTAAGCCCAAGTGAGAATAAATAGTTTACAGACTTAAAGATTGTATCATCAGTTAATTCTGAATCATAAACATCATAACTATCAGAACTTGAACTTCCACTTCGCTTTGGAACATAAACAACACTTGATTCATCAGCTAAAATACCTGAAGACTTCAAGTCAGTCTTAAGTGAAAGGCTTGTTATTGTAGGTGCATGATTCATTACAAACATTGAATCTTTGAAATAACGTGCATTTCCGGCGACATCTACTACAAGATAGTTAACATCATAAATACCGTCCTTTATCATTGTTGAATCAAATTCAACATACCAAATTCCAGTAGAACTGATATTTTCATTGTAACCATCATAGTCACCATTAGCACCATAATCTACACCAGCTTCTGCAATATCAACTATCATATAATTCGTTCGAGTTCCCGAAGAATAGTTTGAAGATGAATTATATGAAATTCCATAAGAATTTTTATCAACATTTGCCAAATCTGAAACAGGCATATAAACTGTCACATCCTCGTCATTTTCATCTACGAAAGTTGCAGTAGCTGTGTATGAACTTCCATTTGCATCAATATCTTCATCGCTATATCCTGCAACACTGAATATTTTTGTAGAAGTTCCTGAACCTTGGCTAAACCAGAACATTACATAATCAATTCCACTTCCGTTTGATTCATCTTTTACCCAACCGTTAACCAAAGCACTTTCAGATTTAATTCTCATGTTTCCATTAGAATCTCTTAAATCTCCTTCATCAATAGCTTCTGGAACAAGATATTTTGTATATGTCGTTCCATGAACTTTTGCATTTTGGAATGTTGGAGCCGTATTATCAATGTAGAACTTTCGAGCTACAGTTGAAGTGTTTATCGGAGTTGAATTATCTAGAGCTGTAACTGTGATTGTAACGGTATTTCCGCATACATTTTCCAATTCTTCTGAATCAATCGTTCCAGTAAGAGAAATTTCTCCTAGAGAAGTAAGGCTGTCTTGAGATTTTATTACTTTATAGCCTTTTGGACCTGTTGCAATGATAGAATATGAAGAAATATATCCATCATCTGAAAGTGTAATATCATAATCAAAAGAACCTGTTACATAAGAATCTGCCGTTGGTAAATCCACAATATCAATATTTGGAGCACCAGCATTAATATAAACAGTTACTTCTTTTACTTCACCGAATACAGCAGTCGTATTTAAAGTTCCGTCTTTTCCATCATCCTTGAAATCTAACGCTACAAGCCGAATCAAAAGCTCAGTTTGATCGCTTTCAGAATATACGTGACTTCCAGAATAGTAGTTTTTGAGTGCTACGTTATCAAAAATATAGTAGTCCCCATCATTATCCCAGACAGCATTTCCTGCACTAGCAGCATCAGTTGAAATTGAAACTTTCTGATTATTTATCTTAAGTTTCCAAGTTGCACTTGTTGATGAAGTATCAAATATTCCTGTTTGAGTTCCTGAATTTACCTTGTACCAAGTATTTAAATTAGTATAAGCACCTTTACTACCTATATCATCTTTAGCATTAGCAAAATATGCAGTTACCGTTTCAGAAGTTCCATCAAAATCACTTTGTGCTGTAGCAAGATTTATCCAAGTTGGTGAAAAATCACTAGGGAATGGAGAACCATCAACGGTACTTGTAAGAACACCGTTAACATAGTTTCCGTCTACAACCTGAACTTGCATATAAACACCCGCAAGTCCGTTATCGTCAGTTGCAGAACCCATAATCGTAAATGAACCGCCATATTCATTTGAATTTGAATCTGGATCTGGAGAAAGAATCGTTACAGTAGGTTTATCAGTATCAATATCGATATTAATTGGATAAACTGCAATGTTGATGTTTCCTGCCAAATCTTCTGCAACAACATAAACATAAGTTGTCCAAAGATTTTCTGTAGCATTGCCATTTTCATCCGTTCTATTATCTGCAAAACCATTATTTACAATGTTCAGAGCAGTAAATTCAAAACTCCAGTTGTAATTTGTCGTTCCACCAGTATTCATCCAGGCACCACGAACTGCACCTGTTGAATAGTTGGTACTATCACTAAACGCAGCTTCATCATCAAATACAACAAGTGCAATTTCTTCATCTACAGAACCGTCAAATCCTGTCGCAGCGTCAAGAACAATTTCATCTCCAGCAGCATTATATAAACTTACAGCACCTGATTTTCCTAATTGATAATAAATCTGTCCCATTCCACCAGATTCACCGTCAGCAGGAACTGTTCCTGCAACAGTAATTGTTCCCATTACATCTGTTGAATTTCCTGTAGTAATGCTATGTTTTGAAAGAGAATCAACTGTCATAGCATAAGGTCGTGTAAATGACATTTCAGGTGGATCGTTATCACAAGAAGTTGAAAGTGAAATTTCACGTTCATTTCCTGCACCGTCATAACCTAAAATCGTAATTGTATAAGTTCCGTCGTATAAGAATGGCGAATTACTTGAATCATAAGTCCATGTAAATGTGTAATAGTTATTTTCACTATCCCATATTAATCCACCGTCTGTGCCAGCGATAAAAGTTTTTTCAAATTCTTTTCCGTTTGCAGCGTAATCTTCGTGATAAATTGAAGCGACTACACTTTCAATTTTTCCATATCCATAATCATAGATATAGCCTGAAATTGAGAAACTATCATCAATTGAAACAACAGAACCAAGTGTTGTTGTATTTTTCATATAAGGTTTAGTCTGGTCTACCCAAAATTCATCTGAAAAATAATTTTCTGAATTTCCAGCATTATCTGTTGCAGTTACATTTAATCTCCAAAGAGCATCAGTATTTGGAGCAGTCAAGAAATCTGCAAGAGAGCGGCTAATTGTTCCACTAGTCAAATTAATATTAGATTCTGTACCTGATGCATTTTCACCTTCAAAATCCCGCCATGTATTTCCTGCATCTTGAGACATCTGGAACTGATAATCTAAAGTTAAAAGTCCAGAAACTGCATCTGTAAATGCAACCGTTATTTTTTGTGCACTCGGTTTTGTAGAAGCTGTAATATCATCAGTTGCTTCAAAGCTAATTTTCGGTGCTGTTGTATCGATTTTATATGTATTGGTGTAATCTGTATATTTTCCAGATTCATCCAAAACTCTAAAAAGGATTACATAAGTTCCATCATTTGCATGAGTTTTTTTATCAACGTTAAAATTAATTGACCAGCTCTTTTCATTTGAGTTTAAAGTTACAGATTGACCAATAATATTCCCGATAGAACCAGAATTGTAATTATAGGCGGTGATAGATGAAAGTTCAGCATCGTCAGTAGCTGTTCCCTTAAATGTTACAGACTGATTAAATACAGTTGCTGTTGTAAGAGTTTCTCCACCTTTAATATAAGTTTCCAAGGTAGTTTGCGGAGCCTCTGTATCAAGACTTACTTTTGCAACTCCTATATTACTCCAATTTCCAGCAATATCACATCCTGCAATATGAACATATTGAGTTTTACTTGAAGTATCACTAAAACTTGCAATTACAAGGAACTCTCCCGTTCCTGAATTGAATGAATAAGCTGAACTTCCTGTTGATTGAGTCCACTCTCCATGAGTTTCTGAAGAAGTTATTTCGTAGCGAACAGCAGATACGCCACTTGCCTGTACAGGCTGTCCTCCAGCATTATAAGTTGGATCAACTAAAACACCACTTATATTTAAAGTTTGACTGCTGTCAACATATCCATAATCAACATAAGCTTTTTCATCTGTAGGAGTTACATCATCTTCCAATGAAAGAATAGGACTTGTAGTATCTACAGTATAGATTTTTTCCTTAACACTTATATGACCAAGTTTATCATAAGCGTAAACATAAATTGTGCCACTGTCCCTTGTTAAAGTAAATTCTTCACTTTCCCAATTAGCCGAAGTTACGGATGTTGATGAATAATCGATTTCCGTATATTCACCGTCAGATTCAGTTCCATATACAATTTTGATTTTTGAAATTCCGTTACCGTCTTCAACAGAACCTGCTAAATTTAATGACTGAGGGACAAAATCGCTTGTGCTGTTTAATGTTAAAGTTGGAGCTCCATCATCGTAAGCAATATAATTTGTGTAAGTTGCGTATGATGTAGTTGAAATTCCGTTTACGTCAACAACTTTAAAGTTGATAATATATTTTCCATAGGAATTAAAAATTGAAGAATCCAAAGTGTAATTCCAAATTTTTGAGGTTGAACCATCTAAAGTTGCAACTAAAGTCCAACTAGTATTCTCATCAAGAGAATCTTCTCCATGTGCAATATATACATATTTCAAACCATCATCATCTGCTAAATTGAAAGTTATGATATTGTTACTTGCTGTAAATACATTTGTAGCAGAATTGCTTGGGTCATCTGCATATCCTACATCATCTGAATTTTGAACGTTAGTTGAAAGGTTAGTAGCGGAAATAGTAGGTTTATCACTATTCTGATCCACAACATAATTAACCTGTTTGTAGGTTACATTTCCAGATTTATCAACTGCTTTGAAAGCTAGATTGAGATAGTTTTTACCGTCAACCGTATAATAATAATTAGAATCGGTTGTATCGATTGTACCTGACCAACCAGAAATCAACTGAGAATTTGTGAAAGCAACCCACTTTGAATTTCCATTTGAATCGTAGAAATCTCCATCGGGAGCATCAGCTATTGCCCAATCGCCATCAGCATAAGTTTTTGTACAACCATAAATTACATAAGCAGAATCTATGTTACTATCTTTTACAAGCACACTGACAGTTGTATCGCCGTTTACAGTATCTGCACCATTATAGGAAATCAAAGGAGAAACCGCATTTAATGTAATTGAAGGTGCTTCATTATCAACAATAATATATCGGGTAAGAGTTGCTGAATTTTTTACAGGGGTATTTTCGTAATAAGCCTTATCCTTTGCAAGGATAGTAACGGTATAAGTTCCATCTGTTGTAAAATCGCATCCCCATGACCATGTTTGATTATTCCAACTATTAGAGCCTTCCTGATACCATGGATTATATTCAGGAAGAGTAAGAGTTGCTGAATCGGTTATTAGTTCACCGGCAGAATCTTTACAAGTAACAACAAAAGCATTTTCTGTGTTAAATGAAGGTTGACCCTGAGAACGAATATATTCAAGTCCTGTTGATATAATCAAAGGATTTTCTTCTGTAATAGTTCCTGTTAGAGTTGCAGAACGAGTTGTATACAAGGTGTCAGTCGAATTAGTTGTAGCAGAGGATAAATCGACACCTGCTGAAACACTCGGAGCCGTATTATCAGCAACAATTGAATGAATTATTGGATATGAAGTATGACCTACTTTATCAATTGCTCTAATTACAATTGTATACGAACCATCGGCAAGTTCAGGGAATGCCGTATATATTTTCCAATAGTAATCAACACCACCAGCACCTGGTGTTAAGGTTGCATCAGTCCAGTTAACTTCAACTTCGCTTGACGAATATGCATCAGCATCGTATTCGCCTTCATCAACCTCATCACCAAGAAGTTTTAATATTGCATTTTTTACATTGTCTTCATAATGATAGCAGAAATAGTAACGATAGGTTGCATCTTCTAAATATGCATAGTAAAACCAGTCATCAAATTTTTGTCCGCCTTGAGGTATTGATTCCGATAATTGCGGTCCATTTGGGTTTTGCAATGCAAGCAAAGAATCATAATAGTAACAAGTTTCATCTGAACGTTTTTCTACACAAATAGCGCTAGTATGTTCAAATTTACCTGTTAAAAGCCCCCACTGAACATTATTGATACCACTTTTTGCAGTTCCACTTCCCGCATCTGAAATTGAACCTTTTATAGTAAGAGAGTTTGTAGTATTAGCAACATAATTTTCCAAAAATAATCCATAGAAAAATGCGTCGGGATCATCTACCAAAACAGGCATTTCTGGAACTAAACTATCATAGTAATAAGTAAAAACAGAAGTAGAAACTCGTCCTATTCCATCCGTAACTTTTACTGTAATATCTGTAGGATAAGGTTTAATACCAGCTTCGTTACTAGAACTTTCCAAATCATAATTAATGCTCCAAGCCCATGACGAAGTAGTAACGCTAGAATCTTCTGGAATTATAGTATAAAAAACATGTTCAGTTTCATCAGAATTTCCGTTCGCATCCATTCCAAAAGAAATAAACTCAACTTTTGAAATTCCATTTTCATCTTTAGCAGTTCCTGCAATTTCAAAAGAGCTAGAAACATTTTGGTCAAGCAAAGTTGAAACTCCAAGAGATGGCGAACTGTCGTCTATAATTATATAATATTCATCCGATTCAAAATAACTGTAAGGAGTGTAATCTGAACTTTCAGAATTATCATTTTTGTAATTTTCATCTTCAACACGGAATTTCAAGGTGTGTTTTCCATAAGAAAGACCTGAAAGTAAATATTTTACCTGTTTTGATGTTGGCGAATTTGAAAAATCCGCATTATTAAAGTTTGAAGTTGTCCAATCTCCATCATCAATAGAAACATAAACATTAGCAACAGAATCATCATCTGATACAGTCATCGAAACTGATTCTGATTTTTTTAGAACATTGTATTCAACATATTGTCCATAAGTTGATGAATCTTCATCACTATCGTAGAAACATCCTGCACTATCTGAATTTTCTAATTCCAAAAGATTGGAAACTTCAATTTTAGGTTTATCACTTGGCTGGTAAACAGTATAAAGTTTCAATTCTTCGGCAACACTTCCTGTATATGTTGCAGTATTTCCACTTCTGTCAGTTGCAGTAATTGTAATAAAACTTGAAAGAAGCTGCTCGTCTGTAAGTTTTGTCGTATCAATTCCACTTATAGTAATTTTCTTAACTGATGTAGAATAATTTCCTTGTGCAATAGTCTCTCTGTTAGAATCAACAACGCTATAAGATGCACTTGCAATCTGATCTTCGTCTGCAATCGTAAAAATTGCTGTAATATCACCATTTACATAGTAACTTTCAGAACCTTCATTTCTATCAATTGCAGGAGAAACTGATTTTACTTCGATTACGGGCTTTTCTGAATCATATACAACTGTTCTATAAATTTGTTTTGTCAACTCTCCTACATTTGCAGTTAGAGTAAACTCGTAAGTATCATTTTTTTCAGGCGCAAAACTTGCTGTATATAAATATGTCGAGCCATCATAAGAAACATTAAGAGTTCCAGTTGAATTGTCAGAAGCTTTATACGAAATTTTAACTGAATCCGCCTTGGCACTTCCATCTGAGTTTGTTGCTTTTCCAGAAAAAACTATTGGGGCAGTATTTACATAGACAGTTTTAGAAGTATCATTTGCACTTCCAAGATTTGTTTCATCCAAATTTGGAGTTCCAGATTGGACATTAAAAATAGTTTCGCTTTCTCCACAGCCGCCTGTATCTGTTACATAATAAATTTTTGCCCACCAATAACCTGTTTGCCATGATGTAGAAGATGAACCATCTCCAGAGCTAATAGTAAAGTTGAAACTTCCATTTCCATCTGATGAAAACTTTGCCTGATAATGTCCGATATCATCAGAATTTTCAGAAACTGAAATTTCGTTATCACCTATACCATTACCGTCAGAATCGATATCAATATTTTCAGAAAAATCAAAACTTCCGTCATCAGTAAGAGTCAATTTTTTTAGCCATACCCTAAATCCACTCTGAGAGCTTCCGTCAATTGAAGGATTTACAATTCCATATACAGACATTTCTGGTGAAATTGATTTATACGTTGAATCATCATCGCTACGTTCACTTACATTTTGCCATGTAATACTTCCGTTGAAAGTTGCTGTATAACGTAAATCTGGATAAGAATATTGAGATAAAATACTTTGTGCTGTATCTGTAGTCGGAATGGCAAGTCTTTTTGTTTCAACCTCATCAGCAGTAATTCCACCTGTTATTTTAGTCGCCGTTCCTTGGTCTAGACTACCCAATGCATTTATCGAAGGAAATATCGCTCCTTCGGATGAGTGATTAGCTACTAATGATGCAATATCACATCTATGAAAATCATAATTATTTTTATTTCCACCGGCATCTGTTGCAACCGCTGTATAGTAATAAACCGTTTTTGGATTGGCTGTATCGTAATTTTTTAAATTTGGGGAAGAAAAAGTTGCAATAAATGTGTTTGTACCTTCTGCCAATGCAGACTCAACTATATTTCCGTCACAATCGTAAATATAAACATATACAGATTGAAGAGTCGTTCTATCATAAACTTCACCCTTAATTGTGATTGTCTGTGAAAACTGAGGCGTTGTTGCATAAGTTGCAGGAGCTGTTAAAAGAACAGTTGGAGGTGTTGTATCTATTGTATAAACTACATCAGCAGTTGTAACATGATTTGAAGCATCATAAGCTGCAATTGTTACATTATAATCACCGTCAGGCAAAGCCGATTTAGAGGAACTATCACCTGCTACAGAAACATCCAATGACCATGTGTCATTTGAAAGTTTTGCCGTAAAAGGCCCATAAGAATAATTTGTATCAATATTTTTAAATGTTACCAAAGTTTTTGTCACTGCCAGGTCGTCGCTTGCAGTTCCAGATACAGTAAAAGAACCATTCAATGTAGATTTTGTTGCAGGAGAAACAATTGTAACAGTTGGGGAACGAGTATCAACCTGATTTCCTAAACCAGGTGTACATGTAAAAAGTGAGAATGCAAAAAGCACACAGCCTGCAATCAGGCAAGCTTTTATAAAAAATGAATTTTTGTATTTTGACGACATAAACACCCCCTAAAAATTCCTGCTACTATTCCTACATTCTGAAAAAATTTACAATTATTCAGTTTTTATAATACTCAAAAAAATCTTATATGCAATTAAAAAAACACTTAGAATTGCATTCTGTAAATTCCATTAAATTTGCCCCGTACTAAAACAAGTACAACCTGAAACCAAAAGCAAATTGATTTACAACAGCTTTTACAGTCTCGTCTATAATATCCGACGGAATAAACCAAAGTTGATATTCTGAATAGAACGAGAATGTTCCAAAAACCTTCGCATCTGGAATTTGGATTCGCGGGAACTCCAACTGTACAATCATTGCCGAAAGTACCTGAGATTTTCCCGCCTGCGTTTGTGTAAATACGCTAAAGTCTGCTCCAATAGCAAGACTCATATTCAACCATTCCCAAGATGGACCAAAAAATTGCTTAAATGGCAGCAAGAACACGTTAGCCAAAAGTTTTAATCCATAAATGTTTCCACCGTATCGCATTCCGCCATTTTCTCTACCAAAAAAACTACACAACAGTGCATATTGCTCATCAGTCATTTGACCATACTGAAACTGCAATTTTACGTTATCATCAAAGAATGAAAGCCCTGCTCCAACTTCGTAAAGACTTGCTCCCAATGTGTGAACATCAAAATATACACCTTGGAAAATACTTGCAACTTCATATTGAGATTTATCACCAGAGCGCAAAGTTACAGTTACATCTTTTAAGTTTGATTCATCAGAAGCAAGTCCTGAAAAAATCAATTCCTTGTTATAGTGTCCCATAGAAACTGGCTCAATAAGTTTTACTTGAGGATTTTGCTTATCAATTTGAATCATAAGACGAACAGCCACAACTTCGCCATTTTTCATAGTAGCTTTTACGATAACGTAATGAAGACCTTCTTTTAGATATTCATTTTCAACTCGGAAACGCCATTTAGCTTTTTTGCCTAATTTTTCAAAAGTATTTCCGTTATCATAGCTTATTTCAATTTTATCCAAAGTTTTAGCTAAAATTTCTTCTTTTTCTTCTTTTGAAGTAGCCTTATCCTGCAATTTTGCTTTATCTTCTTTTGAAATTGTGTATCCAGCAGTACCTTCGACTTTTGGTCGGCGAACTGCGTAGTTTCCGAAGTCAAAATTGTCAATCTTTATCCAAGGACCGGCCATTTCATAATTAAAAACAATTTCATCAGACTTAATTATGCTACCGTCTTCCAAAGTACCCCAAACTTGGATTCTATGAACTCCGTCTGAAAGAACAACTTTTTCTTCGGTGCTTTCTTGTACAGCTTCCGGCACGGCTTCTCCTTCCGTAGCTTCAGCAGCAGCTTTTGCGGCAGCCGCTTTTCTTTTGGCTTCTTCGGCCCTTGCAAACTCAAAAAGATTAAATCTAAAATATCCTGTAGGATTTACAGCTTTATCTTCTATTTTCTTACCATCAACATATAAAGTGACTTTTTCATACTTAAATTCTGATTCAGAAAAACCTGCAATATTAAATTCACCATGAAGATGTTCCCCGTTGAACGGTGTAAGTAAATCAACTTTTGAAAGTCCTGCACGCTTGCTTACTTCGATATTTCTAGAAACTCGAGTAACGTTTCCTGCGGCATCCTGTCCTTGAACTTCGATGTTATAAAAGCCGTCTTGCAAAGATGAAATATCAATTTTCTTTGTAATAATCTGCTCTGCTTCAACTGGAATTTTAGCAAGACTTGATGAAACCGGAGTTCTTGAATCAAGTGCCGTGATATTAATTGAAAGCTTTGTAAGATTGATGTTATCAGTCGTCTGTCCAGAAACAAAAAGTTCTTTAGAAAGCCTGTCTCCATCTCTAGGAGATTCAATCTGAATTTCTGGTTTTGTATTATCAATGTTAATCAAGTTTGAATAAATTGCCTGAATACCGCATTTATCAATAATCTTGATGAAAATCGTGTGCGTACCATCGTTGATAACCCTGGTATCAATGTCGTAGTGCCAACTCGTCGTTCCAATCGTATCATTCCAAGTATTTGCGTTATCAAGAGAAATCAAAACCTTTTCGATACCGTTTTTATCGCTGGCAGTTCCAGAAACACGAACTTTTTGCTTTACGGTCGTGTCAAATGAAGGCGCATCTACGCTACCCTTAGGTTCTTCCAACGAAACTCTGAATGAACGAACGACACTTTCGCCTTTTTTTCCGTGGATATCTTCACCATAAACAGTGATGGTATGTTCATTATCCGTCAAAGAAGCAATATCGATAGGAATATTGTAGCTACTTGTCGCACCTGCAACTTGAGAGTAATTTCCGTTATCGATTTTATAATAAATCTTGCAATCTCCGTCATCATCCATTACAACACCGGAAACTACAAAACTGTCCGTTACGACATTTCCCTCTGCAGGCACATGAATTTCTGCAACAGGAAGGTCTTTCTGATAATCGATTTTGAAAGGCCAGGCCTTTTCGACAGTAACATTACCTGCTTTATCTGTCAAAACAAACTGCATCGCATTCGTAAGAGGATAAGCATCAACACCAATCATCTGTGAAACGTAAGGTGCAACTTTGAAAGGCTTTTTTGGATCTCCGCCAAAATTCATAGACGCAATTGAACCAGAATCTTCAAGTTTAAAAGCAATCTGATTCCAGCCATTTATGACATCGCCTTCACAAGGAACCAAAAGTCTCACTTTAGGGCCTTCTGTTCGCTTTTGGGCTGAAAAATGAGCGTAACCTGTATTTCCGCTTCGATCCGTTGCCCTAATATCCAAGCTGATAAGACCATCCGGCAAAGAAGACAGATCGATTCCCTGAGTAAAGTTCACGGAAGCAGAACCAACTGCGGCATTTGCACAATTGTTCCAAGTTTCCCCATTATCAATTGACCATTCAAGTTTTGAAACCGAAAGATCGTCCGTCGCAACGCCTGAAACATCAAGTCGTTTTTGTACCCAAACCATATTTTTTGGAGAGTTGATTGTAACCTTCGGTCTATTAGAATCTGAAACAAAAGAAAGAGGTTCAGAAGTATACGAAACTCCATCTGCATCAACAACTGAAACCACGATTCCAGAATAAATTCCGGCTTTTTGAGGCGTGATAACGATGTTATTGCCTTCTGTCGTCAGGGTAAGATTTCCAGCCCCGCCTGAAGCAATCGACGCACGAATAGGGGCAACTACATTTGCATATCCATTTATGCCTTCCCCAACAGAAACCACTTCTGGGGCTGCCCAATAAACCTTTGCATCATTTTTAACAAATGCTTTAGGATAAGACTGAACTACACAAATAGTTCCACGAGCAAGGCATGTTTTTCCGTCAGATGCCGTTGCTTCGATATTGATATCCTGAAGTTTATATTCAAGATTTGAAACAGGAAATTCAATTTTATATTTGTCGTCAGAAAGCTTTTGGATAGCCTTTGCAGCCGTAAAAGATGAATTTCCGACGCTGTATTTTACGGAAGATAAGGCTACAGGACATTCGATGATAGCCGTAACGTTTTGGCTTACAAGCTCATCAGGATTTTCTGAAAATCCAAAGACAGCAGATGATGAACGAGGTTTTAGATTAACCTTCATTCCGGATTTATAATCGATACCGCCAACCGATTCGATATAGGCATAAATCGAACTTGCGCGCTTTACAGAAATTGACGAAGAATAACTTTTGCCAAGACCGTCTGTAATCGAAAATTCCAGGTTGTTTGTACCATAGTTCAATTTTTCACGGTCAATCATTCCACACAATTCGTTTGTATGTGATTCAGAAAGAGAACCGTTAATTTTTACTCCACCAAATGTATATTCACCTTTGAAAAAGCACGAGTAATAAATATTTTCACCTTCAATCCAATACAAAACAGGAGATGGAACTTTTTTCTCATCTGGACCCAGAGACATAATTTTCTTTACGAAAACAGCATTGCTTCCAGTCTGGCCAAGATTATCCGTTGCTAAAAATTCCACTACAGTTACACCTTCAAGGAATGCACTCGACTCAATCGTCAAAGAAAAATCAGAGCCATTCATAGCAACGTTCGTCCATTCACCTTTGATTTTACCAGTCAAAGTTCGATAGGAAAGACTTTTCACGGTCAAATCATTTCTTGCACTTGAGCTTTTTGCGCAAGAAATATTTCCCCGAATCGTTACGTCCTCCATTCCTTCCATAACTACAGGAGTTGAAAAAGCGATTTTAGGAAGAGGCGTTGCAGCCTTCAAAATGAAAGGCTTGCTTTTATATTCAACGCCCTTTTTAGAACGAACAACTATAGTCGTTTGATCAGAAACACCGGCTCCGCTTCCAGAAGTCAAAACAATGGAATTTCCGTTCAATGAAACTGATGCAAAATTCGAAGCAGGCTCAAGCCGAACAGAAGCAGCTTCGCCTCCGATGAAATAACCACCTACAACCGATGATTTTGAAACCTCGATTATGCCTGTTTCATCCACGAAATTATCGGTGAACACAACTTCGCATTTTTTATCTTCTTTTCGGTCGTTGGCACGAATCGTCGTCAAATCTTTTACATAAAAATAGACGATATCCTGACTAACCCTGTCATAGGCATCAGTAGCCTTAACCACAAGTTTGCAAAATCCATAAGGGCAATTTTTTATCGGAATTGAGTATGAATACTGATTTTTATTTACAGCCGATGAAAGAACAACTTCATCCTTTCCTTCAAATTGATAGGATACAGATTTTATACCACACGGACTTACAGCCGTAGCCTTGAAAACCGGTGCGTTTTCAGCGTTCAATTCTACGCCGGCAACATAGGCAACATCGCCAGCACCATTTCCTCCATTCGTAAGTCGGTTTGTAAAAGAAATTTTTTCGCCGGCTACCGTAAATTTTGCCGTTACGACGTTTCCATCAAGTCCATTAATATCAGTTGCCCAAACCTTTACAGTATGGACACCTGCGCTCAAAGGATTTTCAAGTCCAGAACTTACATCAATACTGAAAACACCATCGGTCTCTACAGAAACCACAGAATTCGAATCCAATATATAATTGATTTTTGCAACACCGTCATCATCAGTTGCAATACCACGAATATAGGCAAAATCTTCTACTACTTCATTTTCTTTCGGTGCATTCAAAACTACATTGGCCTTATCACTAGCAGAATCCAAGCTTATAGAATGCTTTACGGTTGCAATATTTCCAACCCCGTCGATTGCAGTAATCGTCAAAGGCGAAGACTTACCGCCAATTGTGCCCGCATCCAAATCCAACGACCAATACGGATTTCCAGCAGTAAGAGGAAATTCACCGCTCTGTCCGTTAAATTCCCAAGTGAGTTTCTGAATACCCATAGTATCTTTTGCATATCCTGCTGCAGTAAACTTTCCGTTTACAGCTTCATTTACAGCCGGATAAACAACATTTACCAAAGGCTTTGTATTATCAACGAAAAAGAGGAAAGAAGAAAAACCTGTCGAACCTTGCTTGTCGCTGGTTTTAAAATAACAGATAGTTCCCCCATCTTCCAATTTTTTAGTATCGATAGGAAGAGAAAAAGTACAATTCGTTCCATCTTTATTTGATTTAAAAGAAATATTTGAATAGTGTTCTCCACGATCCAGAGAATACATCAAACGAGAAATACCATTTCCATCTTCGACAGTTCCTTCAAGTTTAATGGTCCCAGAAACCTTGGGTCCCATTTCAAAATTGGTAACTTCGACTTTTGGATGTTTTCTATCAAGATGCCAATAAACTGTTTTTTCAAACTTTGTGAAACGGCCAGTTACTTCATTTTTATCAACACCATAAACCGTAATTTTATGAAGACCTTCTTCCATATTTGAAGTGTCCAAATAATAAGACCAATACTCACGGCCTTCCGGAATAATGATATTATCGATGTCATCATCAAGGATGATTTCTACACGCAAAACTTCATCATCATCGAAACAAGTACCGACTATGTTCAAGTTTCCAGGAACGTGCATGTTTTCACGCGGATTTGATATTTCTGCAATCGGAATATCCGATTCATTATCGATATAAATATTGTGAGGTCCAACTTGCTGGATGTTACCGCTCTGGTCCTGAGCCGTAACAACGATGTTATATTTTCCAGGCTTTTTTTCTGCAATATCGACAGATTCTGTCCAGCTTTCTTTTTGCTCAACTTGCTTCTCGGCGACAATTCCTTTTGCAGACAAATTAAGTCCCAACAAACAAAGAACAAAAAACAGAGATAAAAGATATTTTTTTGAGAAAAGTTTCATGATAAATCCCCACAAATAAATTCTTCTTCATTACTATAATCGGCAGAAAAAGTAAATTTGTAAAGAAAAATCACAGAAAATAGATATAAAGGCAAGCAGTAAAATATAATTCCCCAATAAAAAAGGTTTCCAACATCTGTTATAATGGAATTGCAAAAACACAAAAAACAGGAGGAAGGAAACCTATGGAAACTTTAGCACAAAAGGAGAGAAAAGAAAACAGCTGCTT
>JAQYSN010000186.1 GCA_028725265.1 Spirochaetales bacterium | reverse complement strand
AAAATCGCTGGTGGCATTTGTATTTACACGAATCAGAACGTAACGGTAGAGGAGCTTGATTAATATGACTGAAAACGTAAAAGGACTTGAAGAACTTACTCCAAAGCAGATTGTTCAGCAATTGGATCATTATATTATCGGACAGGAAAAGGCTAAAAAGGCTGTTGCTATTGCGCTTCGAAATCGTACAAGGCGATTGAAGCTCCCTGAAGAAATTCGGGATGAAATTGCCCCAAAAAATATTTTAATGATTGGGCCTACGGGTGTCGGAAAAACTGAAATAGCTCGTCGTCTTGCAAAACTTTGCGGTGCACCGTTTTTGAAAGTTGAGGCAACGAAATATACGGAAGTTGGATATGTCGGTCGCGACGTAGAATCGATGGTTCGTGATCTTATGAGCGTCGGTTACAAGATGGTTAAGTCGGAAATGCAGGAACAGCTTAAGGCTGAGGCAGAAAAGAAGGTTGAAGAAAAACTACTTGATTTGTTGCTTCCTGGTTCAAATCCAAAGGATAAGAAAGGTGAAAAAAAGCCTGATGTTTCATCATCATCATCTGAATCTGTAGTGCCTTCGGATAAGCCGATTTCTGGAAACGGATTTTTTATGGTTTCCCCATCAGCAGGTGGAGAAAAAATTGCTGATAATTCAACTCGGGAAAAATTCAGAACTATGCTTAGGGAAGGCAAACTTGAAGAGCGCGAGGTTGAGGTAACTGTAAGTCGTCGTGGCGGAACTCCTACGATGGAAATTTTTGCAGGAGGCTCTATCGAGGATCTTGAATCGACCATGCAGAATATTGCATCTATGATGAATGGTTCTGGTTCAAAAAGAAGGATGGTTACTGTTGCAGAGGCTAGAAAAATCCTTACCGAAGATGTTTTGGACAGCATGGTGGATATGGATAAGGTTGCTGATATTGCAAAGCATCGTGTTGAGCAGATGGGAATAATTTTTATCGATGAAATCGATAAGATTGCAAATTCTTCATCTTCAAGTGGTGGCGGTCAGGACGTAAGTCGCGAAGGTGTTCAGAGAGATATCCTTCCGATTATCGAAGGTTCTAGCGTTAATACAAAATTTGGCGTTGTCGATACGACTCACATTTTGTTCATTGCAAGTGGTGCGTTCAGTGTTTCGAAACCCAGCGACCTTATTGCAGAACTTCAGGGTCGATTTCCGCTTCGCGTAGAATTGACATCTCTCAATGCAGATGATTTTGAGCTAATTTTAAAGGAGCCTAAAAATTCGCTTATAAAACAATACGTCAGTTTGATGGAGACAGAAGACGTAAAACTTGAGTTTACGGAAGATGCAATCAAACGAATGAGTTTTATTGCTTATGACGTCAACAGCCGCATCGAAAATATCGGAGCAAGAAGGCTTCATACGATTATGGAAACTCTTCTTGAGGATATTTCTTTTGAGGCAGATGAACATAAGGGCGAGACTATTAAGATCGATGCTTCTTATGTTGATCAGAAACTTACGGGAATTTTCCAGAATCAGGATATTTCAAGATATATTTTGTAGAAAATTCTAAAGTCCATCTTTTTCTCTGTCGAATAAATAGTAAGGGATTTAAAAACGTTTGATTCAGAACGTTTTTCACGGAGGAAAAGATGAACAGTTTTACTAAAACAGTTGATTTATTGGGTCGAGCAATGGATGTTAGTTCGTTGCGATATTCAGTTTCAGCAAATAACCTTGCAAATGCAGGTACTCCTAATTTTAAAAGAACTTCAGTTAATTTTGAAAGCGAATTGAAAAGGGCCTTGGAATCTGAAGCAAAGGCTAAAGATTCGTTCAAACTTACGACAACAGATCCCCGACATTTTCAAGAAACACCTGTTCGTGATTACCGAGATGTAGAAGCACGAAGAGTCGTTGACTATATGACAACTTCAAAGGCTAACGGCAACAATGTGGATGCAGAACAGGAAGCTATGGATATTTTGAAAATCCAGCTTAATTATCAGCTTTTGACTCAAATGCAGAATTTTGAATTTAATCAGATGAAAATCGTTTTGAAATAATTTTATAGGATTTTAGGAGCGAAAAAATGGGACTTTTTACAAGTATTAATATAGCGTCAACAGGAATGAGCGTCGAACGCCTTAGAACTGAGGTTATTTCAGATAATATTGCAAATGCAAGTACAACAAGAACTCAGGATGGTGGAAAGTTCAAGAGAAGTACTGTCATCCTTCAGTCTATTTCTGATAAACCGCAATGGAAAAATCCATATGTTCCAGAAAGTGTTGATGGCGGCGTCGGAAAGGGTGTCAGGGTCTTGAGAATCAATAAGGATGAAAGCGAAGGTCGCTTTGTGTATGATCCTACTCATCCAGATGCAATTCTTTCAGGAGAGCATGCTGGCTACGTAGAATATCCTAACGTTAATGTCGTAAATGAAATGGTCGATTTGATTTCGGCAAGCCGAGCATACGAGGCAAACTCTACTGTCATTCAGGGTGCAAAAGAGATGTTCCAAAAAGCCCTTGAAATTGGCCGATAAATCATTTAATCTGTTCTTGCGTGGAGGGGTAAGGTAATGGAAATACAAAGTACATTTGAAATGTTAAGAACAGATCCTGCTCACATTGGCAGTTCTGCAATCCAGCCTGTAGGAAAAGTAACTCGAGTCGACAATGTTGGTGAAATCGAGACTCCTAAAAAGAACAAATCTATCGGTGATTCTGTTGAAAGGCCTTTTTCAAGTTATCTTTCTGAAGCTTTGCAATATGTAAACGGAAAACAGAATGCATCTTCAGATATCGCCGAAAAGTTTATCGTCGATCCTGAATCCGTAAACGTCCATGAAGTTACGACTGCTATGGCAGAAGCAAGCCTTTCGTTAAGTCTTGCACAGAAAGTAATTGACGGAATGCTTAAAGACTGGAACGAGATTACGATTACCCGATAATCCAAAAATATCAAAAAAATAAATAATTTTCATTGACATCCTACTTCTCATCTTCAATAATGTATGTTATAATATAGTATTAAAATGTTCTAATGTGAACATTGTTCGTTCTGGGAGGGATGGGGAATGAACGAATGGTTCAAAAAGGTCTTTGGCCAGATAAAAGACCTGTGGTCCAAGTGGAAACTTAGTCAAAAAATTATTTTCTTTGCAATTATTGCTGTTGTGATAGTTGCCCTTGTCTTAACAATAACGCTATCTACTCGTTCGACAGAAACGATTCTCTATAACGCTGCTTTCAGCGATGACAAAACAAATGAAATCATAATGTGCTTGAATGAAGAAAATATCGAAGCACAGAAGAATCCTGCCGGTCTTATCGTCGTAAAAGACAAATCTACGGCTAAAAAAGCAAAGTCAATTTTGAATCGAAAGGGTGTTACTGATGATTTTGACCCGTGGGTTCTTTTTGATATGGAAAGATGGTCAACGACTGATTTCGAGCGGGATGTAAATCTTCAGCGTTCCGTACAGGCTCAGTTAAAAAATCATATTGAATCTTATGATGATGTTGATAATGCAAACGTAATTATCTCAATGCCTAAAAAAAGCGTTTATTCGGAGAGTCAGGAACCAGTTTCAGTCAGTGTTGTCTTGAGTTTGAAACCTGGTAGTGATTTTGCAAGCAATAAGAAGGCTATAAAAAGTATTCAGCGAACGATTGTAAAGGCTGTCGCTGGTTTGAAAGATGAAAATGTTTCGATTACCGATACATCTGGCGTTACCTTGAATGATTTTGAAGGTATGGCCGATATCGAGCGGGTTGATATAACCAAAAAAGAACTTAAGCTTATTTCTGATCTTGAAAGAGAAGGCAGAAAAAAGATTCTTGCTTCGTTGCAGGATTCTTACAGTTCGGATCGAGTTCGAAATATCGATATGAAGATTGAAATGGATATGAGCGAGGAAGAGTATTCTGAAACAACATATTCTGCAATCGAACGAAAGAAGGATAATCCGAAGACTCCTTATGATGACTCTGATATTACGGATTCACTCACTATTTCTTCTGAAGAAATCAGCAAAAAATGGACTGGTTCTCCGATAAATCCAGAAGGCCCTGCTGGTGTAGAAGGACAGAATCCTCCGGTTTATACAGATATGAACAATATGTATGCAACATCAGAGGAAAAAAGCCTTAAGAAGAATGAGGCTTTGAATTCAAAGCAGACCCATAAAATCGTTCATCCTAAACCTGGAAAGCGAACTGTATCTGTTGCCATTGACGGTACTTGGGAATTTGATTTTGACGAATCTGGAAATTATATAATTGAAAATCAGCAGAGAAAGAGACATTTCGTTCCTCTTTCTGAAGAAGATATTACGAATGCAACTCGGCTTATCAAGGGTGCAATCGGATATGATGAAGAACGCGGTGACTTTGTAGAAGTCGTTCCTGTAAAATACGACAGATCGAAACAGTTTAAGGATGAGGATGCTGCATATCTTAGGGCAAAAAATACAAAGAAAGTAATATTCTATGTTCTTATCGGTATTGTTGCTGTTCTTATTGCTTTTATTGTAGTTCGTTTCATCATAAAGGAAATGGAGCGCAAGAAGCGATTACGAGAGGAAGAGACACTGCGCCAGCAGCAGCTTGAACGTGAAAAGATAATCTGGCAAGCAGAAAATGCCGATGTTAATGTTACGATGTCTGTAGAAGACAGGCATAAGCAGGAACTTCAAGAGAGCGCTATTACTGCGGCTAAAGAACATCCTGAAGACGTTGCTCAGCTTATCAGAACATGGTTGTCGGAGGAATAAAAGATGGCAGATGCTAAATCAAAACATTCATCTTCGGGTAGCGGTTCAAAGAAAAACAAGGATTTTAAAAACCTTAATGGCCGACAGAAGGCAGCTATTTTTTTGGTTTCGCTTGGTTCGGAACTTTCTTCTGAAATTTTTAAGCATTTGCGAGAAGACGAAATCGAAAGCCTTACTTTTGAAATTGCCCGTCTTGAAACCGTTGATTCTGAAGTAAAAGATTCGATTCTTGAAGAATTCCAGGAAATGATGGCAGCTCAGAACTTTATCACCAATGGTGGTATTGATTATGCACGTGAACTTTTGGAAAAATCTTTAGGAAGTCAGAAAGCAATTGATATTATCAACAGGCTTACCAGTTCACTTCAGGTTCGTCCGTTTGACTTTATACGTCGT
>JAQYSN010000185.1 GCA_028725265.1 Spirochaetales bacterium | reverse complement strand
CTTTTGGAAAAATCAAAATATCTATATTTACAAGCTGGTCATTGATTATCGAAGGTAAAAGACTATTCATTAAACTCTTTGCAATGATTTCAGATTCTCCTATAGCTCCAATTTCCACATGAGTCGAAAGCAACTCATTCTGCGGATAATGAGTCAAAGAGCACTCGACCTTCAAAAAACCGTTGTTGTATATGATTTTTCCACGAATCAAGCCGCGGATTGAAGATGAATCGATATCCTTGAGTGAATAAACGCCGTTTTTTGATTCATAAAGCTTAGAATTATCATTTTTATAGATTGCTACTTTTTCAATAGTATTTTTTTTTCTTTTTCGTTCTTTCTGGAACTTTTCCTGAAGTTCCTTTTCCTGAGCATCATAATCAGAAATCTTTTCTAGTATCGATTTCATTGAGTTTTCAGACTCTTTCATTTTTTTATCCAGTTCAAAATTTGAATATGAAAAAATCAAAGAATCGCGATTAACTCTTGCATTATGCAAGGCTTCAAACTGAGATTGCTTATTTTTCCTGATTACATACAGGTCCCTTTCAAAAACTTCTTCAGGATGAACCGTTCTGTAAATTCCCTGTGGAATAAATCCCAAAATCAACGACGGAATCTGAGATGCAAGGTTTTCAAGGGTCTCCTTTTCAGAAACCGAAACTGAAGACGGGGTCTCGACTTCAAATTTTGAAGAAGCGACGACCCAATCTGCAGCGTAAATATGAGAAAATAAAAATATGATAGACAAACCTATTAGAATTTGTCTTTTTTTCATTCCTCGTCATCTCCCATCGGAAGGCCCTTCCATTTTGCGGCAAGGTAAGACTCGATAAACTGGTCGATATCACCATCCATAACGGCGCTGATATTTCCAGTTTCGCATTTTGTTCTGTGATCCTTTACCATCGTATAAGGACAGAAAACATACGAGCGAATCTGGTTACCCCAAGAGATGTCTTTTTTCTCTCCAGCAAACTTTGCATTTTCCTTTTCTTTTTCAGCCTTGTAGTACTCATAAAGTCGGGCCTTCAACATGCTCATTGCAGTAGCCCTGTTCATAATCTGGCTTCGTTCTGTCTGACATGCAACAACTATACCAGTTGGAAGGTGCGTAAAACGTACGGCCGAATCCGTCTTGTTGACATGCTGGCCTCCTGCTCCACCCGATCGGTAAGTATCAACACGCAAGTCTTCCGGCCTAATTTCAACTTCAATTGTATCATCAAGAATAGGATAAACATATACGCTCGAAAATGAAGTATGGCGCCTTGCGTTTGAGTCAAACGGACTGATTCTGACAAGCCGATGAATACCAGCTTCTCCTTTTAAGAATCCATATACATAATCACCGGTAATCTGTAAAGTTACAGATTTCAAACCGCCTTCGGCTTCAAGTTCATCAACGACTTCCATCTTGAAACCACGTCGCTCAACCCAGCGAGAATACATTCGGCAAAGCATCTGTGCCCAGTCACAAGCTTCAGTTCCACCAGCACCTGCATGAATCGTGAGGAAGCATCCGTTTTTATCAACTTCATCAGAAAGCAAATTGAGAATACTCAAATCTTCATAAGTCTTTTGAGCAGCAGATAATTCAGTGGCAATTTCTTCTTCAAGCGATGAATCTTCACCTTCTACGGCAAGTTCATACAAAGTCGAAATATCATCCATTTTTTGGATTAGTTCGCGCCAAGGTTCGATTCGATTTTTAAGCGACTTGATTTCGGTCATAACTTTTTCGGCTTTAGCCGGATCATCCCAGAAACCGCTTTGACCGGAAAGCTCTTCTTTTTCGGCTATTTTTTTCTCTATCGTAGAGACGTCAAAGACGCCCCCAAACATTTAAGATTTCTGATTTCAAATCAGATATTGGCATTTTGTAATCTTCAAGCATTAAAAAGACCCCTTATATTTTAAAGATATATAAGAATAAAATAATCGACAATGCTTGTCAAATCAAAAAAATTGAAGCATTATATATGTGTATGAAAAAGAAATTATTTATTTTTACCATATTTTTGATGTTCCAGACTGTAGTTTTTGCACAAAGTTCCGTTTCATCATCAATTTCTTCACTAAAAGCAAAGATAAAATCCAAAACTGCAACACAGGCTACAATAGAATTGACATGGGAAATTCCTTCAAAGAACAATATCATTGCATTCAATATCTACAGAAACAATGAGCAGATTACAAAAGAAAATATTAAAGAGCTTGAACCTATAATAATCCTGACAGGACGATATACCAGGTATAATGATATCGTCACCGATCTTGAAAAAAGCTATTATTATTGCGTCACAACCAAAAACGTCAAAGGCGAAGAATTTGACATCATCATTCCGATGGTCAATTCAACAGTAATAGCCGTCACTCCTTTGGTAAAAGAAAACAATAATGACAAAATCGCAAAAAAAGAAGGTCATGTCGAAACGGCAGAAAACGAGAGGGAATTGGTTCCGCTTCCATATCTTAACGAGCTTGAAGATGCAAACCTCGAAAAAAAGCACATAAATGCCTCAGATTTGAAGACAGCTCAAAAATTTTCATACACGAAAAAAGCCGATAACGCAAAACCAATCCAGATTCTTCCTGCAGATGCAAAACCTGAAACCGGCGACCAATACCTTTTAAGCACGATCGTAAACACTCATCTTAAAATATCCGAATTAGACATAGCCCTAGAACAACTCAATGACTTTCTGAAAATCAACCGAACGGAAGATACATATTGCAGAGCCTATTTTTACCTCGGACAGATTTACTACTATAAAGGCGACAGTAAAAATGCAATTTTTGCCTTCATGAAAAGTCAAAAAGAATGCCCCATCGAATCACATCAATGGATCGATGAGGTTTTAGATACACTCAAAATGGATTAAATAAGTTTTTCAACGAATTGAATTCAGCAACTGAGAAAATTCAGATGTCATATCTGGCTGAATCAGTTCGTTCGGATTAAACTCTGAATGGCGCTTGTCAGCATCTTCCTTTAAGATAATAACGACTTCATCACCAATATTCATTCTGTCGTAATATCCAAACTGCCTGAATCGGCCAGCACACAAATCTTCGCTCAATTCAGAAATCGTAACCGTTCCAAGTTCATTTTCCTTTTCATGTACGAACGTCGTTTTAGTATCCGCAAGTTTTATTGCGCCTTTTTTTACAACCAAAAACTGACTATCTTTCGTAACGCCATCACGACTTCCCAAGTCAACGAGAACATCATTGGCCTTTCTGTCGATTATCTTTCCGCGAATTTCAAAATTGGAAATGATCGACTCGCAAATTTTCTGAATCGCAGCTTGAAGTTTTTTATTACCGGTCCTGTAGCAAGTCCATTTTTGGCAAGAAATTCCAGTTTTTGTTGAATAAAGCTCTACTCCGATTGAATTTTCCCGTTCTGTTTCATCAAAATGAACTACCGCAAAATAATCATATTTGTTATTTCTGGCATCCTTAAAAATTTCCGAATAGGAATTCATGCTTTTTTCGTTAAAACTGATATTAAAATAAGGA
>JAQYSN010000184.1 GCA_028725265.1 Spirochaetales bacterium | reverse complement strand
GCCTTCCATCATCCAGAAAGCTTCTGCAAGGAGAAGTGTGTCCGGGCATTCTGCTTGGATTCGGTCAACGACTTCGCGCCAGAATTCATTAGGAATTGCTTTTTCAAAGTCATCTCGGCTTAATGCGTGCTCTGAACGGCTTGCAATGTCACCTCCACATCCTGGTTCTGGATACCAAAGTCGTTTGATGTGCTTTTTGGCAAGAACCATTGCCGCATCAAATCTGATGATAGGGAAGTTTCTTGCAACGTGAAGAATTTCCTGAATGACGGCTTCTCTGGCTTCTGGATTCAAGAAGTCAATCTGTGCCGTATCATTCCATGGAAGTCCTGTTCCATCGTTTCCGTGGTAAATATAGCGAACCTGTCCTGTCGCATTGTCTACTCGTTTGTATACAACGGCGCAGTCATTTTTAGAATAATAGTGGTCTTCCAAATAAACACTGATTCTTGGATCGAGAGAAAGGTTTTCTCCTGTAAATGAATAGGTTGGGAAAGGGCAGTCCCACGACTGGATGAAAAGATCTGGTCGTTCTACAACCCATTTTGAATCCAAACCTGTGTGGTTAGGAACCATGTCACTGGCAAGACGAATTCCACGGTACCAACATCGTTTTCTCAGGTTATCCAAGGCATCCCATCCGCCAAGGTCTCCTGCGATGTTGTAGTCGTGCAAACTGTATGCACTTGCAGCTGCTTCCGGGTTTCCGCAAATCTGCTTGATTCGTTTTGAACCCCAAGAACGTTCCCATAAACCGATAAGCCAAAGTCCCGTAAAGCCTTCTTGTGCAAGGGTGTCGAGCTCTTCGTCTGGAATCTGGTCGAGTCTTGTAATAGGCCTTTGATATTTTTTGCTCAACTGGTCGAGCCATACGAGCACGGTTTTTGCCATCAAAACTACGCGAGGCATCCATTCCTGGTCTGGACTGAATCTTTCGTATTCACTGTTGAGTGAGTCGTAGTTGTAGGCTTCCATTGGTGGCGGTCCTGAAAAGTTTCCGTTCCAGCCTGGTTTTTCTTCTTCTTGCAAAAAGTCGATTCCTGCAAGGAGTCTCAAAAGCCATTCTCCGAGCATTAAGCCCCAGTTCTTTCGGATATAATCAAGCTGTCCACGCAAACTGTTCGGACTTGCGATTACAGGTTCTTTCAAAAGTGAAATCAAATCGGTTGAGTTTGGCCCAAAATCAGGCTGTTTTTTGAAGAATTTTTTAATCTGTTCCCATGCTTTTGCGTAATCTTTGTTTTTTGCAAGTTTTTCATCATTGAAAAGTATAAAGAACGGTTCGAACGCTGGATTTTCATTTGCAAGATGCAGAAGCACGATTTCTTCGAAGGTTGTTACCCGATTTGAAATGCCATCTGTCTTTGATTTGAGATAATCTGAAGCAGAAACCTCGCCTTTGTATACGGAAGTCGGTGGAAACTGCTCTGTAAATTCGGCAAGAAGTTTATCGACTTTCTGCGTGCCTATTTCATCTTCAAGATTTTTGAGCATATCTGCAAAAGCCGTTGGTTTTACCTGCTTTCTATAAAGCGCGCAAACGTAGTGGAAAATTTCATCAATAAGTCCCATTGCGTTTAGCTGACTTGCTTTTACCATTTTATCTGATTCAAGAATAGGATCAAACTGATCGTTGATTTTCTTTGCGAAAAGCCTGACATTTTTAAAGTTTGCTAAAATTACGTTGCCAGTTGTTGCAAACATTGAAAGATCAAAATCACATTTGTCCCTCATCTCTTTCGAAATGTGAAATTCCATTTTGTGCTGACTTTTAAGCGTCTCAAAATCAATTTCTGGAGCTTTCGTTGCGTCCTCAAATTTTGAAAGGCGAATTGACATTGCTATTTCAAATGTATTTTCAATTTGATTCATTAATCTTCTCCCAAATTAGTTTTCTTTATGGATTTTGCAAATTTTCTTAATTTCGTCTGTTAATTCTGTATTCTTGCAGATTTTTTCGATTTCTGTAGGCAATCTGTAAGTCCAGTTGAATTCCGTTACGCTTCCTGGAATGTTGACGCGTTCATCATCTGGATTTTCTTCGAGATATTCATCGACTAATCCGAGAAAATCCTGGATTGGATGAATACAGAATGCGCTGTTTGATGTTGCAATTGTTTCCAGAAGGGTTCGCGCCGTTTTTGAGTCATATTTGCCAGGCTTGATTTCTTTCGGAAGTTCAAAATCTTCTGCGAAAACTTCTGCATCTTTTTCTTCAAGCCACCATGAGCGGAGAGTTGAGCTATCATGAACTGATGAAGTTGTAACGCTCAAAAGTGGATAATCTTCAAATTTGATGAAAGGTTTGTTATCGAGTTCCCATTCCCGGTTCCAGCGTACGACTTTAAGACTCAGAATGGAAAGATCTTTTAAAACATCCGGCAGACATTTAGGGTTGCTACCTAAATCTTCTGCACACGCAATCATTTTTGTACATGCCGTAAGTTCTTTAAGAATCGTACGGGCTTGTTTTTCCCAAAGCGAATCCATTTTTGCATATCTTTTGGCAATCATCGTTCCCAAAAGATATTTTTCGTTGTCATTCAAGCTTTGCCATGCCGTCGTGTCTTGGAAGGTCCACAAAGGCGCATACTTGTTCTTTGAAACTTCAACGAAGGCCTTGTCGCGCCAAAGTTCAGAAAGTTTAGCTTTTATATTTTCTGGAATGTCACTTTCCAAAATATCCTTGTCGTTTTTGATTGAAGGTTTGAAAAGCCATAGTTCTTCGTTTCCGATTCGTGTCATCAGTTTTGAAAGAATGTTTACTGTTCCCTGATAATCACCGCCGTTAATTTCCTGAATTTTGTAGGTCGGAATGTGAGGTTTTGTGAGCCAGGTAATTCTGTCATCAGAAAAGCCGAGTTCTTTCAAGTCGTCGCGGGTAATTGTTTCAAAAGGTTGTGTCCAACCGAGCATTGCTGTAGTTTCTCTGGCAGGCGTAGCCCAAATTCTGAAAAATCCCAGTATGTGGTCGATTCGATAAACCTGATAATATTCAGAAGCCTTCAAAAGGCGATTTTTCCACCATGAATAATTGTCTTTTTTAAGGTTTTTCCAATTGTAGATAGGAAATCCCCAGTTTTGTCCGGTCGGATTTGAACCGTCTGGCGGAGAGCCTGCCCTAAGTTCGTCGTTAAAGTATTCTGGAAATGCCCAAGTGTCGCATGAATCTTCGTTCATCATGATAGGAATGTCACCCTTGAGTTTAATCCCCAATGATGTGATGTAGGCAGATGCTTTCTTGAACTGTTCGTCTAGCCTCATCTGCATCCATGAAAAGAATTTGTTTTCTTTTGCACTCTTTTTATCATCCCAGATTTTATCAATTTGTTCCTTTGTAGGGTAACCTTGTTCCGGCCACTTTTTCCAAGAGGCTTCCATGTATTTCATTTTTTTCTGCATGAAAATAGAGTAGGCCTTTACCCATTCGTTGCTTTTTTCCCATTCAGAAAGTTTTTTATCCTTGATGATGCTTTCGTAAGCTGATTCATAGATTTTTTTGAGAATGGCAAATTTTTCATTTCGGATATTGCGATAGCTGAATCGTTTTTCTTTTTCGTGCTTCTTTTGAAGTTTTGAAATTTCGTCAAGAATTTCCTTGTTTTCTGAAACTTCCGGTAAGTTTTTTAGACTGATGTAAATCGGATTCAATGCAAATGCAGAAAGCGCACTGTAAGGCGAACTTTCTGTGCCGGTGTCGTTTACTGGTAAGATTTGAATTAACTCGAGGTCGCATTTTTTACAGAAATCTGCGAAAGGAATCAGATCGAGAAATTCTCCGACGCCACAACTATCTTTGGTTTTTAAACTGCCTACGGGAATTGAGACTCCCGTAATTTTTTCTAGTGTTAATTTATCTGCTGACTTTGCCATAGCGTAAATTATATCACACTTTTTTATTAATTGGAAATCTTTTTATTTTTTTTGTATTTTTTGAAAAGCTGAACTCCGATTATGACAAGACCAAAGAAAATCATTATCAGGCAGAGAATTTGACCAGTTGATATGTTTGCAAAAGATGTGTTCATGTAAAGTGGGGCATTCGGATCTTTTGATATTTTGTATCCCATGTCCATATCTGGTTCTCGGAAGTATTCGATAAAAAATCTGAAAAAACCATAGGTAATGATGTACATTGCACCCATAAAACCGTCGAAAGGTTTTTTCTTTCTGATGAAAAACAAAATAAGGAAAGTCACGATTCCTTCGAAAAAGGCTTCGTAAAGTTGGCTTGGATGACGAGGAAGATTTACAAATCGGGTAGATTCCGTAAGCGTGATTCCGCATTCTGCTGCAAATTCCTGAACCCATTCTTTTGAGGCTGAAAATCTTTCTGCAGCTGGAAATATCATTCCCCAAGGCATAGTCGTGATTCTTCCGTAAAGTTCGCCGTTTAAAAAGTTTCCGAGTCGTCCGAACGTGTAGCCAAGAGGAATAGCGATGCACATTGCATCGATCCATTTCCATACTGGTTTTTTCTTGGAAAGACACCATATCAGCATACCCAAAAATCCACCGATGACTCCTCCATGGTAAGACATTCCGGCAAGTCCTGTAAACTGACCATTTTGGAAAGGCCAGAAAATCAGCCATGGTTTTTTGAGATACATATGACTTGGATCATAAATAAGACAACTGAAAATTCTTGCTCCGAGCAAAAGTCCGACGACACCTGCAGCAAAAAAACTGAAAAGTTCATCATCATTTACTTTGTGATCTTTTGAGTCTAAAGTGCCTTCTTTTCTGAGAAGAGTCAAAATTCCGTATGCCGTTGCAAAGGCAAAGATATACATTAATCCATACCAACGCAAAAATCCAAGGGCTGGTACGTTCGGAAAAATCTGCGGATGAATCCATGAAGGATAATTTATTGATAAAAACATTTTTAAATTTTAAACCCCTGTTGAACGGCTTTCAAAATCTTTGATTTTAAGAGCGTATTTTCTTTTCTCAATTGAGTTATTTCGTATTGCTGAGATTTGATGGTTTCGCCAAGATCGTTCATTGAAAGAGCTCCAGTCCCAACCAAATCTTCGACATAAGACATTTTTGAGGCGTAATCTTCATTTGCTTCGGCTTCTGCGTATTGGAAACTATCGTAGTCGTCGTCAAAAGAAAGAGCTTCGGAGTGAATGACTTTGTCCGCGATTCTGGAAATGGCCTGTGAAATCATTGCTTGAGGTTTGTAAACGATTATCGGAAGCCTTGAAGCGAGCGCAATGTCCTGCATTGAGTCGCGATATATGATTCCGAGGTGTTCGAGTTCGACTCCAAGATATTGGTCGCAAGAACGTCGGATTTTTTGTGCTTTTTCAGCATCTCTAGGGTCGTCTACCATGTTTAAGATTAGACGTGGCTTGAACTGAGCCATTCTGTGTTTGAAAACTGCGATGCTCTGAGGGTCAATTTGTTCGAGAGTTTCAACGAGTTTTGGGATATATAGTTTCTGAAGGGAATTTGCATCTTTTTTAAGATTTTCCAAAAAATCAAAGGCTTTAGAGTTTTTCTTGAATGAATTGTACATCAGTCTGAAAACGACGTTTTTCAAAAAAAGATATCCGTTTAAGGTTGCCGTAACCGTAGGAGCCGTAACCACGATTCCTTGCGGCGAAAGCAAAAAAAAGTCCAAAATTGCAAGGTGTGTACCCGCTCCAAGATCAAGGATGAGATAGTCAGCATCGACCTTCTGAAGTTTTTTAATCAAATCATTTTTTTGTGCGATTTTGAGCGATGTGAGACCAGGAAGTTCTGCATCTCCTGCGATAAAATAAACGTTCTCGTAATCTGTTGGCGTAATCAAATCATTGAAATTTTTTGTAGTTCCGTTGATGTAAGTACCGATTCCTGCTTTTGGTGAATGGCTGCCAATTACAAGATGTAAGTTGCTGGCTCCAAGGTCCAAGTCTACAAGGACAACTTTTTTTCCTGCTTTTCCAAGTGCAATTCCTAAGTTTGCTGATAAAAGACTTTTTCCGACTCCACCTTTTCCGCTTGCTACAGGGATTATTTGCATTTTCTTCCTTCTTCAATATAAATTACGACACCAATTATAACATCAATTATCAAAAATAGCATCAGAAAAATTAAATTAGCGAATGGAAGAAAATTTCCGGTCCTTAGTTCCAAAATAATCGTCTTTATATTTGCGACGGTAAATCCTGCAAAACTTATGACTGAAAGAATTTTGAAAATCGGAATCAGGAAGAGGCATGAATCGAATTTTTCGTTTTTGAAAGTGGCTCCAAGAATGATTATGAACGGCATGATTAGAAGAGGAACTCCGTAAAACCATGAAGCGGCCGGAATTGACATTGCATTTTGTGAAACGGCTCCCATTTTCAGTATGATAGCAGCCTTTATTAATTCGTAGGTTCCGATTATGGACAACTCAATCGATTTATTTTTCATATATTAAGACTTTAAAAAAATCTGATTGTTCGGTCAATACATTGACTTTAGCCGTAACTTGTAACGTGAACTTGACATCAACTCAAGTAATCGAAGCTGCACACATTATTGTAAAGGAAGGCAAATAGACTAAAAGAAACTTTTTTATAACTCCCATAAAAAGTCAATGCGGAAATTTCAATTTCAACATCGACTTTTTAGCGCACATTCGCAATGAAATGAGAATGTGCAATATATAAGGCAGTTTGCAACGCAAACTGGCAAGATAAAAACTGACGCTATTTTAGGAAG
>JAQYSN010000183.1 GCA_028725265.1 Spirochaetales bacterium | reverse complement strand
GAAAAGAACCTCGGCGGTATCAAGGAAATGAAAGAACTTCCTGGTATCCTTTTCGTTATCGATACACACAAAGAAGCTATCGCTGTTGCTGAAGCTAGAAGGATGGGAATTCCGATCGTTGCAGTCGTAGACACAAATTGTAACCCAGAAGGAATCGACTACCCTATTCCAGGTAACGACGATGCTATCAGAGCCATCACATTGTTCACATCTATCATTGCAAATGCAGTTGTAGAAGCTAACAATGAAGAAGGACTCAAAATCATCGAAAACCTTCAGGACGAAGATGAAGAAAACTTGTCTGACGCTTCTAACCGATCTGATGATGAAGAAATTGTTGATTACAGCAACTACGAACCAACAGAACAGAAAGAAGAAGACATCATGGCTGACGAATCAGAAAATGATGATCTTGTTGACGAAGACAAACTTTACAAATAATTTGGAGATAAAATATGGATATTAAAGCCGCTGACGTAAAAGCTTTACGAGAGGCTACAGGTGCCGGAATGATGGAATGCAAAAAGGCACTCGTTGAATGTAATGGCGATGCAGATGCCGCTGCAAAACTTCTTAAAGAAAAAGGTCTTGCAGCAGTTGCAAAACGTGCTGAAAGAGCAACTTCAGAAGGACGAATTTTCATCAAGCAGGATGGAAACCGAGCCGTAATCGCTGAACTTACATGCGAAACAGACTTCGTTGCCAACAACTCAGATTTTATCGCTGTTGGCGAAAAAATTTGCGAAACAGCATTGGCTAAAAACTATACATCACCAAACGAAGAACTTTCAGGACTTCTTTTGGACTTAGCAACAAAAATCCGTGAGAACATGACATTACGAAGACTTGAAATAATCGAAGTTCCAAGTGACTGCGTATTTGCTAAATATGTTCACAGCGATGCTAAAACAGGTGTAATCGTTTTGGTTAAGTCAGAACCTGCTACAAACAACGAAAAAATTGCTGAATTTGCTTATGACTGCTGTCTTCACATTGCAGCTTTCACACCGGCATATACATCAAAATCTGACGTTCCTCAGACATATATCGACGAACAGAAAGAAATTTTCAAGGCACAGATGGATCAGGACGAAAAAATGGCTTCTAAACCAGACAATGTTAAGGAAGGAATCCTTCAGGGAAAAGTTAAGAAGCACCTTGCAGAAATCTGTTTTGAAGACCAGATGTTTGTAAAAGATGATAAAGTAACAGTAACAGCAAAGAAAGATCAGATCGCAAAAGAATGCGGATGCAAACTTTCTTTCGCAAAAATTGTATTCTATCAACTTGGAGCATAATGTAATTTCTTAAAAAAAGTCATGCCTTATCGAACAATATGTGGTATATTTATGGTAGGGCATGATTTTTTTATTAAAAAAATCAGCTAACAGAAATTATCTTAATAAAGGGGAAATTATGTCAGACGTTCAAAATCAGTGTGAAGAAAAAATGAACAAAACTATTTCTTCACTTAAAGACGAATATAATACGATCCGAACAGGACGAGCTTCTGCAAGTCTTTTTGACAAACTCAGAGTTGATTATTACGGCGAAAAAACGCCTCTTTCTCAGGTAGCCACAGTTTCTATTCCAGAAGCAAGAATGATTGTCATTCAGCCATGGGACAAAAACTTAATTACCGAAATTGAAAAGGCAATTTTGAAAGGTGATATGGGGCTGAATCCTTCAAACGACGGAAAAGTAATTAGAATTGCAATTCCACCGCTAACAGCAGACAGACGAAAGGAACTTGTTAAGCAGGCTAAAACAATGGCTGAAAACAGCAGAGTTTCTATCCGAAATATCCGCCGTGATGGAAATGACACTCTGAAAAAGTTGCAGAAAGACGGAGAATTGACAGAAGACGAATTAAAATCAGAAGAAGATTCACTTCAGAAGGCAACAGACAAATTCATTTCTGAAATCGACAAAATTTTTGCTGATAAAGAAAAAGAGATAATGGACTAATGACATTACTCGAAGAAATTTCCCAAAATCCAGTTCCGTCACATATTGCAATAATAATGGACGGAAATGGACGATGGGCAAAACAAAAAGGATTACCTCGAACAAGCGGACATAAAGAAGGTCTTGAAGTTGCAAAAAAGATTATAAAGGCCGCCGGTAAAATCGGAGTAAAATACATCACACTCTACACGTTCTCAACAGAAAATTGGAAAAGAGCGGAAGAAGAAGTTGGCTATCTCATGAACTTGATAGCAACTCACCTGAGAGCCGAATTTGAATTCTATAAAGAAAACCAAATAAGAGTACAACACATCGGAAATCTCGAAGGTCTCCCACAAAAAGTTCAGAATACTATAAAAGAGACAATTGATGACTGCAAAAATTTCTCAGGAATTACAGCAGTTTTAGCAATAAATTATGGCGGACGAGATGAAATAATCAGAGCCATAAAGAAAATAAGCGAAGATCAGATTTCTGCACTTGATGAAAAGAACTTTTCTTCAAATTTTGACATTCCGGAGTTACCAGACGTCGATTTGATGATTAGAACAGGTGGAGAAAAAAGGCTGAGCAATTTCCTGCTTTGGCAAAATTCATATGCAGAAATGGATTTTGTGGATACGCTTTGGCCTGACTACAAAGAAGAAGATTTCTATTCTTCAGTATTGGATTTTCAAAAGCGGAACAGAAGGTTCGGCGGAATATAATTTTAAGGATTAAGTTTTATGAACATAAAAAAACTATTGCCAAGACTTGCAATTTTTTTTCTTGGCATTCCAGCAATTTTGGCAGTCGTGTATTTTAATCAGTTGCACAGTTTAATTTTGCATATTGTCATTCTTTTGGCTGTGATAGCATCATCGTTTGAAATGCACAATCTTTTGAGCACAAAAGGAAAGATGGCTCCAAAGGCACTCCTTATCGTTCTAAGTTGCGTTCCAACAATAGTTTCTTATCTTTCGTTTTACTTAGATTATCATACAGAATGGATATTCATTTCATTCGTTTTCTGTTCAATTCTATGCAGTTTGGTCGAAGTTATCTGGCCAGTAAATAAAGATGAAAATAATTTTGACGCATCAATACATGCAATCACGTCAGATATCTTTTTACTTTCGTATTGCTCGCTTCTTCCGGTATTCATTTCACTTTTAAGTTGCTTTCATTATTCAATAGCATACATTTCAACTTATTTCATATTGGTTTTTAGCTGCGATTCATTTGCATGGCTTTTCGGAATGCTTTTCGGAAAAAACAATAGGGGCATAATTAAAGTTAGCCCAAATAAAAGTGTTGCAGGTTTTATCGGAGGAATCGTTTGCACAATAGGAATGGCAGTTTTATGCAAATTGATTTTTGCTCAAGCATTTGCTGAAGTACCATATTGGGGAATGGTTTTGATGGGATTCGGTTCATCAATCCTTGCAATCGGAGGAGATCTGGTTGAATCGCTGATAAAACGAAGTGCCGATATCAAAGATTCGGGCAAAATTATTTTGGGAAGAGGCGGTATGTTGGATTCAATTGACTCTCTTCTATTCGTTATTCCTTTCTTTTATGCCATCATCCGTATTTTCATTGCAAAGTCCTGATAAGATTGGAGCTGAAAATGAAAAAAGTAATTGTTCTTGGTTGTTCCGGCTCAATCGGAAAAAGCACGATATCAATTCTAAAAGAATTTTCAGATCGTTTTAAAGTCGTCGGATTACAGGCAAATACAGACGAAAACTTTGTTATAAATGCGGCAAAAGAATTTAACTGCAGTAGAAATTGCCTTACCGGGATATCATCTTCAGAATGCAAAAATCCTGAAACAAAAAAATACGTCAATTTTTTCGGAAAAGAATCCTTAAAAGACTTTATCCAAAATTCTGGTGCCGACATAGTCGTTAACGGCATAGCTGGCAGCAGTGGCCTTATGTCATCAGTATATACGCTCGAAACAGGAATTGACCTTGCACTTGCCAACAAGGAAACAATGGTAATGGCAGGAAAAATCGTAAGAAAAATTGCAAGAGAAAACAATGCAAAAATCCTGCCGGTTGATTCTGAACACAGTGCAATTTTCAGTCTACTCGAAAAATGTCGTGTTAGGGACACAAACGAAGATTCAGTTGAAAACCTGATAATTACGGCAAGCGGAGGTCCTTTTAGAAACTATACGAAGGACGAACTTGAAAACGTTACACTTGAAAAAGCTCTTCTACACCCGACATGGAACATGGGGCCAAAAATCACGATAGACTCCTCTACTCTTGCCAACAAAGGACTTGAAGTAATTGAGGCTTACATGTTATTTGATTTCGATGTAGAGCATATCAAAGTTACCGTCCATCCGCAGAGTCTGGTTCACTCTATGGTTCAGACAAAAGACGGACAGATTTATGCACAGATTTCAAAACCTGATATGAGGCATCCTATTTTGATGGCCTTGACTTATCCAGAATGCCTTTCAAATTCTCTTGAAAAAGTAGACTTAACGAAACTGATAGAAATGCAATTTATGCCACCACGACTGGATGCTTTTCCTATGCTTCGTCTTGCTTATGATTCTCTAAAAAATGGCGGGTGTGCAACCATCGTTTACAATGCAGCAAATGAAGTTGCAGTTGATCTTTTCAGAAAAAACAAAATACAGTATACACAAATATCAAAAATTGTAGAGGAAACACTTTCGTTCGACTGGTCAAAGGAATGTACTACGATAGATGAAGTCCTTGAAATCGATGCAAAATCGAGAGAAACAGCCATGAAAGTCGCTGAACAATATATCAGTTGCAGTTCTTCATTTCACTGCGAAACGGTGTAAAACCATATAGGGGAAAATAATGACTGTCATTTATGGATTACTTGGTCTAGACATATTAGTTATCATACATGAATTGGGGCACTTTTTGGTCGCAAAATGGTGCGGAGTCGTTGTCGAAAGTTTTTCTGTTGGGATGGGCCCAGTCCTCATCCATAAAACAATAAGAGGAACGGATTTCCGACTAAGCCTTATTCCGCTGGGAGGATATTGTGGCTTAAAGGGGCAAGAAGATTTTCAAATAGCCCTTAACGAAAAAGCCGAGCAAATCAAGAAAGAACCTGGATCATTTTACTCAATTCATCCTCTTAAAAGAATTTTAATAGCTTTTGCAGGACCTTTCTTCAATTTTCTTTTTGCAGTAATCTCCTGCGTAATTATTGCTATGATTGGCTACTCCTATTACACAACTTCAAACAAAATCATCCTTACATCGGAAATCTATCCAGAAATTCATTCTGTCGCAAAAGAAAGCGGTCTAAAAACTGGTGACAGAATAATAGCAATCGATGGGAAAGAAACACCGTATTTTACCGATATTTATGAAATTATTGCTGTAAATGCACAGAAAGAACTGAATTTTACGGTAGAAAGAACTAATGAAAAAACAGGTTCGACCGAGACGCTCGAACTAAAAATTGTACCAGATTTGAACAAGGAAACAGGAAGTGGTGTCATCGGAATTACAAGTTGGACAGACACTCTGATAGATGAAGTTTTGGAAGACAGTCCTGCTTCAAAGGCAGGATTAAATGCTGGTGATATAATTACAAAAGTTGACGGGATTAAAGTAAACAATACCGCTGAATATCGAAAAATTGTCTCAGAAAAAGAGTCATTTTCTATTTCCGTGTTGCGAGATGGAAAAGAAATAGACATTGAAAAAATCGAACCTACAAAAGACAATAAGGGAAACAAGCTGATTGGTATCGTCTTTCATGCTCAAAAAATTGATGCAAAAACCTACAGTTTTTTCCCTGCAATTTGGCAAGGAACAAAAGAAGCCGTCAAAAACATTCAGCTTACGTTCAAAGGAATCGCGATGCTTTTCAAAGGAATCGATGTTACAAAAGCGGTCTCAGGGCCTTTGCGCATAACGGTAATGCTCGGAGACAGCGCTAAAGATGGATTTTCGGCAGGATTTAAAGAAGGTGTTGTAACAGTCCTTCAGTTTCTTTCTGTAATCAGCATTTCTCTTTTCATTATGAACCTGCTTCCAATTCCTATCCTCGACGGAGGACTTATAGTGTTCGCACTCATCGAAGCAATTTTCAAAAAAGGAATTTCACCGAAAATCCAATACTATATTCAATTTGTTGGAATTGCGATATTATTAATATTATTTGCAGTCGCACTTTTTGGTGACGTTTCTTTTTTAATAGATAAATTCAAACATTAAACAAATGGAGTCTTACATGAAATTCAGGAGTTTCATCATTGCATCAGTTTTAATTCTAGCAGGAAATGTCCTAATGGCACAGGTCCAGCTTTCCCAACAACCTCATCAGTCAAAAATTGAATGCATGGAATTTTATGGTGATGATTTTTATACCGGTGGTGATGACGGCTTTATCGTAAAATGGCTTTCTGACGGAAACGGAGAACATTTTCAAGTTTCAGACATGAAAATAAAAATGATGGCAATTCATCCAAACGGATATGAAATTGCGATTTATGAAACAGATGAATTTGCAATCCATCGAATCTCTGTATGGAACTGGAAAACCAAGACAAGAAAATTTGCAAAGCGCTTTACAGACTCAATAACTTGCCTATCCTACACTGCAAAGGGCTCTTATCTTATGGCTGGAACAACAAGCGTCGACGGACTTCTTTTTCTGGACATTAACAAGGGGACTCCGCTTTCTGTTCTGCAGGCAAATACAGGAATCGTAAATCTAGCCAAGACAGGCAAAAAAGAATCTACGATGCTTACTTACGAAGAACAGGGAAAAATAAAATATTATTCTTTAACAGACGGAAACATGATTCGGGAATTCAAATGCGAAAACCAACTTGAAAATCCGATTTTGGTCCATAATAACAGATTTTTAGTTGGAACAAAGAATAATAAAATATATATCGTTGACGCAACGGACGGCATTACCAAAAAGATTCATCAATCTGACAAAACTTCTCTTTTCTGCGCAAATGATGACGAACTTTATTACAGCGAAAATAACAGTGAAAATTACAGTCTCTGCCTGAAAAAACTGGAACTTAACAAAGGCGACAACAGATTCGAATCGACTTTGATAAAAAACTTTGATTTTGGTTCATCACAATCAGTTTCAAAGGCAATCGTGTTGAATAGCATCGCTTATTTCGGAACAACAATAGGCGATATTTTTTCAATGGGGATAGAATCGACGGAAGAAACAGTTTCTGCACTCAGATACACAGAGATGCCTGACTACAAAATTACAGATATCATTATCATTGACAACGATTATTTTATAGCCGTTAACGGCAAGATTCTTTCTGGAACAATAATGAACCAGTCCCTGATTAAAATTTGCGAAACTGATAATCAGAATATCACGGCAACACCAGAAAAAGACCTGATTTTATGGACAAAAGGAGCAGGAGCCGAAATTTGCATCCTAAAAAAAACAGATTCAGGCTATGAAGAATCATACAAGACTATCTACACGCCTACAATGCCAATCAATTCTCTTTCCGTTTGGGGTGATAAAATTTTAATCGTAGAAGGAAACTCCAACGTCATCGTACACGATCTTGTCAGCGAAAGTACGACTCAGCTTTATAGCGGAACTGGGCTTCAGGATGCAGTCCTCGTTGATTCAAACATGATATACGTTGCAAAAACCAGGGTTACTAATCCAAATTCTGCACTCATCAGCATCAACATGACGACAAAAGAAACTGTGCCAATTTCAATCAATGGGGAAATCATGTTCTCCCTTACAAAAAAGACACCGACATCAAAGATAATATACGGAATCAGCAACGAAATCAAAGAAGGCAAAAAGCTTACAAAAATTTTCAGTTACGCTACAGATACTAAAAAATACGAAACTAAAATCCAGTGGGGCGACGAAGATTCAACAGCCTTCCTGAAATTTATAAACGGAATGTTATACACGAACATCGGTAAAACAGGAACTATCTCCCTTGATCTTAGCAATAAGAAAAAAAGCCAACTAAAAAGATCCGCATCACTTCCAGACCAGATTGCAGGAAATAAAATGTATGTTGCAACATTGAACAAAGATGGAAGTATCACTTGGTACAATTCAGCAAGTAACACGCGAATCGAAACCTGGTACTATACAAACGATGGATACATTCAAGTTCGATAGTCAACGAGAAAGATTTTAGGAAGTTATAGATTAGATTGTTATTTATCGGTTTTAGCCGCATTTTCGAATTTTGTGATATTCGAAAAATAAAGAAGATTTATAGTTCCGATTGGACCGTTTCGTTGCTTTGCAAGAATCAGTTCTGTATCTATTCCGTTTTCTGTCTTTTCTGCAAGCCTTTCACGGTGTAAGAACATTACGACATCGGCATCCTGTTCGATACTACCAGAATCCCTTAATTCTGCAAGGGACGGAGCTTTTCCTTCACTAGATCGGGCAACCTGAGAAAGAGCTACAATCGGGATATTAAGCTCACGAGCAAGACTTTTCAAAGAACGAGATGCTTCGGAAACTCGCTCATAATCTTTTTGTCCAGGAGCACCAGAAATCAGACCGATATAGTCGACGAACATGATTTTGATGTCATACTGCTCCTTTAGACGACGAGCAACTGCCTTTAAGTCGAGCATCTTCATATTTGGAGCATCAACAATGTAAAGAGGTGCTTCATAAAGTTTTCCGGCAGCTTCTTGAAGTTTCATAAAGTCTGAACTTCTCAAAAATCCAGTTCTCAAGGCCTGTGCATCAACACGTGAAATCTGCGCCAAAAGACGCTGCATAATCTGAGTATCAGCCATTTCCAAAGAGAAAAATGCAGCAGAAATATTTTTTTCAACAACGATATGCTGCAGCATCGAAAGAGCCATCGCCGTCTTTCCGATAGAAGGTCGGGCTCCTAATATAATCATTTCAGAATTCTGGAATCCTGACGTCAATTGGTCAAGTTCGGTAAAACCAGAAGGGATGCCTGTTACGGCAGATTTCCTTTCATAGAGTTTATAGATATTATCGATAGCTTCATTAACAAGCTGATCAGGCGTCTTAAACGACTGCCTAGATGAAATATCTGTCAACTGGAAAATGTTTTTTTGCGCATCCTCGAGCACTTCGGCATAAGGCTTTGTTTCATCATGCGCATACATAACAAGATTAGCCGCAGTTGAAATCAAATCCCTTCGAATAGCCTGATCCAAAACAAGTTGTGCATAGTATTCGACGTTTGCACTCGTAGGAACCTTGTTCGTAAGATCTGCAATATAAGATGCACCACCACTAGATTCAAGTTCGCCTCGTTCCGAAAGTAGTTCCGTTAGAGAAATCAAATCTCCGCGAACACCACGATTAGAAAGTTCTAGAATGGCACTGTAAATTTTTTGATTTTGTAATGAATAGAATTTTTCGGGAGTAAGGTACTTTTGAACCGTACCTACAGAATCCCACTCAAGTAATAAGGCACCTAACACAGCCTGTTCAGCTTCAAGATTATTCGGTGGTACCTTATCTTTGAGTGGTGTCATAGCTTTACCTGCAGAAATTATTCTGCATCCTTTTCTGTTTTTTCAGCAGATGGTGCATCCTGAGGAGCAACTTCTACTTCAAGTTCAGCAAAGGCAGCTTCGTACAATCTTACAGTTACAGTATATTTTCCTGTATTTTTGATTGTAAGACCTGGTACTTCAATTCTCTTTCTTTCAATTTCATATCCCTGAGAAAGCAAATAGTCAGCAATTGTCTGGTTAGTAACGGCGCCAAAAAGTTTTCCGTTTGATCCAGCAGGCATATTCAATTTGATTTTGAGATTTGTAAGTTTTTCTTTGAGTGATGCAGCTTCCTGTCTCTTCAAAGCTTTTTTAGCTTCGATTTCTTCTTTTCGTGATTCAAAATAAGCTACAGTTCGATCATTGTATGGCAAAGCCAAATTTCGTGGATAAAGATAGTTTCTAGCATATCCTCTAGCAACATCTTTTACATCCCCTTCTTCACCGAGATACTTTACATCGGCATTCAAAATTACTTTCATTTCAAGCTCCTATTTAATTCTAAACAGACGTCACCAGGAGTTGGATCGTCTGTCCGTATTTTTTTTTTTGCTGAAAACTATCGTTCAGCCACATAAAGTGTTGTTTTATTCTGTTACGAATGGCAACAAACAGATAGCCCTAGCTCGTTTGATTTCAAGAGCAAGTTTTCTCTGATGTTTTGCACATGTACCAGTCATGCGACGAGGAAGAATCTTACCTCGTTCTGTAGTAAATCTTCTAAGAGCATCTGCATCTTTATAATCAATCTTTGTCTTGTTAGCACAGAATCGGCAAACCTTCTTTCTCTGAAAGAAAGCCTTGTTTTTTGAACGAGGTGCTTTATCGTCAGCATCTCCTCTCATAGAAGCGTCCATCTGTGAATCCATTACAGATTCCATATCTTTCATCATTTCGTCAGACATATTATTCTCCTGATATTAAAAATTAAAATGGAATATCTTCAGGGAATGAAGAATCATTATAAGAAGAACCTGGATCATATTGCTCGCCAGAATCTTTTCTTGCAGAAAAAGAATTTGAATAGTTCTGATTGGACCCCTGATAATTACTTGATCCACCATTTGATGAACCATAATTGCCTGAACCAGAACCTGTTCCATTACCGCCCAAGAGCTGAATATCGTTTGCTACAATATATACCCTACTATGGCTTTGTCCGTCTTTTTCCCAACGATCCTGTCGAAGTTCACCACAGATTCCGACCTGTTTTCCCTTCAAAAGATATTGCTTTAAGCTTTCAGCAGGTTTTCCAAACAAGTTGATATCAAAAAAACTTACTTCATCAACCCACTGATCTCCATTCTTGCGACGACGATTAACTGCGATTGAAAAGTTAGAAATTGCATATCCAGCTGATGTGTATTTCAAATCCGCATCCCGAGTCAAACGACCAATAATATTTACGCTATTCAAATCTGCCATAATCGTCTCCCATAAAAAGTCAAGAAGATTGTTTCAACAATCGATTGACTTTTTACACTGTTCCGTAATGTAATGAGGAACAGCAGTTCAATAATAAGTTTGCAACGCAAACTTTAGGTAAGATAAAGCCGCACTATTTTAGCGGTTTTATCTTACACCCTTTTTGTAATTTGTAAGTGATTTTTTAGTTTATTCTTCTACACGAACAAACAGATACTTCAACAAGTTGTCGATAAGCTTGAACTGTTCATCGATTTCAACAACTTTTGCAGGATTTGCATTGATGTTAAGAAGAAGGAATTTACCTTTATTCTGCTTTTTTACAGTGTAGGTAAGATCACGATCACCGTATGGTTCTTCGCTTAAGATTTCTGCGCCGAACTGAGCCAAAACTTTTTTTGTGTCTTCAAGTGCAGACTTGTACTTATCTTCATCAAGAGGGAAGATAGTCATCAATTCATATTTTCTCATTCTGAGACTCCTTATGGATTTATAGGAACATCATACAATGTCCCAAGGGGTTTTAAAAGAATACTAAAAATGCCATTTTAAGTCAAGGTTGCGGGAATATTTACATTTATTTAAAAACAATTATAATTATTTATGAGGTAAGAAAATATGCGAATCACAGGCGGAATTTTAAAAGGTCGGAACATCAAATGTCCAGATGGTATCATTCGACCGGCAATGGACAAAATGAAAGAATCAGTTTTCTCAATTTTGCAGGATATCAGCGACAAATCGTTCCTAGACCTATTTTCCGGTTCTGGATCAATCGCCTTGGAAGCCTCATCAAGAGGAGCAAATCCTGTTACCTTAGTCGAGAAAGACAAAATAAAAATTAATACTGTCCTTGAAAACGTTTCAATTGCACCGAATAGGATTAACTGCCATTTCATGAGCGTAGAACTTTTCATCAAAAGAAACAAAGAACAATTTGATTATATTTTCTGCGATCCGCCTTTTCCATATAACTTTCACCAAGATTTGGTCGGAATGTGCTACAGATATAACGCTTTAAAAGAAAACGGAATTCTTATGATACATCATCCTGCCGAAAAAAAATTGAGCGAATATGTCGAAGGTTTGGTAAGATTCGACCAAAGAATTTTCGGAAGATCCGTAGTTGATTTTTATAAAATTGAGAAATTTGATTAAATTACTTGACGTTTTTAAGTATTAATGAGAAAATTTGTAAGGTACCATTATGAATGATGATGTTAAAAAGAAAATGGATACGGTGATAGGAGACGGTGCTTTTATCAGGCTAACCGATAATTCAGCTTCGAATTTAACAGCAGAACAAAAAGTAATTCTAAACCGCAAAGGAAATGAATTGTTCAATGAGGGCAAGATATCAGAGGCTCGAAAACTTTTCGTTACGACAGGATATTCTGATGGTCTTACAAGATGTGGTGACGTCGAAGCAAAGCAAAATCGTGAACTTGAAGCATTGAAACTTTACTATCTAGCTCATAATAAGCGAAAATCTGAACCACTAATCGAAAAAATATCAACTTTGATATCTTTATTACTAAAAGAAGAGGAATAATATGAGAGATTATGCCCCAAATGATAAGAATCTTGTACAAGATTCGAACGAATTTTTGCTTGAAAACGACATTCCCATTGAAATCAATGAGAATGACTCTAAGAATTCCCAGATAACTGAACTTTCAAAAACAGGATACTTTCTCTTGAAGGAAAATCGTATAGAAGAATCAAAAGAAGCTTTTACGAAAATTCTTTCCATTGAAGAAAACAATAATTATGCTTTGGTAGGACTCGGAGATCTCGAACGAAAACAGAGTAACTTCAACGAAGCAATCAAGTTTTACAAACAGTGCCTTACATATCATCCGGGCAACAATTATGCCCTTTTTGGACTTGCAGATTGCTATAAAGCTCTTAATCAGTTTCATAGTGCAATTGAAATTTGGGAACAATACCTAGTTCACGATGACAAAAATATCACGGTTTTAACGCGAGTTGCTGATGCATATAGAAAAATCCGCGATTTCAAAAAATCAAAGCAGTTGTATCTTAGAGTTTTGGACATGGAAGAGAACAACACCTACGCTTTGATTGGACTTGGACATTTGAATTATGATTTCAAAGAATACAGGGAATCATTGTATTATTGGACACGAATGCTTAATCTCAATCAAAATAACGTTGATATCAGGGTTTTGACATCCATCGGTAACTGCCATAGAAAACTCAGAACTTTTGATAAAGGCGTACCGTTTTTTGAGAAAGCCCTTGAAATGGATCCTAAAAACTTCTATGCCCTTTTCGGTCTTGCTGACTGCTACAGAGGTATGAACCAGCAATATCGTTCAATCGAATATTGGAACCGAATCCTTGAAATCGACCCAAAAAACAAAGTTATACTTACGCGAGCGGGTGATGCA
>JAQYSN010000182.1 GCA_028725265.1 Spirochaetales bacterium | reverse complement strand
GTTCCTTGTCTAATGTCCATGGCTTCTCCCATTGCCTTTTCTTTGAGGACATCAATAAGCACTATTTCTGATGCCAATTGTTTCAATGTAAGTGAGAATGCTATCGTTGAGCCAACTTGTCCGGCTCCTATAATTGTAATTTTTGACATTTTGGTTTGCCTCCAAAAAATATATATAAAGCTTGATGAACCTAAGGTTAAACTAAATGGGGATTTTTGTTAATTAAAAAATTGCAAATTTCACAGCAGATTGGCTAAAAGTTGTGAAATATTGAACAGGCTAACGCTTTGTATCTGCCGAAAAAATCCAGTAAGTCTCGCATTTTGAAACATAATCTGAATAGGCTTTTCTTACGTTTGAACTCTGGCTTTTCTGGAGTTTTTCAAACAGGTCGATATAGAAGAATGCATTTCCTGAACGACAGAGATTTGAATCTAGGATTATCGCAGTTTCTTCTGAAATTCCGTACCCTTCAAAAAGCTCTTTTTGAATACTGATTTTTGCTTTAGCAATCTCAGAATCGGTAAGGATTTCATTGCTGTTCGTTATGTCGGAAAATAACTTGTAAAGGCTCTTTGAGTTTTTGACTTCGAAAAATTCAAGTGCAATGAAGGAATCTAGTTCTTCAAACTGAAACAGCCTTGCGTCGCTTATCAATTCGCTTTTGATGCCTTGTCTCTTGATTTTTTCCTTCATGGCTTCAAGCGCAAGTAGAAAATCAGCGTAGTTTTCTTCACTCATTTTCGGGCATCTTATGAAAACCAGGGCTGGATCTTTGAACTCACTTGTCGGAATCAGATGTTCGGGGCGAGGTTCAGCATCTTTTGCACTTATATCAGAGCCGAAAATCCTTTTGACCTTTGCAATCTGTACTGTTTCCTTGAAGTCTATCGGAAAATCTCTTTTGACGATTTTTGGTTCCTTGCTTCTCAAAATGGCAAAAGTCTTGGAAAGAAGTTCTTCGAGTTCGTCTTTTTGTTTCCCGCTGTTTCCGCTGACTATCAGTTTGATTACTCTTGAATCTAAAAACTGTGCATATAGGGCGCTTATCTCGTTGTATGAGACGTCCTGAAGAATGTCTGATGTACAGCTGAAAAGATAGTCATATCCGCTGTTCTTGAAAAAGTGCGAGAGAGCTCTGTATTTTAACTGCAAGTCTACTCCGCTGCTTTCGAATTGCCAGAGTGATTTGTCTTGAAGAATTATTTCGTCTTCCATGGCTGGAGTTGTGTTTCCGAAAGCCATCGCATTGTTTATGCACCTACAGATGTTGTCAAAATCTTGACTCACAAAGGTTACAGAGATGAATCCAGAATAGGTTTTTGATTCGACTTTTATCGATGCCATGTCTGAAATAATCTTTGCTTCATAGGCCTTCTTTATCTGCATTTCTATATTTTTTGCAAGGTTTTTTAGAAGCACGCTTTCCATTCCGCGCTTTGGTTTTTCATGAAGGATTTCACCTCCGTCAACGTGGATTAATAACGTTACGTTTGAACAGAGGTTGTTTTCGACGCAATAATAATCAATACCATTTTTGAGCTTTCCGCTGTAGGAAGAGTCTTTCATGTTTTCGAGAATTTTTTGTGAAACGGGTGCCGGTTCTGAAGTCTTTTTGTCTTCAGACTTTCCCAGTTTTTGTAGGTTGCTCGTCGTTGCAATCGCCATCATTACAAAAGGTGTGTATTTTGAATTCGTGTACCAGAATGCATTTTCGCTTGAAAGTGTTTCCCATCCTTTTTTTGTAAAATCTCTTTTGTACTTGGAATAGGTTGCCGGATGAATGAGAAGAAAAACATAGGGTTCTCTTTCAAAAACTTTTTCCATTTGAATGGCGGATATGTCTTCATATTTTTGCAACTCGTAAAAAGATGACAAAACAGAATTTTTGTTGAATGCACACTGATAGGCTATAAAAGAGGCAAATTCGTCTGATGAATAGGAACTAAGACTGTGCTGATACTCAAGTTGTTTCTTAACCTGGTAGTTTTCATCCTCTGTGAACTTTGAGCATATTTTGATTGTGGATGCAAAAATTTCTGCCTGTTCGGAAGGACTTGCAAGTGAACTTTGAGTGAGGGACTGAATTATTATTCTTGAAT